>JBNLCM010000181.1:0-17191 GCA_050303815.1 Rhodocyclaceae bacterium
GAGGTCCCTGCCATCCAGCTCGCCCTGGCGCGCTGCAACGCGCCACTTGAGGACTGAACGGGCCGCGCCGGCGCCCCCCCGGTGGCGCCGGGCGCGCGCGGCAGGCGCCGGCCGACAGTCCCTACTGGATGCCCCGCTCCGCCAGCCGGGCCCGGGCGCGCGGCGTCAACACGACGACGAGCTTCATCATCGCCCGGGTGGCGCCGACGAAGAGCTTTCGCATCGCCGCATCGTCGAGCGTGTCGAAATCGACTTCGGCCAGGATCACGGCGGGCGCCGCCTGCCCCTTGAATCGATACACCGATTCCACCAGCAGCTCGCCCGGCGAGAACTCCGGCGAGCCGAAGAGATCGTAGCGGCCGGTGAAGTGGCGCAGGCTCACCCGCCCGAGGCTGTCACGACCGAGCAGTCGCGAGTGCTCCCGGCCACGAAACGTGATCAGCGCCGTGTCCTCACTGCGGAATCCCGCTGCGTAACATTGCCGGACCGCCTCTCGGACACGGGACTCGAGGGCTTCGTCGCCCTCGTACTCGAGGAAGTCCACCTCGCCCCGCTCGAAGGGCGAACGGGCCTCCGGTCGCTCGTCCTCGGGCACCAGCTCGGCCAGCATGCGCACGATCGCCCGCGGACTGCGATAGTTGCTGCTGGCCCGCAAGCCGACCCAGCCCGGCAGGTGCACCGGCTCGCGTCCGTACAGGTTCTGCAGCGGGTCCTCGAGCCACAGCAGGCGGGCATCGCGACGTGCGTGGCGGAACACGAGATCGCGCCATCGCTCGGGGAAGTCCTGCCCTTCGTCCACGATCACCGTGTCGAACAGGAAGTCGGGGCCGGGCTCGAAGTCGGCGGCGATGTCGATGAGCCGCTCGAAGGCTCCAGGGCGCCCGAAATCGGGAGTTTGGCCGCGGGCACGGACGAACTGGTCGCACAGCATGTGGAAGGTGCAGATGCGCCCGCCGGGCGGCGCAATCGCACGGATATGGTCAGCCAGGGGCCGGTTGTAGCAAACATAGAGGGCCGCCCGGCCCGCCTCGACGGCGGCCCGGTACTCGGCCAGCGCGAGCTGGGTCTTGCCAGACCCCGCCGTGCCGGTGACGCGCAGACGGAAGGGGGTCATGTCGAGCTGGCGGGCCCAGTGTGCCAGGCCTCCGGACACCCGGTTGACCAGCGTACGGGCCTGCCCGACCAGGGCGGAGACGTCCGGTTCGAGCTGGATGATGTCGCGCAGGAAACGATGGACCAAGTCGGCCTGCGGTGCCACTTCGCCCGGACCCAGCACGTCGACGAGGCACGATACGAGGTGATCGCGGCGGCTGGCATCGACGATGCGCTCGGGGGCGAGGCCGGCCGTTGCCGGTTCGCGCACGGTGTAGTCGGGGCAGTAGAGCAGGTATTCCATCGGCACCGACGCCCCGCCGACACGGTCCGCCAGCTTGCGGCCAAGGACCTGCAGGGTACGTCCGATCCGCACCGGCACACTCAGCCGCTTGCCCGGATAGCGCTTGACGAGACCATCGGGCGACTCGTCGAGCAGGCCGCTCATCTGCTCCACGAGCAGCACCGCGCCGGCACGGTTGACGATCGCGAAGCTGACCTCGCCGTAGATCGAGTGGCCCTGCTCCACGGTCGTCCAGTGCACCGCGTGATACACGGTGTAGGCGGCCGGAAGGGCCGCCTCGAAGCGGGCCAGCGTGGCGATCTCGCGGGCGGCGGCGCCGCTCGCATCGAGGTCGCGCCAGCCATCCGGATAGATCTTCGCCATGCCCGCCCCACCCGTTTCCATTTGCCTGGTGCCTCAGGTTAGCGGATTCGGCGTCAATGGGCTCGCCGCCGCCTGACGGAGTACCATCGGGGCACCACCCATGGCCGGAGGCATGATGAAGATCTGGGTAGATGCCGACGCCTGCCCTGTCGCGATCCGCGAGATTCTGTACCGTGCGGCGCGGCGCACCGAAACCCTGCTCACGCTGGTCGCGAACCAGTGGCTGAAGATGCCGCCGTCGCCCTTCATCCGGGGCATCCAGGTGCCGTCCGGTTTCGACGAGGCCGACCGCCGGATCGCCGAGGAGGCGGCCGCCGGCGATATCGTCATCACCGCGGACGTGCCGCTGGCCGCCCTCGTGATCGCCAAGGGCGCCGTGGTGCTGGAGCCACGCGGTGACCGGCTGGATGCCAGCAACATCGGCGAGCGGGTGGCGATGCGCGACTTTCTCGACACCCTGCGCTCGGGCGGCGTGGACACCGGCGGCCCCGCCGCCTTCACGACCGCCGACGCGAAAGCATTCGCCGATCGGCTCGACGGCCTGCTCGCGGAACAATCCCGCCGATGATCGCCCGCAAGTACCTCTACCTGATCGCGCTGGCCCGCGAGAAGCACTTCGGCCGCGCCGCCGAGGCCTGCCACGTGTCGTCCTCGACCCTGTCGGCGGCAATCAAGGACATCGAGACGGAGCTGGGCGTCACCGTCGTCGAGCGGGGCCAGCAGTTCGTCGGCCTGACGGCTGAAGGCCGCTGCGTGCTGGAACACGCCCAGCGACTGGCCGATGGCGTGGCCAGCCTGAAGCAGGAGCTGGCGACACTGCGCAACCGCCTGCAGGGGCGTCTGGTGGTCGGCGTCATCCCGACGGCGCTCACCGCCGTGAGCGCACTCTCGGCGGCGGTGTCGCGTCGCCATCCCCAGGTCGCCATCGAGGTGCGCTCGCTCTCGACCGGCGAGATCATGCGACGGCTGGCGAATTTCGAGATCGATGCCGGCGTGATCTACCTGCCCCACCGGGGCGACCTGCCGCTGGTCACGCAGCCCTTGTGGGTCGAGGACCACGTGCTGCTGACACCCCGTGGCGGGCCGCTCGACGGACGCGACGAGATCGCCTGGGCCGAGGCACCCGACCTGCCCCTGTGCCTGCTGACCGATGACATGCTGAACCGCCAGACCATCGACGCCACCTTTGCCTCGGTGGGCACCCAGGCGCGGCCGACGCTCGAGACCAACTCCATCGTGAGCCTGCTGGCCCACGTCTGCAGCGGCGCCTGGAGCACCATCATTCCACGCAGCGTGCTCGAGCAGATCGGCATCCCGAGCGACGCCCGCGTGCTGCGCCTGGTCGCGCCATCGGTATCCTGGACAACGGGCCTGGCCACTTTGCCGCAGGACCCGCCCAAGCCCCTGATCGCCGCGCTGCGCGAGATTGCCGCGGTGCTGCCGGGCGGCCTCGGCAACGGAGAGGACCACGATGCCGCTTCCCACTGAAGCGCTGTCGGTCCGGCTCAGCACGCTCTGGGAGCGCCTGCGCACCAGCTACTGGTTCGTCCCGATGCTGATGCTGATCGCCGCCGTCCTGATGGCCTGGCTCGCGATCTATGCCGACACGCAGGTGAACCTGCACGAGCGGGACTGGCTCGCCTGGGCCCTCGTCGCGAGCAGCGCCGGCGCGACCGCCGTGATGTCGACAGTGGCAGGCTCGATGGTGACGATCGCCGGCGTGGTCTTCTCGATCACGCTGGTGGCGCTGTCGCTGGCGTCGGGCCAGTTCGGCCCCCGGATGTTGCGCAATTTCATCCGCGACCGGATCAACCAGAGCGCGCTGGGCGCCTTTCTCGCCACCTTCCTCTACTGCCTGCTGGTACTGAGCGCGATCCGCCACGGCGACGCCGCAGCCGAGTTCATTCCGCGCCTGGCAGTGGGCATCGGCGTATTGCTGGCGGTGGTCAGCGTGGCCACGCTGATTGCCTACATCCACCACGTGGCCATCACCATCCAGGCCGACACGCTGATCGAGATCATCTACCGCGAGCTGTGCGACCAGATCGACGCCCTGTGTTCGGCGCCCGGGCAAGCCCCGGAGGCCTCACCGTCCGCCGCCAGCGGCGCGCGACACGCCTTCGACGAGGCGCCGGCCTGCGTGGTTTCGCCATGCCATGGTTACCTCCAGGCCTTGGACCACGCGGCCCTCGCGCGTGTTGCGGCCGAGGCGGACGTGGTTGTGCGACTCGAGCGTCGGGCCGGGCACTATCTGCTGCAGGGCAGCCGCCTGATGTCGGTCTGGCCCGCGGGCTACCTGGATGGTCCTCTCGAGGCACGCCTGCAGGCCTGCGTCGTCTTCGGCCCCCAGAGGACGGCCACCCAGGACGTGGAGTTCGCCCTTGACCAGCTGGTCGAGATCGCCGCGCGGGCGCTCTCGCCCGGCATCAACGACCCCTTCACGGCGATCACCTGCGTCGATCGGCTGAGTTCGGCGCTGGCGCGCCTGGCCGCCCTTGGCCGGCCCGCGGGCTGGCACCGCGACGCGGACGGCGTGCCCCGGGTGCATGACCATTCGCCCGGCTTCGCGAATGCCCTCGACGCCGCCTTCAATCCGATCCGCCAGTACGCGAAGGACAGCGCGCCGGTCGCGATCCGCCTGATGGAGGCACTGGCCGAGTTGTCGGGCGTCTGCCTCGAGCCGGACGACCGCGCCGCCCTGCGCCGCCATGCCGACAAGCTGCTGCGCAATGCCGCTGCCCGGTTCGGCGACGCCGGTGACCTCGCCGACCTCAGGACCCGCTACGCGCGGCTCCGCTGACGGGTCGGGATCGACCGCCTCGCCAGGGCCCCATGCCCGGGGAATATCCCGATGGCTATGGTCAGGGGCGTCGGCCACCGATACACTGGACCGATTGCTGTCCGCGCCGCGAGTGCGCTTTCCGGGAGGTTGCCGATGTCCGTCTGGGCCCACGCGTGCCGTCCCTGCAGCGCCGAGCTGCCAGGTCCCATCTTCGTATCGGCTGCCGCGGTGGCCGAGATGCCCGCCTCGACGCACTACCTGCAGGTGCGCATTGACGACCACTGGCACTGCGTGGTTGTCGATCGCGACCGACGCGTCGCGGTCGAGCAGATGCTGATCCGAGACGCCGTTGTCGCCAGCCGAAGCGACTGCCCGGACTGCGCCGCGGTGCTCGACGGCGCCGCCACCAGCGAGCCACCGACCGAAACCAAGCCCGCGTCGCCCGACTCCCCCCCCATGGAGCCGCCCCCGACGATCGAGTCCTCGACCGGTGACGACAGCTCCGCCGGGACGGTCCAGGCCGCAGCAATGTCGGTCAGGGGGCAGCACGTGGTGGTCGTGCTGGTTCCCCTCGACCTGGTGACCCATGCCGGCGAGGCCGAAATGGCAGTGGAGCGGCTGGCCGCGACCTTCGCGGGCGCGCCGGTGGTGCTGATGGGCCAGCAGGACGACGGCACCGCACGCTATTTCGGCGCGGAGGAATTGACCTCGCTGGTCGGGGCGATCCCCCTCGAACGCATGCCCTGGAAGGTCTATCGCCTGCGCTGAGCGGGCATCCATCCGTAATGTCGCGAATGCCCCGGCCGGGGGGCGTCGATAAAATATGCGATGCCGGTTCAATTCCTCGGTCGACGTGCCGAAATTAACCTGACTCCCCCCCGATCAACCAAGGCCGCCGGTCCCCTTGAGCAAGCAGCTGCAACAATTCCTCGCCTCCCTGCTCGACAGCGTACGGGACCTGCTACCCATCGCGGTCGTGATCGGCTTCTTCCAGATGGTGGTACTGCAGCAACCCATCCCGAACCTCGGCAATCTGCTCGTCGGCACGGTGCTGGTGGTGCTGGGCCTGACCTTCTTCATCCGTGGCCTCGAGATGGGCTTGTTCCCCATCGGTGAACGGATGGCCTACGATTTCGCGCGCAAGGGCTCCCTGTTCTGGCTGCTCGCCTTTTCCTTCGCCCTCGGCTTCGGCACGACGGTGGCCGAGCCGGCGCTGATCGCGGTGGCCGACGAAGCCGCGCAGATCGCCGCCGAAGGGGGTGTCATCACCAACACCGAGGGGGCCCGGAAGGACTACGCCCAGGGCCTGCGATATACGGTGGCCCTATCGGTGGGATTCGCCATCATGCTGGGCGTGCTCCGGATCCTGCGGGGCTGGCCGATCCAGTACCTGATCATCGGCGGCTATATCGGCGTGGTGATCATGACGGAGTTCGCCCCTGACGAAATCATCGGGATCGCCTACGATTCGGGCGGCGTGACGACCTCGACCATTACCGTCCCGCTGGTCACGGCCCTCGGGGTCGGCCTCGCCTCCTCGATCAAGGGACGAAACCCGATGATCGACGGCTTCGGCCTGATCGCCTTTGCCTCGCTGACGCCGATGATCTTCGTGATGGCCTACGGGATGCTCGTCTGATGGTGGATGGCCTCCTGCACTTTGCCGGCACGGTCGGACAGACCGTGTTCGACGTGCTGCCGATCGCCGTGATCATCTTCGGCTTCCAGTTCTTCGTCATTCGCAAGCCGATCCCGAACATGAAGCAGGTACTGATCGGATTCGGCTATGTCCTGCTCGGCCTTGCCCTCTTCCTCGAAGGACTCGACCAGGCCCTCTTCCCGCTCGGCAAGCTGATGGCCCAACAGCTCACCGACCCGGTCTTCATCTACGGCGCGGCGGATCTCGTGCCGGCGCAGTTCCATTGGTCGGACTACCTCTGGGTCTATGCTTTCGCCGCCGCGATCGGCTTCTCGACCACGATTGCCGAGCCCTCGCTGATTGCCGTGGCGATCAAGGCTGCCGCGGTGTCGGGCGGCGCGATCAACGTCTGGGGCCTGCGCATCGCGGTCGCCAATGGTGTCGCTATCGGCATTGCGCTGGGGACATTCCGGATCGTCACCGGCACCCCCCTGCACTACTACATCGTCGCCGGCTACATCTTCGTCATCATCCAGACGATGTTCGCCCCCAGGACCATCATCGCGCTGGCCTATGATTCCGGTGGCGTGACCACATCGACCGTGACCGTCCCGCTGGTGACCGCGCTGGGCCTCGGCCTGGCCGGAACGGTACCGGGCCGCAGCGTGCTGCTCGACGGCTTTGGCCTGATCGCCTTTGCCAGCCTGTTTCCGATGATGACCGTGATGAGCTATGCCCAGGTGGCCGAGTGGCGGACGCGCAGGCGTCCCTCCGAGCCCCGCCCTGAACGAGGTGAATGACCATGCATTTCAAGCTCCTGATCGCCCTGGTCGAGGACGACAAGACCAACGCCGTCCTGCAGGCGGCCCGGGAAGCCGGCGCCACGGGCGCGACCGTGATCAACCAGGCCCGCGGTGAAGGCCTGCAGAAGACTAAGACCTTCTTCGGGCTGGCCCTCGAGACCCAGCGCGACATGCTGCTGTTCCTGGTCGAGAAGCATCTCGCCCGGAACATCCTTGAGACGATCGCGGTCAAGGGGGAATTCGACAACAAGCCGGGCACCGGCATCGCCTTCCAGATCGACGTGGAGGACGCCGTGGGTGTCAGCCGCCAGATGAAGGAACTGACCGGCGTCGTGGAGGATGAGCTATGACCAGCCGTGAAGTGGTGCGCGTGCGGCACGTGATGAAGCGCGAGTTCGACATCATCGACGGCATGGCGACGATCGCCGAAGCGCTGCGACAGATGAAGCACGTGGACACCAAGAGCCTGATCGTGGACAAGCGGCACGACGATGACGAGTACGGCATGCTGCTGATCTCGGACATTGCGCGCCAGGTGCTTGGCCAGGACCGCGCGCCCGAGCGCGTCAACGTCTATGAAATCATGGCGAAGCCCGTCATCACGGTCGATCCGGACATGGACATCCGCTACTGCGCGCGGCTGTTCACCCGGTTCGAACTGTCCCGCGCACCGGTCGTGGAGAGCGGCAAGGTGGTCGGCATCGTCAGCTTCGCTGACCTGGTCCTGAAGGGGCTGTGCCGGAACATTTAGGGTCCGTGAGCCGGTGTCTGGCGGATCGCGTTGGCGATGAGCCTGCGGGAGGACGGCCCGCCTCAGTCCCTCGGGCCGGGGCCTGCCCTGTCCTCAGACCCGTCAGACCCAGCGCAACCGCCAGACCCATGCCCACAGACCGTAGACCGCCGCCAGGCGGACGGCGCAGCCCCCCACCTCAGCGCGGCACGTCGAGGCTCGAGAGATAGTCAACGACGGCGTCGATCTTGTCCTCGCCCAGGCGCATGACGGCCGCACTCATCGGCCCGTACGAACGTTCCGCGGTGGGGTGCAGGTAGCGCATCAGATTGATCCTGAGGTAGTCCGCCTGCTGCCCGGCGAGACGCGGATACTCGTTGCCGCCCAGGGCGTCCTTGCCGTGGCACTCCGAGCAAACCTTCGCGAAGGCCTTGCCTCCCGCTCCGGCCAGGGGCCCCGGCGCCGGTCGCGCCGGCGTGACCGGCAGGGACGCGTAGTAGGCAACCACGCCCGCCCGATCGTCTGCCGACAGCATCTTGACCAGGCCTTCCATGAAGGCATTGCGGCGCCGGCCGGCCGTGAACGCATCGAGCTGGCGCAACAGGTAGGCCGGGTTCTGGCCCGCCAGATTGGGCACGTTCGGATACTTGCTGATGCCCGACTCGCCGTGGCAATTGGCGCAGAAGGTGGCGGTCTTCTTGCCCGCCGCGATCAGCGCATTGCCGTCCGGCGCGCTATCAGCCGCGCGGGACGGCACGGCCAGCAACCAGCCCACCATCACTCCGATGGCGAGCAATTTCACCCGCCGAAAGACTGCTTCCCCCACTGCGTTCCCCTTTGGTACAGGTCGGGCGACTTGATCGGCCCATCCACCGACGCACACCGCGTGCGCGCCTGCGGCCAAAGGAAAGACCTTAACGTAGGCAGGGATAAATGTGAAACAGAGTATTACGACCTAGATCAAGCTTTGGGTCTGCCGGGCGAGGCTGTCGTATCGCGTCAGTGCGCTATTTCACACTGGCCGTCCAGCGACGCCGTGGCCAGCATCTCGAGCCGCATCGTCTGCAGCTCCTCGGTCAATGGCGCCCGCTTGAACGCCGTGGCGAACTGGCGGATGCGTGCCAGCAGCCAGTCGGCTTCGGATTCGGCGAGTGGAAGCCCCAATTCGGCGTAGGCCCGCGCGACGGCGCCACTGCCCGAATGCTTGCCGAGGACGATGCGATGCGATTCGCCCAGCCAGACCGGATCGATGGACTGGTAGTTGTGCGGATGCTTGGCGAGGCCATCGGCGTGAATACCCGCCTCGTGGGTGAAGACGTTCGCGCCAACGATGCTCTTGTTGGCGGCAACCGGCCGTCCGGAGGCCTCGGCGACCAGGTTCGAGACCCGCCGCAGCGCCCCGAACGACACGCCGGTATCGACGCCGTGCAGCTGACGCAGTGCCACCACCAGTTCTTCTAGCGGCGCATTGCCGGCCCGCTCGCCCAGACCATTCACCGTGGTGTTGATGTGGCTGGCGCCGGCCAGCGCGGCAGCCAGCGTGTTAGCGGTCGCGAGGCCCAGATCGTCGTGGGCATGCATTTCGATTTCCAGGTCGGTCCGCGCGCGGTACGCGGCGATCAGCCGATGGGTCGCGAAAGGGTCGAGCACGCCCAGCGTGTCGGCAAACCGGAAGCGACGCGCCCCGGCCCGTGCCGCTGCATCGATGACCTGGTACATGAAGTCCGGGTCGGCCCGCGAGGCGTCCTCGCAGCCGAGGCAAACATCGGCGCCGAGGTCTCTCGCGAGCGGCACGAGGCGCTCGATGGTCCGCACGACCCAGGCCCGGTCGCGCCCGAGCTTGTGGGCGATCTGCTGATCCGAGACCGGGATCGACAGGTTCACCAGGTCGGCCCCGGTCGCCACCGCCTGCACCAGATCGTCCTCCCGCAGGCGCCCCCAGACCATCGTCCGGGCGGTCAGGCGCTCGCTCACGATGGCTCGGATCACCTCCTGCTCAAGGGGGCCCATGGCCGGAATACCGATCTCCAGCTCCGCGACGCCCGCGTCGGACAGGGCACGGGCGATAGCCAGCTTCTCCTCCTGCGTAAAGGCCACGCCAGCCGTCTGCTCGCCGTCGCGCAGCGTCGTGTCATTCACCACAATGGGTTTCATGAGGGTCTCCCGACAAAGGTTTTCCGTTCACTCTCCAGCAAGCCTGATGCCAAGCCGGACAAGGGGTTCGTGCCTTTCAATATCAATCACTTGCAAACGATTGACGGAGGGGGAACGGCGAGGGCGTCGCGAATGCCACCGTGCCCGTCGCGGCGCTGTCGGAGATGCGACGAAAATCGCGGGTGCCCCGAGTTGCCGCTACACTGCCAAGCCATCAGCGGCTGAGGCCGCAAGACGCTCGTGCAGGCACTCCCATGACCGACCGCTACGCCGTCATCGGCAACCCCATCGCCCACTCGAAGTCGCCCCAGCTCCATGCGGCTTTCGCCCGCCAGTGCCAACAGGACATGACCTACGAGGCACTGCTTGGCCCGCTCGACGGCTTTGCCGAGGCTGTCGCCCGCTTCCGGGCCAATGGCGGGCTCGGCATGAACGTCACCGTGCCGTTCAAGGTCGAGGCGCTGCGGCTCGCAGACCGACTGACGGAGCGTGCCCGCCTGGCCGGTGCGGTCAATACGCTGAAGTTCGACGACGATGGCATCCTGGGCGACAACACCGACGGAATCGGCCTGGTCGCGGATATTCGCGATCGCCTCGGTGTCCCGCTGGCGGGCAGCCGCGTCCTGCTGCTCGGCGCGGGCGGCGCCGCACGCGGCGTGATCCTGCCGCTGCTCGACGCGGGCATCGACTCACTGATGATCGCCAACCGGACGCCCGAAAAAGCCGTCAAGCTGATCGAACCCTTCGGCGTACGCGAGGGCCTGCACGGCGGGGGCTTCGGCATGCTGGGGAAGCACGAGTTCGATGTGGTGGTCAATGCCACGTCCGCCAGCCTCGCCGACGAGGGCTTGCCCCTGCCGACAGGTTTGTTTGCCGATGGCGCCCTCGCCTACGACATGGTGTATGGCAGGGGCGAGACCCGCTTCCTTGCCGACGCACGCGCCCTGGGTGCCGCGCGGCGATCGGACGGCCTCGGGATGCTGGTGGCCCAGGCCGCCGAGTCCTTCCTGCTGTGGCGTGGGGTGCGGCCCGACACGACGCCGGTCATCGCGGAACTCACCGCCGGCTGAGCGCTCAGGCGGCGGGGCGGTCCTCGAGATCGGCCACCCCATCCGACGCAGCCTCGATCGGCAGCGCGAACCAGAAGCGGCTGCCTTCACCCGGGCTGCTGTCGACACCGATCTGACCGTTCATGGCCTCGACCAGCTTGCAGCTGAGCGCCAGGCCAATGCCCGCGCCCTCGATCACATGCTCGTGAGCCTTGACCCGCTCGAACGGATCGAAGATCCGTGACAGGTCGTCCTCGGCAATGCCGACGCCCGAATCCTCGACCTCCACCAGCCAGCGGGCAGGCGACGACTGTCGGGACACGCTCAGCCGGATCCAGCCATCGCGCCGGTTGTACTTGGCCGCGTTCGTCAACAGGTTGAGGAGGATCTGCATCAAGCGGGTCCGGTCGGCGTGAATGACCGGCCGCGCCTCGAGGCCCGCGGTCTCGATCTTCAGGCCGTGGGCCATGGCCAAGGGCCTGATCTGCGCAATGGCGCGCAGCGCGCACTCCTCCAGCGACACGGCTTCGCGCCGCATGGACAGCTTGCCGACCTCGATGCGGCTGAGGTCGAGAATCTCGTTGATCAGGTTCAGCAGGTGCTCGCCAGCCCGGAGAATCTCATCGAGACTCTGCTTCTGCTCGCCTTCGGACAGGGCCGGATCCATCGCGAGGATCTGCCCGAACCCGAGGATCGCGTTCATCGGCGTCCGCAATTCATGGCTCATGCGCGACAGGAAGGCCGTCTTCGCCTGGTTGGCACGCTCGGCCTCCTCCTTCGCGGCCAGCAGCTTGTGTTCCGCCGCCTTGATGCGGCTGACATCCATCGCGATCACGACCATCCTCGGGTCACCGTCGATGCACATCGTGCGGCGGAAGACCCGCAGTGGCACGCGGTGGCCATCGGCATGCAGGCCCTCGTGCTCGGACTCGCGCGTCTGATCGCCGGCCGGTTCGAACGCCCGCTGCAGTTGCCCCGTGCAATCCGGATCGGGAAACAGACTGTCGCATCCGCGCCCGATCATGGCCTCACGCGCCTGGCCGAAGACGGCTTCCGCCGCGCCGCTGTACTCTTCGATGCGCCCGTTCCGATCCAGGACCAGGAGCGCGCCGGGAATCGACTCCTGGAGGGTCCGGTAGCGCACGAGGCTGGCGGCAAGCTGCTCTGAATGGGCATCTCGCTCGGCGCGCGTCTTGCGCAGACTATCCCGCAGGCGGAGCACCGCGTCGCCCAGCACGCCGGTGCCGTTCTTCGCCCCCTGCGGGACGATCACGTCGAAGTCGCCCTCGCCCAGCCGGGCGGCCACGCCAGCCAGCGTGGTCAGGGGACGGCCGATCAGCCAGTAGTACGAAACGATGGCCAGCACCAGGACAACCGCGCCCGCGGCCAGGACCAGGTTGCCGAGGGCGTCGATCTGGGCCTGGATTTCCGCCAGCTTGTCGGAGATGTCCATGGTCAGCACGAGCTCGCCGAGTGCCCGCCCTTCATGGTCGATGGGCTGGCGCAACAGGATCCGGTCGCCTGACTCCGGCGCGGGCGGGACGTCGGCGAGGGGGTAGAGCCGGCGCCCCTCGGGGTTGAACAGCGTCACCGTCATGCGCTCGTCGGTATTGATCAGCTCGACCCGCTTGAGGGTCTCGAAGATGGCGCCGAAATCGAAGGCCAGCAGGTCGATCTGAAGGGTGGGCGCCACGTTGCGGATGACGTCGTGTTCCCGCTCGAGCAACAGCGAGCGCTGGGCGGCCATCAGTTGCGGTCCCCACACGGCGTGGATGAACACCACGAACAGACCGGCCAGCACAACCACCGGTGCGGCCAGCTTGAGATAGAGCGGCAGGTTGCGACTAACGCTCATAGACGGCTTCGAGCCCCATCTGCTTCAGCGGCTCGTATTCCGCCTGGTCGGCGAGCCCGAGTTGACCGATCGGGACATCGCCCAGCAACTTCGCGGCCTCGGCTCCACTCCCGATCTGGACGAAGGCCTCGACCAGAGCCTCGACAACCTTGCGTGGAACACGCGGATGCACGCTGATCGGGTGAGGCGGCACCTTCTCGGTTTCGAAGAGGATGCGCAGGCCCTCGCCGACCTCCGGCTTCTGCTCGCGAAACGTCGCCCTGACACCACCGCCCGCAGCCACCTCGCCGAGCAGGACGTTGAGATAGACGGAGGTATGCGTCTTGACGTAGCGCGGCGTGAAGGGAATACCGAACCGGTTCTTCAGGTCCGCGCGCATCATCAGGGACGCCCCCAGGGCGTTCGGCGCCGGAAAGGCGATGACCTGGCCTGCCAGATCCTCCACCTTCAATACGGGGCTGTCCTTGCGCACCACGAGGATGCCCGACAGCTGGCGACTCACATCCCGCAGGATCGGACGATAGCCCTGGGCCTCGTGGGCCATGACCTGATGGTAAGGATTGAGATACACCAGGTCGAAATCACCCTGCTCGAAGCGGCGCTCGAACTCCGGAATCGACGGTGACGGCGACAGCTCCAGCGTCACGCCGGCGCGCCGGCCGACTTCCTCGAGCAATGGCTGCCAGGTGGCCTCGATGCGGGCCGAAGTAAACTGCGGCACGACCCCCACGCGCAACCCTTCGGCGTGCACGGCCGATACGATCGCGAATCCCGATGCCAGCACCGCCAGCCGGCGAAACCAGTCGCTCATGATGCCTCCTCCTGCGACGCGCCCGGCATCTCCGGGTCGGCATCCCGCATGCGCCGGGACACTTCGACAATCGCGTCGAACTGGTCCAGAAACGCATCGACGACGGACGGATCGAAGTGTCTGCCACGCCCGTCGAGGATCAACGCCGACGCGTCCTCGAAGGTCCAGGGCTTCTTGTAGGGCCGCGCAGACGTCAGCGCGTCGAAGACGTCGGCGACGGCGACGATGCGCCCCGCCTGGGGGATGCCCGTACCGGAGAGCGCGGCTGGATATCCGGAACCGTCCCATTTTTCATGGTGCGTCAGGGCAATGGTCCGCGCGAGCACGAGGAGTTCCGAGTCGTCGCCGGAGAGAAGCTCCCCGCCAATCGCCGGGTGCGTCTTGATGACCTCGAACTCTTCCGCAGTCAGCCTGCCGGGCTTCTGCAGAATCCGGTCCGGAATGCCGATCTTGCCGACATCGTGCATCGGGCTGGCCTCGAGGAGAAGATCGCTGTCTGCATCCGACCAGCCCAGGCTCTTGGCGAGCATGCGGCTGACGATGCTCATGCGCGCGATGTGGTTGCCGGTCTCGTTGTCGCGATACTCGGCCGCTCGCCCCAGTCGGCGCACGATCTGCAGACGCGTCTCGCGCAATTCGGCCGTGCGGCGGCTCACCAGCGCCTCGAGCGCGCTCTGCTGGTCATGCATGAAGAGGTGCGCCTGGTGGGCATCGAGGAGGTTGCGCACGCGGGCCTGCAACTCGGCCATGTCGAAGGGCTTGACCAGGAAATCGCGCGCACCCGAATTGAGCGATCGCAGCTTGTATTCCCGCGACATCTGGGCGGTGAGCACGACAATGGGCGGCAGCAGCGGGTCGTCCAGCGCCAGCAGCTGCGCCATGACGGCAAAGCCATCCAGATGCGGCATGTTCAGATCCAGCAGGATCAGGTCGGGACGCCGCTCCCGGTAGGCGGGCAACACCTCGCGCGGATCGGCCAGCAACCGCAGGTCACGGTACTTCATGACTGTCAGCATGCGGTCGAGGAGCTTCAGGTTGGCGGGTTCGTCGTCCACGATGAGAATCGACGCGCTGTCGCCATCCAGCCGCCACGGGTCGTTTGCCGTCACATCCCTCTCCGGTCGCGCAGACGCATGGTCGGCTTGATGGCGTCCGTCACTTGAGTGAATCCGCCAGGGCCAGCAGATCGGCCACGTTGATGGGCTTGGTGAGGTAATCGTTGAAGCCGGACCGCTTGCCCCGTTCGATGTCACCGGGCATCGCGCTCGCCGTAAGGGCTACCACCGGGATGTGGGCCAGCTCGGGGTCGGCCCTCAGCCGCTCCAGCACCTGGTAGCCATCCAAGCCCGGCAGGTTGATGTCCAGGAGGATCAGTTCGGGTTTATGCACCCGCGCCAGCTCGAGACCCAACTCAGGCTCGTGCGCAGCGATCAGCTCGACATGGCTGCGCATCTCGAAAACGCGGGCCACCAGACGCAGGTTGATCGGGTTGTCTTCGACATACAGGATGGTGTGCATGCGCTCGCTCGATTTGGTGTCTGCCAGAGGGTCCTTTTCGGCCACCTTCGGCGGGGCCACGTCGTCAAAGCTCGGCTCCGCCGACGGCAGGTCGATCCAGAACGAACTTCCCTCGCCAACCTCGCTCTCGACCCCGACCGCCCCGTCCATCAGTTCGCACAGGGTGCTGACGATGCACAGGCCGATTCCCGTCCCTTCGACCTCGCTCTGTTCCGCGCCCAGCCGATTGAAGGGCTCGAACAGTAGCGCCCGCTTGTCTTCCGGGATGCCCGCCCCCGTGTCGGCAACGGCGACACGCACCCGATTGTCCGGCGTGCTCGCATGGGATATCGCCACCCGTCCGCCCTCACGGTTGTACTTGATCGCGTTGGAGAGGAGGTTGAGCAGAGCCTGCTTCAGGCGCACCCGATCCGCCATGACCATCGCGTCGGACGGCTCGGGCAGACTGATCCGGATGCCCCGCCGCTCGGCGGCCGGCACCATCAGGTCGCGACATTCCGCCAGCAACGACGGCAGCGCGACCGGCTCGATCGAGAGGGGTATGCGACCCGACTCGATCCGCGCCAGGTCGAGAATGTCGTCGAGCAGGGACAGCAGGTGGGTGCCGGCCGTCGAGATCTCGCTGACCAGGTCCAGTTGATCCTCGTCCAGCGAGGCATCGATCTCGAGCAGCTGCACGAAGCCGAGAATCGCGTTCATCGGCGTGCGCAGCTCGTGGCTCATCCGCGAGAGGAAATCCGACTTGGCCGAGCTGGCATCCTTGGCTTCCCGCTCGAGCGCCTTCACCGCCGTGATGTCGGTGCGAATCGAGACGTAGCGGGTCGGCGTGACGCCATCGCCCAGGAACGGGACGATGGTCGCCGCCACCCAGTAGTGGGACCCGTCCTTGCGGCGATTGCACAGTTCGCCGAACCAGACCCGGCCCGACGTGATCGTCTCCCACAGCGTCTGGTAAAACGCCTGCGAATGCTGTCCCGAACGGACGATCCGGTGATTGCGGCCCACCAGTTCCTCGCGGTCGTAGCCACTGATCTCGACGAATCGGTCATTCACGTGGAGGATGCCACCCGATTCGTCCCCCACGCTCACGATGGCGTGCTGGTCCAGGGAGCGGAGCAGCTGGGCTTCGGTGGTACAGGGCCACAGCGTAGTGTCGCCCGAAACGCCCCGGCGAGGCGGGTCGGCGGCAATCTCGGCGCCAGCGTCGCGCAACAGGCATCGCAGGCCCGCGGCCAGGAACTGCCGCTCGTCACCATCAACCTGCCCCGCCGCCTGGGCGGCGTGCAGGGCCTGACCCAGCACCGCGCAGCGCAGTTTGGCCGACGCCGGCAGATCGGGCTCACCCGCGAGTGCGCTGACACGATACTGGAGGTCGGCATGACGCGGCGACCATCGGTCATCGCTCGCCAGCCAGACAAGGTCCTGGGCGAGTCGTTCGATGCGTGGAAGTGTCGTCATGGTCGCGGTGGCAGCCAAGGCTCGGGCCCGGTTCTGTATGGCGGCAGGCTCGGCGCCCTCGCCCCGTATCCGGGGAATAGGGGGATGGCCGACGGCCTACCGCAGTTAACGTCCGCCGAACCCGCGGCTTGATAGCAATGTGTGCCATGCCGCTGGCGCCACTCCACTCTGCCGGAAACCAGCGCTCACCATCCGCGGAACCCGCACTGCCGAGGGCCAGAGACAGCCCGTGGCCAGCCCTCGGGACTGGGGGACACTGACCCAATGATCGCAGGACCAAGGCCGTGGCGTCCGGCGGGATCGAACCTGTGCCCCTCTCGGCCCCGCCCGACGCCGCCATCGACATCGGGCGTTGATCCGCCACGGCGACCTCTGCGCCGCGCTGACGCCGCCAGCGCCCGGCGCGTCACGATGGCGGGCGCGTGTTGCAGCTGGAGTCATTCGCCTAGGGCGACAACCAGGCAGTCCGTCGGGTAGACGAAAAAAGCGGCCCGAAGGCCGCTTCTCTCTTGGTCTCTTGGCGGAGAGGGTGTCCGCCTATCCTGTATCCACCCCAGTCCAAGAATATCTAGATCAACGTCAGAAATCGGCCGCTTTATCCCTAATTTAGTGGGCTTTTCGCAGTTCGTCTTC
>JBNLCM010000182.1:0-83283 GCA_050303815.1 Rhodocyclaceae bacterium
CGAAGCCGAGTCCGAAGCCGAGTCCGAAGCCGAGTCCGAAGCCGAGTCCGAAGCCGAGTCCGAAGCCGAGTCCGAAGCCGAGTCCGAAGCCGAGTCCGAAGCCGAGTCCGAAGCCGAGCCCGAAGCCGAGCCCGAAGCCGAGCCCGAAGCCGAGCCCGAAGCCGCAGGCTTCAGCATGGACTTCTACCTCCCCGACGACGCACCGCCCACGGAGGCCCCCATGCAGCGCTGGGGCGAACCCGCGGTTGACGCATCCGACGCGCCCGACACGGCGCTGGTGGCAGCGACCGACGGCGGGGAGCGTCCTGTCGCGGACGACATCGACTGGGCGACGCCCGAGCCAGAGGCGGACCCGCCCGGTCCCGCCGAGGACGAATCCGTCCGGTTGCCAGAGACCGAGACGCCGGCACCCGATACCGAGACGCCTGCGGACGCGACCACGCCCACCCTGCTACCCCGGGTGCGGGACACCGCAGGTGACGACACGGATGGCCTGCTCGTCGATGCGGACCGGCCCCAGGACGACCCGTTCCCGCTCCGCGACGAACCCGCGGCGACCCGCCGGAGTGGCTGGTGGGGCGTCGGGATTGGCACGCTGAGCATGCTGCTGCTGGCACAGTCCGCGATCCAGTTCCGCCATTCGATCATCCAGGTGCTGCCGGAGACGCAGCCCTTCTATACCCGCCTCTGCGAGCAGCTTGGCTGCGACCTGCCCCTGCCGCGCGAGGCCGGTTTCATCGCAATCGAAACGTCGGACCTGCGGCCCGAGCCGGAGCGGCCCGGCACCTTCCGCCTCGAAGCCCTCATCGAGAACCGGGCCCCGTTCCGCCAGCAGGTCCCGCATCTGGAACTGACGTTGACCGACGCGCGAGACCGTGCGGTGGCACGCAAGGTCCTGGCACCGGCCGAGTGGCTGCCGCAGGGCGCCGACAGCGAGGGCTTCGCGCCCAATGGCCGGATCGATGCGGATGTCCCGTTTTCGGTGAGCGACATCGAGCCGGTCGGCTATCGGGTCTACGCGTTCTATCCGTGACCGGCCCGCCCGGCCTCGCGGGTCCGGGCCGGTGGGCCGTAGCGCGGGACCTACCAGGGTGCCTCGCCAAAGGCGGTGGCGTAGCGCGCGGCTATGTCAGCGCGACTGGGCGCATGGTTCTGCCCGCCCCGATGGGCGATCTTGATCGACCCCATGACCGAGGCCAGCCGGGCCGCCTTGTCGATGGACATGCCTGCGGCAATGCCATGAAGCAGGCCGCCGCGATAGGCATCGCCACATCCGGTTGGATCGACGATCGCGTCGGCGGTGACGCAGGGTATGTGAATCGCCTCGCCCGCCGCATGGACCTCCGAGCCCTCGCCGCCGCGGGTCACGATCAGCGCCTCGACGCGGCGCGCCATGTCGGCAATGCCCAGGCCGGTCTTCTCGGACAGCATGCGCGCCTCGTAGTCGTTGACCGAGCAGTAGCTTGCCAGCTCGAGGCAGTCGAGCAATTCCGCGCCGGAGAACATCGGCAGGCCCTGCCCCGGATCGAAGACGAAGGGAATTCCGGCTTCGGCAAACTCACGGCAGTGGGCGAGCATGCCATCGCGCCCATCGGGGGCCACGATGCCCAGTTCGATGCCCTCGGCGTCTGCGACCCGATTCCGGTGCGACTCGCTCATCGCACCCGGGTGGAAGGCGGTGATCTGGTTGTCGTCAAGATCGGTCGTGATGAAGGCCTGCGCCGTGAAGCTGCTGGCGATCTCGCGCACGTGCTGCCGACTCAGGCCCAGGCTGTCGAGCCGGGACAGGTAGGGCCCCGCGTCCTCTCCCACGGTCGCCATGATCCGCGCGTCGGCCCCGAGGAGGGACAGGTTGTAGGCGATATTGCCGGCACAACCACCAAACTCGCGCCGCATGTCCGGCACCAGGAAGGCCACGTTCAGGATGTGGATCTGCTCTGGCAGGATGTGATTGCGGAAGCGGTCTCCGAAGACCATGATCGTGTCGAAGGCGAGCGAACCGCAGACGAGAATGGGCATGAGTGTTCCGTGTCGAGAAAAGCGACCATTATAGGCATCGGCGGCATGCTGCCTCCCGGTCGGGCGTCTCCCGCGCGGCCGTCATCTGGCAGCAATGCCAGGCTGCGATGATCCTGCCCTTTTTCCCTGCGGAGGAATCCGATGGACCTGATCCTGTGGCGCCATGCCGAAGCCATCGACGGCACGCCTGATTTCGACCGGCCACTGAGCGAACGCGGCCGGCAACAGGCACGACGGATGGCCAAATGGCTTGATGTCCAGCGGCCCCGCCGGCTTCGAGTGATCGCCAGCCCCACCGTCCGCACGCGCATGACCGCCGAAGCCTTCACCGCCGACTTCACGGTGGACAACCGGTTGGCGACCGACGCCGGCGTCGCCGATGTTCTGTCTGCCGCAGGCTGGCCGGACGAATCCGGCGCCGTGCTGGTGGTCGGCCACCAGCCCACGCTCGGCCGGGTCGCCTCGCTCCTGCTGTCGGGCAGCGAGGCCGACTGGACCGTCAAGAAGGGCGCCATCTGGTGGTTCTCCAACCGGGTCCGCCACGGCGAGACACAGACCGTGCTGCGTGCCGCCGTGCCCTCCGAACTGACCTGATTCGCGGCCGGGGCGTACGTTCCATACGCTGGCGGCTGGAAACTCGAGCGCACTATGATCCACTTGTTGGGTCCAAGGATGGGACCCGACAGCGCCGGGAAGACTGAGGGGACGACCCGGCCGCGTCAGGCAGAGAACAACACCCAGGAGAGGAGACCATGCCGAATCGCCCTATTTCCGAGATCATTCGCAGTCAATCGATCGTCACGGCCGAGCCAGGCGAATCCGTCCAGCGCGCCGCCGAGCGCATGCGCGCCCAGCGCATCGGCGCGCTGATGGTGGTCGATGACGGCCAGTTGGTCGGCATATTCACGGAGCGCGATGCGCTGTACCGCGTCATTGCCGACGGCGCCGACGCCAGTGCCGTAACCGTCGCCGATGTCATGACGCGGGATCCGCAGACGATCGGCGTGGACAAGCCGTTCCGCAACGCGCTGCACCTGATGTTCGAGAACGGCTATCGACACGTCCCCGTCGTGGACGGCAAGCGGCCGGTCGGCATGGTGTCGGCGCGGGACGCGCTGGGACTGGACATGCTCGAGTTCGAGTCGGACCTCCAGATGCGCGAGAACATCACCGAGATTCTCGGCTAGCGCAGCGGTGCCTTGCCCGGCGCCCGACCGGACCCTGCCGGGTCGGGCGTCCCGGCCGGGCGCCCGGTTCGCGGGTTCCATCCGGCGGGTGTATCCTTGCGCCGGCCGGAATCCCACGTCGAACCGATGCGAAAGCTATCCCCTGCCCTCCTGCTGGCGACTTGCCTGATCCCTGCCCTCGCGATGGCGGAAGGTCCGCCGCTCGGCCGATATCGCTGCTACGCGCCGCCGACCTATGTGGTCACGGCGTGGTTCGACATCGTCGAGCCCGGGCGCTACCTCCATCAGGGCCAGACTCCCGGACGCTTCCAGTTCGATCCCGACCAGGGCACGGTAAGCTGGCAGGATGGGGAATTTGCGGCGGACTACTCGGGCGGGCGTTTCCATACCCCCTCGGATACGGCGCCGACGGGCATGCGCTACGCCATCATCCTCGAACCGCGCCCCGGGCGCGATGCGCCCGCGAGCGAGTGCCTGCTGACCACCCACTGATGCCCCTGGCGGCGCGCGCCCAGGCGGGCTCCGCGGTTCAGGTCCCGCGGCCGCGAATGGCCTCGACCCGCTCCGTCTCGCCGCGTGCGGCGAACTTGCGGGTGTACATTTCGCGGTCAGCCTGGCGCAGGAGGTCTTCGGCCGAGTGGCCATGCTGGGGATAGAGCGCGAGACCCACCGCACCGCCGAAGCCGATGCGTGACAGGGCCTTCTCTTCGCCCGCCACGTAGGGCCTCGACAGCGCCACCTCGATCTCGGCCCGAACCCGCATCGCCTCATCTGCCGAGTTGACGGAATCCAGCAGGACGACGAACTCGTCGCCGGCATAGCGCGCCACGAGGTCCGCGACCCGCACCTTCGACGCGATGCGCTGTCCGACCTCGACAAGCACCTTGTCGCCCACGTCGTGCCCCAGGGCGTCGTTCACCTGCTTGAACCGGTTGAGGTCCACAAACAGGACCCCAAAGCCATCGCCCTTGCGCTCGCTGCCCTGGCGCAGCTGGATGCGCCGCTCCAGTTCGCGGACGAAGGCCTCCCGGTTGGCCAGACCGGTCAGGCGATCGGTCCGCAGGTGCCGTTGCATCACCTCGAAGCTCCGCGCCAGTTCGCCGATCTCGTCCTGGCGCTCGATCCCCAGCGGGCCCGGCGTCTCTCCGTCGCCAAAGCGCTGGGCCGCATCGGCCAGCCTGGCCAGATCCCGCGCCACCCACTTCATGACCCGGATGCCGATCCACAGCGCGAGCGCTGCGGCGACGATACCCGCCAGGGCCACGGCCAGCAGGTTGTCGCTGACACCATGCATGAAGTCACTGCGGGGGACAGCGACCACGGTGACCCATTCGAGCCCTGCATCGTCCTTGATCCGGTCGAAGGCGATGTAGACCGCCTCGTCGATCGGCCCCTGAAGCGTCCGCGCCACCGGGCCCGACAGGTTGCCGCCCATCGCCGACATGGCCTCATTGACTGCTTCGTAAGCGCGCCGGATCAGCGGGTTGCCGCTCTCCATGGCATTGACCCGGGTCGATGTGCCGTCGGGCAGGCGGAGCACGTTGGGGCTCGACGAGGAGGCGATCAGGGCGCCGCCGGGCTCGACGATGAACGCCAGCCCGTTCTCCGAGATATCCAGCCGGCCGACGAAGGAGTTCAGATCGTTGAGCGAGACATCGGTGGCCACGACGCCGGCAAAGGCGCCGTTCGTGTCAAGCACCCGGCGCGCCCGGGTGGCGACCAGCTCGGAGGTGCTGAAGTCGATATAGACCGACGTCCAGGTATGTCTGCTCGCCGACCGTCCGGCCTCGTACCAAGGGCGCTTCCGCGGATCGTAGACACGCTTCTCGCGCGAGCTGAAGTCCAGGTAGCCGTCGATGCCATGGAAGCGGAAGATCGTCCGTGTTTCGCCCTCGAACTGCTTGAATCTGAGCTCGGCATCTTCCTCCGAGTGACGGTAGAGCCCGATGAACTGCCCCTGCTCGTTGCCGAAGTACACGTAGTTGTTCGGGTCCCGGTGCAGGGATGTCGCGATCCAGAACCGCGTCCGCAACTCGTCGAGCTCGGACACGAGAGAAGTCGGCGCGGACATGCCCTCGGGAAAGGCCGCCTCTAGGACTGCCCCCGAACCAACGATGTGCCGGTCGACGGCCTGCCCGATGCGCCCCACGATCTCCCGCAGGTGGTTGGCGGACACGGCATCGACCGCCCGAGCGCCGGCCAGGTAGGAAAGCGAGCCGAGCGTCGCCGTCAGCAACAGGACCAGCGCGACGTAAGGCGCGGTAAGGACCTGGCGCAGCGAGAACCGGGAAGCGAGTCGGCTGAGTTGCCCCATGAGGTGAAATACCGTCGAAAATGCCATGCCGATGGGTCGGTCTGTCCCGCCTGCGGGACAGCAGCCACGCGCCCCGGACGAGCGGTCACGATCCGGGGACGGCGACATTCCATTGATACCAGCCGGGATTCTACCCGTGCGGCGGACATCTGCCTAAGGGGAGCGGAACGCGCACGGCTCTTGCTGGGGCATATCGCCCCCCCAACAGAAGACAAGGCAACGGAGATGGAGATGATCGACGAACAACCCGAAGGCCACCGGGGCACGCTCCCGCTGGCGATGACCCCCTTGCTGGGCCTGCTCGAACTCCAGCAGGACATGGTGAGGATGCACCTCGAGGCGGCCACCGAGGTATCCCGCCGCTCGCTCCACCTGATCGAATCCCAGCCCCCTGCAAGCCTGCCCGAAGCGCCGATGCAGGTCATGAGCTTTTTCAGCGACTGCATGAAGCTGTCGCTGTCGCCGCTGATGCTGATGGCCTCCGGCGGACTCGCGCGCTTCCCCCTGTCCCCCGGGCCGGACTGAGGGCCGGCAGCGCCCCATCGTGGCGCGCAACGCACCGCCGTGGTGCGCTGCGTGGGGATTCGTACGCGCCAAACGCCTGCCCTGTCCGGTCTCGGGCGCCGGGTGCCCTTTGGCATGTGGCTTGCTCAGACGTCCGTCACAACGGAGTCCATGAATGCCTGAGACAAGATCCACCTGCTGTTATTGCGGCGTCGGTTGCGGCGTCATCATCGAACACGAGGAAGGCCGCATCACCGGCGTTCGAGGCGACCCGGACCACCCGGCCAACTTCGGTCGCTTGTGCACGAAGGGCTCGACCCTGCACCTGAGCGCGGCGCCGGAAACCCACGTCGCCCGTGCCACCCATCCGGAACTGCGCCAGACCCGATCCGAGCCGCGCGGGCGGGTGGCCTGGTCGACGGCCCTCGACCACGCCGCACGCCGTTTTGCCGACATCATCCGCGCCCATGGCCCCGATGCCGTGGCCTTCTACGGCGCGGGCCAGTGGCTGACCGAGGACTACTACGTCTTCAACAAGCTGGCCAAGGGCTTGATCGGCACGAACAACATCGACACCAACTCGCGCCTGTGCATGTCGAGCGCGGTCACGGGCTACAAGATGACCCTGGGCGCCGACGCGCCGCCAGCCTGCTACGACGACATCGACCACACCGGCTGCCTGTTCATCGCCGGGAGCAATACCGCCTACGCGCACCCCATCGTCTTCCGTCGCATCGAGGATGCCCGCCAGGCGAACCCCGCAATGAAGCTGGTGGTGGTCGACCCGCGACGGACCGATACCGCCGAGGCCGCCGACCTGCATCTGCCGATCCTGCCCGGGTCCGACATCGCCCTCTACAACGCGATGCTGCACCTCATGCTCTGGGAGGGGTGGGTCGACCGCGACTACATCGACGCCCACACGGACGGCTTCGACGCGATCAAGCGCGTCGTGCGCGAGTACACCCCGGCCATGGCGGCCACGATCTGCGGCGTGCCGAAAAAGGACATCGAACGGGCCGCCGAGTGGTTCGCCACCTCGCCCGCGACCTTGTCCCTCTACTGCCAGGGGCTCAACCAGTACCACTTCGGCAGTCACAACAACGCGGCCCTGATCAACCTGCACCTCGCCACGGCCCAGATCGGCCGTTCCGGGGCGGGCCCCCTGTCCCTGACGGGGCAGCCCAATGCCATGGGCGGACGCGAAGTGGGCGGGCTCGCCAACCTGCTGTCGGCCCACCGCGATCTGGCGAAGGAAGAGGACCGCGCCGCGGTTGCCGCACTGTGGGGCATCGATTCGGTGCCTGCGCAGCCCGGCCACAGTGCCGTCGACCTCTTCCGCGCCCTCGACGCGGGCGAGGTCAAGGCAGTATGGATCGCCTGCACCAACCCGGCCCAGTCGATGCCCGACCAGGCGCTGGTCCAAGGGGCCCTGGAGAAGGCCGAGTTCGTTGTCGTCCAGGAAGCCTTCGCCGGCACCGAGACCTGTCGCTTCGCCGACCTGCTGCTGCCGGCCAGCACCTGGGGCGAGAAGGACGGGACAGTCACCAACTCGGAGCGACGGATCACGCGCGTCCGCGCCGCGGTCGCGCCGCCGGGAGAAGCCCGCGCCGACTGGGAGATTGGCGTGGATTTCGCGCGCCGGCTGGGCGCCGCCCTCGGCGATCCCGATCGTGCCCGGCGCCTGTTCCCCTACGAGACGCCCGAGGCGATCTGGAACGAGCACCGGGAATCCACGCGCGGGCGCGACCTGGACATTACGGCCCTCAGCTACCGCCGCCTGGAAAGCGAGGGGCCGACCCAGTGGCCCTGCACCGAAGCCGATCCGGCCGGGCGCGCGCGCCTTTACGCCGACGGTCGCTTCGAGACACCATCGGGCAGGGCCCGCTTCGTAGTCTGCGAGCACCAGGTCACGGCCGAGTCGCCCAGCAGCCGCTACCCGCTCCACCTGATGACCGGCCGGCTGCGGGATCAATGGCACGGCATGAGCCGCACCGGCAATGTCGCCCGTCTCTATAGCCATGAGCCGGAGCCGATGCTGCACATGCATCCGGACGACCTGTCCCGTCGGGGCCTGGAGGACGGCGATCTGGTACGCATCCGCTCCAAGCGCGGCAGCGCGGCGCTGAAGGTGCTGGCCACGACGACCGTCCGCCCGGGTCAATGCTTCGCGCCGATGCACTGGGGATCGAACGCGATGGGCGGTCTTGGCATCAACGCCCTGACCAGTGGCACCTACGACCCGTATTCCAAGCAACCCGAGCTCAAGCACGCCGCCATCCAGGTCGAGCGGCTGGCCGCGGGGCCGACCCTCGTGGCGCTCCGGCGCACTGGCGCGGGCGACAGCGAAGCCCTCGCGGCAATGAACCGCCTGCGTCCGCTGCTCGATGGACTGGGCTACGCCAGCCTGACGCTGGCGGGACGGGAGAACCCGGTGATCGTCCTGAAGCTGCACGACGAAGCCATTTCCGAGGCGCTGGTGGCCGCGGTCGACGCAGCCCTCGGCCTGGACAAGCCCGCACAGGTCCTGAGCTACCAGGACAGCCGGCGAGGGATCGCCAAGCGGGCCCTGATGGCCGGCGACACAGTCGCCGCCGTCCGGCTCGCGGGCGAAACCCGCGCTGCGGAATGGCTGGCCGATGTCATCGTCTCCGGCCAGCCGGCCAGCGAGCTGCGCCCCTGGCTGTTCGCCCCTCTGACCCAGCCGCCGAGCGGCCAGACGGCCCGGGGCAAGGTCATCTGCAACTGTTTCGATGTGTCGGAAGCCGAGATCCAGCAGGCGCTGGCAGGCGGGGAGTCGCTCGAGGCGCTGCAGGAGCGGACCTGCTGCGGGACGAACTGTGGTTCGTGCCTGCCCGAATTGAAGCGCCTGGCGTCGACGACTCCCCGCCCAGCCTGATCGCGAATGCCGAGGCGACCGTCCGGCCGCCTTGACGCCCGCCCGCCATCCCATTTCAATGGGAAGCCTCACCAGCAGGAGGACGGACGATGGCCAAGAACGGAGCGTGTTGCAGAGTGGGCCGCAGCGTACGGGTCGAGCGGCGCATGCTCGGCTGGACGGGTGCCGTCGCGCATCCGGACGCGCCTGCCGGCAGCGGCGGGCCCGGCTACTTCAACACGGGGGAAGGGGCGTTCAATGGCGCCGAGAATGGCGCCGACGCCGACGCATCGAAGCTCGACTCGACGCCCAAGGAGCCCAACCCGCCCCCCGCGACGGTCGCGCGGACCATCCCGGAAGGCGCCCTGAGCGTCCAGACGGACTTCGTCGATGTGGAGATCGAGACCAAGGTCCTGGCCGACAAGGCAAATGGCGTCGACCAGGGCGCGCTGACCGTGTTCGAGACCCCCAAGGTCGAGAACGGCTTCTACCTGAGTGACGAGAACGACATCGTCACGAAGGCCAAGAACAAGCTCAAGTGGCGCGGCACCATCGAGATCCAGGTCCGATACGCCAAGGGCGTCACCGCGGATGGACTGGCCTGCTACGGCAGGGGCACGACCAAGACGGACATCGCGAATGGCGACATCACGCTGGGTTTCCATGAAAGCTGCCACATCGAGCACATGGTGGCCTACCTCAAGGCCCACCCCCTGCCCAAGCCGCCGGAACTCAAGGCCGGCATGACGCTCGACGACTGCAAGACGAAAGGCCAGGCGTACATCGACACCGTCGAGGAATACGCCAACAAGGTGCGGGCCGACACGGAAAAGGTCGTCGACCAGGTGGGGCACACCCTGAGCAGCGTCGAGTCCTCCGGCGAATGCTACGAACACGAACTCCCCCCCCTCGAAGAGTAGGTCCCCACGCGTCCCGCCAGCGCCAATTTGGGGCGCGCCAACCCATTATGGTGCATTGCAAGACCGCCACGCCGGCAAGACCGCCCGAAATGGCGGCCTAACGGGCCTCTCGCACCGCAACATTTCCTGGCACGCGACCTGCTAAAGAGTCGTCGAAGGGCTTCCCCGCCACCGCAGGCGACGCGCGAAGCCCACAGGCGAATCGTTCGCTAGTGCAGTCCGACCCGGGCAACGGCGCCCGGTGTCACCAGGATCAAAGCCGATCCCTGCCGCGACAGACTTCTTGTGATCCGGACCCCGAGGCCGGATCCATGTTGCGAGGGAAATATCATGCGCAAACTGAAACTGGTCATGGTCGGCAATGGCATGGCGGGCGTTCGCACGCTCGAAGAGCTCATCAAGCACGCGCCGGACATGTACGACATCACGGTGTTCGGCGCCGAGCCCCACCCCAACTACAACCGAATCCTGCTGTCGCCGGTGCTCGCCGGCGAAATGACGATCCAGGACATCATCCTGAACGAGCGTCAGTGGTACATCGACAACGGGATCGAACTGCATCTCGGCAACCGCATCGCCAAGATCGACCGCAAGGCGCGCAAAGTCATCGCCGCCGATGGCACCGAGCGCGAATACGACCGCCTGCTGATCGCCACCGGCTCGAATCCCTTCATCCTGCCGATCCCGGGCAAAGACCTGCCGGGTGTCATCGGGTATCGCGACATCGCCGACACGGACGCGATGATCGAGGCCGCCGCGACCCACAGGCACGCCGTCGTGATCGGCGCCGGCCTGCTCGGGCTCGAGGCCGCGAACGGCCTGAAGCTGCGTGGCATGGATGTCACCGTGGTTCACATCGGCGACTGGATCATGGAGCGGCAGCTAGACAAGACCGCGGCGGACATGCTGCAGAAATCGCTCGAAGCGAAGGGCATGAAGTTCGTCCTGCCGGCCCAGACGGCCGAGCTCGTGGCCGGCGAATCCGGCCGCGTGGCCGCGGTCAGGTTCAAGGATGGCAACAGTATCCCTGCCGACCTGGTGGTGATGGCCGCCGGCATCCGCCCGAACACCGCGCTGGCCGAATCGGCGGGGCTGCACTGCGAACGCGGAATCGTCGTCAATGACACGATGCAGACCTACGATCCGCGCATCTATGCCGTCGGCGAATGCGCCAACCACCGCGGCATCGCCTACGGCCTGGTCGCACCGCTGTTCGAACAGGCGAAGGTCTGCGCCAACCACCTGGCGATGTTCGGCATCGGCCTGTACAAGGGCTCGGTGACCTCCACCAAGCTCAAGGTGACCGGCATCGACGTCTTCTCGGCCGGCGACTTCACAGGTGGCGAAGGCACCGAGGACATCGTGCTGCACGACCCGGGCGCGGGGGTTTACAAGCGGGTCGTCCTGCGCGACGACACGATCGTAGGCGCCGTGATGTACGGCGACACCAAGGACGGTGCCTGGTACTTCCAGATGCTCAAGGACGGCCAGAACGTCGCCGAGATCCGCGACCACCTGCTGTTCGGCAACAGCCATCTGGGCGACACCGGCCACAAGGGCAACGACCTCGCTGCGAGCATGCCGGACGAGGCCGAGGTGTGCGGCTGCAACGGCGTGTGCAAGGGCACCATCGTCAAGGCCATCAAGGAACAGGGCCTGTTCTCGCTGGACGACGTGCGCAAGCACACCAAGGCGTCCAGCTCCTGCGGTTCCTGCACCGGCCTCGTCGAGCAGATCCTGGCCTCCACGGTCGGGGGAGCCTACGAGCCGGCCGATTCGAACAAGAAGGCGGTGTGTGGGTGCACCGACCTGTCCCACGGTGACGTCCGAAAGGCGATCCGCGAGCACAAGCTGCTGTCGGCCCAGAAGGCGATGGACTTTCTCGAGTGGCAAACACCCAATGGCTGCGCCTCGTGCCGCCCTGCCCTCAACTACTACTGCCTCTCGACCTGGGCCCACGAGGCGGAGGACGACCCCCAGAGCCGCTTCATCAACGAGCGCGCCCACGCCAACATCCAGAAGGATGGCACCTACTCTGTCGTGCCGCGGATGTGGGGTGGCCTGACGACGCCCGACGAGTTGCGCGCGATCGCCAATGCGGCAGAGAAATACCAAGTGCCGACCGTCAAGGTGACCGGCGGCCAGCGCATCGATCTGCTCGGCGTCAAGAAGGCGGACCTGCCGCTGATCTGGCACGACCTGAACCAGGCGGGCATGGTCTCCGGCCACGCCTATGGCAAGTCGATTCGTACCGTGAAGACCTGTGTCGGTGCCGAACACTGCCGCTTCGGCACCCAGCTGTCCATGAGCCTCGGCGTGAAGCTCGAAAAGATGCTCTTCGGCATGTGGAGCCCCCACAAGGTGAAGCTGGCCGTTTCGGGGTGCCCCCGCAACTGCGCCGAGGCCGGCATCAAGGACGTGGGAATCATCGGTGTCGATTCCGGCTACGAGATCTACGTGGCCGGCAATGGCGGCATCAAGACCGACGTGGCGCAGTTCTTCGCCAAGGCCCGGACCGAGGAAGAGGTGATGGAGATCTCCGGTGCCTTCCTCCAGCTCTATCGCGAAGAGGCCTACTACCTGGAACGGACGGTCCATTACATCGGCCGCGTCGGACTCGAGCATGTCAAGAAGCGGGTGCTCGATGACGCCGAGAACCGCAAGGCCCTGTACGAGCGCCTGCTTTACGCGCTGCAGGACTACAAGGACCCCTGGCAGGAGCGCGCCCGGCAGCCCGAGCTGCGCCGCGACTTCGAACCACTGACGGTGTGAGGTGACGACGATGAGCGAATGGGAAGACTGGGGCATCGCGCCGCGCCGCGAGCCGGACGACGCTGACGACATTCGCGCCCTGACGGGCGCCCGGGGATGCTGATATGGAAGCCGCAATGATCGACACCGACATCGAATGGAAACGACTGTGCCAACTCGACGAGATTCCGCGCCTGGGGTCCCGCGTGGTCGAGGGCACCCGGCATGGCGACATCGCCGTCTTCCGCACCGCGGATGACGACGTCTTCGCCATCCACGACAAGTGCCCCCACAAGGGCGGCCCCCTGTCCCAGGGCATCGTCCACGGACGCACCGTCACCTGCCCCCTTCACAACTGGAAGATCCAGCTCGAAGACGGCGAGGCGGTCGCCCCCGACGTGGGCTGCACCCGCCCCTTCTCGGCCAAGGTCGAGGACGGCGTGGTGTTCCTGAAACTGTAAGCGCAGATCGCCCGGCCGCCCGGCCGCCACGGCAGGCGCGCCCGCACGGGCCAACAGGCCCGGGGGCGCCCCTGCGCGTGCGCAGCGGGCGACCGGGCCAGACGAGGAATCTCTCATGAGCACCGAAAAAGGCTTCAACCTCCTGTCCTTCACGGGCAAGATGAAGATCCTCCACCTGTCCTGGGTGGCCTTCTTCATCACCTTCGTGGTGTGGTTCAACCACGCGCCGCTGCTGGCCGCGATCGCGGAATCCCTCGGCCTGGACAAGTCCCAGGTCAAGACCCTGCTGATCCTCAATGTGGCGCTGACGATCCCGGCCCGGATACTGATCGGCATGTTCACGGACAAGTTCGGGCCGAAGATCGCCTACGCGGGCCTGCTGGCCATCTCCAGCATCCCCTGCTTCATGTTCGCGTTCGCCGACGACTTCACCCAGGCCGCGATCGCCCGCTTCATGCTGGGCTTCGTCGGCGCCGGCTTCGTGATCGGCATCCGCATGGTCAGCGAGTGGTTTCCGGCCAACGAACTGGGCACCGCCGAGGGCATCTACGGCGGATGGGGCAACTTCGGCTCGGCTGCGGCCGCCATGGCCCTGCCGACCCTCGCGCTGGCATTCGGTGGCGAGGACGGCTGGCGCTACGCGATCGGCCTGACCGGCGCGATCTGCCTGGCCTTCTCCTTCATCTGGTATGTCAACGTCACCGACACACCGAAGGGCTCGACCTACTTCAAACCCAAGAAGAGCGGCGGCCTGGAGGTCACCAGCAAGGGCGACTTCCTGTTCCTGCTGCTGATGAAGATCCCGATGTACGCGGCCCTCGCCCTGCTCGCCTGGAAGCTGTCGCCGGCCGGCGTGAAGCTCATCCCGGAGGCCGCCACGACCCTCATCTATGCCGGGCTGGCGGCGATCTTCGTGTACGACTGCTTCAGCGCCTACCGGGTCAACCACGAGATCTTCCAGGGCCCGGTGCCCGAGATCCACCGCTACAAGTTCAAGCAGGTGGCGGTGCTCAACATCCTCTATTTCGCCACCTTCGGCTCCGAGCTCGCGGTGGTCTCGATGCTACCGCTGTTCTTCGCCGAAACCTTCGCCCTCGACCCGGTCAAGGCGGGCCTGGTCGCGTCGGCCTACGCCTTCATGAACCTGATGTCGCGTCCCGGCGGCGGCTGGATCTCGGACCGCTTCGGCCGCAAGAAGACGCTGCTGATCCTGACCGCCGGCCTGGCGGCCGGCTACGCCCTGATGGCGATGACCAACGCGAGCTGGCCGGTGTGGCTCGCGGTGGTGGTGGCGATGGCCTGTTCCTTCTTCGTCCAGGCCGGCGAGGGCGCGGTGTTCGCGGTGGTGCCGCTGATCAAACGTCGCCTGACCGGCCAGATCGCCGGCATGACCGGCGCCTACGGCAATGTGGGCGCGGTGGTGTACCTTACGGTTCTGTCCTTCGTGAGCTACGAGATCTTCTTCAGCGTGATCGCACTGACGGCCGTGGTCGGATTCCTGACCCTGCTGTTCATGGAAGAACCGAAGGGCCACATGGCCGAGGTCAAGGAAGACGGCAGCGTCGAGCTGATCAGAGTCACCTGAGCCTTCACCCACACCGCCGGCCGCGGCACGCGGGCGGGCGCGACGGCGCCCGACCCGCGTACGGCGGCCGTTCGACGAATCGACGACTGTCATGAGCAAAGCGCTCGCCGTCCGCTTCGGCGGCCACTCCTCCGCCGGCCCGAAAGCGGTCAATCAGGACGCCTTCGCCGCCCATTTGCCCGATGGCCCCGAGCGTGACCTGAAAGGCGCGCTGGCGGTCATCTGCGACGGCGTCAGCGGCGGCACCGACTCGCAGCAGGCCAGCCAGATGGCGGCGACCGTGTTCGCCACCGACTATTACGACACACCGCCGAACTGGAGCGCACGCAACTCGGCAGCGCGCGTGCTCAAGAGCCTCAACGAGTGGCTGCACCAGCAGAACGCGCAGCGTGCCGGCAATCGCTCGGACAGCGCGCTGACGACCTTCTCCGCGGCCATCGTCAAGTCCAACACCCTGCACTGCTTCCACGCCGGCGACTCCCGCATCCACCACCTGAACGAAGGCGCGCTGGCCCAGCTCACGCGCGACCACGTGCGGATCGAGGGTGGTCGCCAGTTCCTCGCCCGGGCGCTCGGCGCGGACAGCCATCTGGAAGTGGACTACGTCACCGCCGAGCTCTCCGTCGGCGATGTGCTCCTGCTGACCACCGACGGCGTCCATGGCTTCCTCGACGGGCCGACGCTGACCCGCCTGCTGGCCGACGCATCGGTCGCCCCCGAGGCCTGCGCGCGGCGCATCACCGAGGCCGCCCTGGCGGCCGGCTCCGATGACAACGTCTCTGCGCTGATCGTCGTCGTCGACGCCCTTCCTCTTGAGACCATCGACGAGACCCACAGGCGCCTGACCCGACTGCCGATCCCGCCCGTCCTCGAGCCAGGCAACCGGATCGACGGCTACCGGGTCCTCGACGTGATCTTCAGCGGCACCCGCAGCCACATGTACCTGGTGCGCGACGAAGACAGCGAGGCACGCTACGTTCTGAAGGCCCCCTCGGAGCGCTTCGCCGAGGACCCGCTCTACCTGGATGGCTTCATCCGGGAAGAGTGGGTCGGCCAGCGGATCGACCACCCGAACGTGATGAAGACCTTCTCGCCGCCCCGCGAGAAGCGGTTCCTCTACTACCTGGGTGAACACATCGAGGGCCGCAACCTGCGCGAATGGATGCAGGATCACCCCGACCCGCCGCTCGACGCCGTGCGCGACATCGTGCGCCAGGCCGTGGCTGGCCTGCGCGCCTTCCAGCGGGCCGACATGGTGCACCAGGACCTCAAGCCCGAGAACCTGATGATCGACCGGGACGGTCGGGTGAAGATCCTCGACTTCGGCACCGTGCTGATCGCCGGTGCCGACGAGACCGCCTCGCCCCTCGAGAAATCGATCCCCCAGGGCAGCGTCAACTACGTGGCGCCCGAGTACCTGAGGGGCGAGCCAGGCAGCTTCCGGTCCGACCTCTTTTCGCTGGCCGTGATCACCTACGAGCTGATCACCGGCCACCTGCCCTTCGACGAGCCGGCCGTGAAGCGCGTCAGGATCGAACACTACGCGGAACTCGACTACATTCCGGCCGTGCATCGGCGCCGCGACCTGCCCCTGTGGATCGAAGCCTGCCTGAAGAAGGCGCTCTCGCCCAACCCGCGCTACCGGCACGATGCCCTCGGTGAATTCCTGCAGGACTTCACGGTACCGAATCCGCGGCTCGAGGCCGGCCTGCGGCGACGCCCCCTGCTCGAACGTGACCCGGTCCGCTTCTGGCAGATCCTGTGCGTGATCCTGCTGCTGCTGAACCTCCTCCAGGCGCTGGGGTGACACGACGCCCGCGCCGCGCGCGGAACGCCGGCGTCCAAATCCTGGTGAATCCTTGACCAATCCGCTGGACGACGGGCTCGATGCCCGATAGCCTCCGTGGCAGCTCCCGGGCCGCAGAACGGCACGGCCATTGAATCCTGGCGCAACAGATGGACATCAAGACGCACCTGAAGGCCTGCCAGCAGGCAATACGCGACGGCCATCTCAGCGAGGCCGAGGCGCACTGCCGCGCCGCGCTGGACATCGACCCCGACTCCCCGTCGGCGCTCAACCTGATCGGCATCCTTCACCGCCGCGCGGGGCGCCTCGCCGACGCCGAGCGGGCCATGGCGCGCGCGCTGGACCTCGCGCCCGACAATGCGGCGCTGACCCGCAACCTGGGCCTGGTCGAGCTGTCGCGCGGCAAGACCGAGCAGGCAATGGAGCACTTGCGCAGGGCCGTTTCTCTCCAGCCGGATGTCGTCGAGGGGCACCTGGGCCTGGCGCGCGCCTGTGCCCGACTCGGCCTGCTTGAGGAGGCGCTGCGGCATTTTTCGAGGGCCCGCTCGCTCGCGCCGGACAGCCCCGAGATCCCGCTGCGCATGGGCCGGCTACTGCTCCGCGCCGGCCAACCCGGCGCGGCGGCGGAGTCCTTCGGTGCCAGCCTGGCCCTGAAAGCCAGCCCGGAAGCCCTCACCGGCCTCGCCGAGGCGGCCGTCGCGCGCGGCGCCCATGCGGAAGCCGAATCCCTGTGCCGACAGGCCCTCGCCCTCGACGCCGGGCACGCGGACGCCATGGCTGCGCTCGCCGCCGCCCTGTTCGCCGGGCACCGCCCCGACGAGGCCCGTCAGGTCTGCGAGGACACCCTGGCACGGGACCCGGGCCACGTCGCGGCGCTCGGGCAACTCGCCCGCATTCAGCGTGCCTTGGGCGACTGGAGCGCTGCCGAAGAGACCTACCGGTGCGCCCGCGCGCTCTCGCCAACCCGTCCCGACCTGGTCGCCGGCCACGCCCGGGTCCTGATTGCGCTCGGGCAAGACCGGCCGGGCTGGGATCTGCTCGACAGCCTGGCCGAGCCGACGAACGCCCCCCATGCCCCATCCTGCCCGCGCTGGAACGGCGAGGCCATCGACGGGCGGACGCTTCTGCTGACCGCAGCCAGCGCGGCCGAGGCCATCCAGTTCTGCCGTTATGCCAGTCCGCTGCAACGTCTCGGCGCCCGCGTCATCGTCCGGGCCCCTGTCGGGGTGCTGGACATCATTGCAACGGCCCATGGCGTTGCGGGCGTCGAACGCCACGACCGTCCGGGCCGGACACGGTGCGATTTCCACTGTCCGGTCACCGCCCTGCCCCGCCTGGCCGAGCAGGCATCCGACGGCGTACCGACGGAGACCCCGTACCTGCGGGTGCCGGACAAGGCGCCGCCGAGCTTCATCGGTGGCTTCGACAACGTCAACGTCGGGATCGCCTGGCGGAGCGACCGCGGCGATCCGGCCTGCAGCCTCCCGCTCCACCTGATCGAACCTGCGATGCGCATGCACGGCGTGCGCTTCCATGCCCTGCAGCAGCCCGGCGACGACGACGAAGCCGCGCTGCTGAAGCAGTGCGAGGTCGGCGTGGCGTCCGATGCGCAGTCCGACCTCGTCGCAACTGCGGCCAGCCTGGCGAGCCTCGACCTCCTGATCACGGCCGACACCGCCGTGGCACATCTCGCCGCGGCGCTCGGGCGACCGACCTGGCTGCTGAGCCATTTCGATATCGACTGGATCTGGCAGGCCCGCGGCCAGGTGACGCCCTGGTATCCGACGATGCGCATCTTCCGGCAGCGGGCCTACGACGACTGGCTCGCGGTCACGGGACAACTGGTGATTGAACTCGCGCGCCTGGTCGGCGGCGAACTGGCGCTCCCCCACCCGTCGGAAGGCGACGAGGTCCGCCCCAACACCGACTTCCCCGCGGCACCGGCACGCATGCGGCACCCTGGGCACCCCGGCACGGTGCGTCGCCCCACCCCGCTGGGGTCGCTCGAGTTCGCCCTCGCAGACCAGGACGAGACCCGGGCGCTCGACCTGTATGGCGAATGCTGCCGGTCGCGTACCCAGATCCTCGAGCGCCTCCTGCATCGCGGCGACACGGTCTTTATCGGCGGCGCGGGCTTCGGCGGACTCGCATTGGCCCTCGCGCGCCGGGTGGGCGAAAGCGGTCGGGTGATCGCCTGGGAACCAGACGAGACCGAACGCGCACGGCTGGCCCGCAACCGGGAGACCACCCGCTTGCCACAGGTCGAGATCCTCGACGCGCTGGCGGCCAACGCCACGGACAGCGACGGCACCGGTCAACCCAAACTGCTGATCATCGACCTCGCCCGCGTCGACGAGCCGACGCTCGCCCGCCTCGCCCCCCGGGTCGACGCCGCGCGGACGCTGATCTACCTGCTTAACGCCGGGCGCGGCTCGCGCTGGCTGGCCGCCATCGGCTACCGGGCGCTTCCCCATCGCCCCCTGCTGTTCGTGCCCGACAACCCCGCCGGCGTTACGCGCAATGTGTTTGGCGATCGCCGCGCGGCCGACCTGCTCGGCTGCCCGCTGGCGCTGACCCGCGAGGTGAGCGCGCTCGTGCGGGACCTGCTCGACGTGCCCGAGGCGCCGTCGGAGACCGGGTAAACTGGGGCCACCGAGCCCGAACCGCCATGAGCATTCCCGTCCACCGCCTCGTCAGCCGACTGTTCCTGTGCGCCGCCGCCTGCGCCCTGCCAGCGCTCGGCGCGACGGTCTCCACGCCGGACGGGGGCACCTATACCGGCCCCCTGAAGGCAGGCCGCCTTCACGGCGAGGGACGCATCGAGTGGGAGAGCGGGGCGTACTACGAAGGCGCGTTCGCCGACGGCCAGATGTCTGGCCGGGGCCGTCTCGTGCAGCCGGACGGGAGTGTCAGCGAAGGCGTCTTCCGCCACGGCTCGCTGAATGGCGAAGGGCGCCTGCAGATGCCCGACGGCTCGGTCTATTCCGGCTGGTTCCGGCACGGCGTGCTGCATGGCCGGGGGCGCTATTCGGGCCCCGAAGGCGAGTACGAAGGCAGCTTCCGGGAGGGTCGCCTCTCGGGCCGCGGCGAATTGAGCACGCCGGCCGGCGCGCGCTACCGGGGGGAGTTCAAGGCAGGCCGCTTCGAGGGCAAGGGGCGCTTCGAGACGGCGACGGGCGAGGTTTACGAGGGCGAGTTCCTGGCGGATGAGTTCACCGGCAAGGGCCGCGCGAGCCGGCCGGACGGCAGTCGCCACGAGGGCAGTTTTCGCAACTGGCTGCCCGACGGACCCGGCCGGTTTACCGCGCCTGACGGCACGGTCTTCGAGGGCCTCTTCGAAGGCGGCGCGATGACCGGCCATGGCCGCATCGCCTATCCCGGCGGGAGCGTCTATGAAGGCCGGATCGAGGGCTGGCTACCCGAAGGCGAGGGCGAGCTGCGCTTTGCCAACGGCGATCACTACGTGGGTCATTTCAGCGCGGGCGAGTTCGATGGCGACGGTGTGATGACCCTCGCCAGACCGATCGACGGCCAGCAGACCATCGAGGGCCGCTGGGCCAGCGGACAGGCCATGGACCCCCTCGCCGAACGCATGCGCCTCGAGAGCATGGAGCAACTGATCTATGGCGAGGACGAGCGCCTCGGCCAGGCCATCGCCGGCCTCGCGGCCGGCGACCCCGGCGCCGTCGAGCTGTATCTGTTGACGGTAGCCGGGGACGGCAGCCAGGAGGTCTTTCGGCGCGAGACGGCCTATGTACGGCGCCAGTTCGACGCCCGCTTCGGCACCGAGGGCCGATCCCTGAGCCTGACCAACACGCGGCAACTGCCTCGGGCGGAGCCGGTCGCGACGCGGACGAGCATTCGCCGCGCCATCATGGGCATGGCCGCGGCAATGAACCGGGAGCAGGACATCCTGTTCCTCTACCTGTCCAGCCATGGCTCCCCCGACCACGCGCTGTCCCTGACCCAGCCCCAGTTCGACCTGCCCGACATCGATGCCGCCGAGCTGGCGCAGATCCTGCGCGATTCGGGTATCCGCTGGCGCGTCGTCGTGGTCTCTGCCTGCTATTCGGGGGGGTTCATGGGCCCGCTCGACGACCCGGGTACGCTGCTGATCACCGCGGCGCGGCATGACCGCCGCTCTTTCGGCTGCGCCGACGAGAACGACTTCACCTATTTCGGTCGCGCATTCTTCCAGGATGCCCTGCCCCGCAGCGCGTCTTTCCAGGAGGCCTTCACGGTGGCGCGCCAGCTGATCCGCGAGCGCGAGATCGCGGTGCTGAAGGCGTCCGGTCAGGTATCGGAGCAGGACTTCTCGCTGCCCCAGATCGTTGCCCCCGCGCCCATCACACGCCACCTGGCCGATTGGTGGCGCTCGCTGCCCCGCCGCGACGGGGGGCACGCAGCGCGCGACTGATCGGCGCCGTCGGGCCTGTCCCTGCCGCCTGCGGCCTCAGCGCGAGACGTCGGCGAGGCCCAGCTTCTCGATGCGGTAGCGCAGCGTATCCCGCGTCAGCCCCAGTTCACGTGCCGCGCGCGAGACATTCCAGCCGCAGCGCTCGAGGGCGCGCGACAGCATCTGGCGCTCCATCTCCGCCAGGGTGGCGGGCGCCTGGGCCCCCGGGCTGGCGCCCGCCACCTCGGCGGCATTGCTCGACAGGGTCAATTGATGGGCATCGATCCGCCCCTCGGGCGCCAGCAGCACGGCCTGCTCGAGGACGTTGCGCAGTTCCCGCACGTTACCGGGCCAGTTGTGGCGGACCAGGGCATTCTGGGACGCAGGCGTCAACGACGGGGTCCGCTTGCCGTAGCGAGCGGCATGTTGGGCCACGAAGTGCTCGGCGAGTCGCAGGATGTCGCCGCCACGCTCACGCAGGGGCGGCAACTCGAGCTGCACCACGCGCAGACGATAGAACAGGTCGGCACGGAACTGGCCCTCGCGGACCAAGGCCTCCAGGGGGCGGTGGGTCGCCGCCACGATGCGTACGTTGACTCGCTGGTCTCGCAGGCTGCCGACCCGTCGCACGGTCTTTTCTTCGAGCAGCTTCAGCAGCTTGCTCTGGAGGGCCGGGTCCATGTCGCCGATCTCGTCGAGGAACAGCGTGCCGCCATCCGCCGTCTCGACGAGGCCCAGCTTGCGATCCTTCGCATCGGTGAACGCACCACGCTCGTGACCGAACAGCTCGGACTCCAGCAACTGGGGGGGAATCGACGCGCAGTTCAGTTCGACAAAGGGCTTCTCACGCCGTGGCCCGTTGAAGTGGAGAGCACGCGCCACCAGTTCCTTGCCGGTGCCGGTCTCGCCCAGCACCAGCACCGCGGGTGCGTCGGCATCACGGAGGTTCTTCTCTGCCTCCAGCACCTGCCGGATCATCGACTTCAGGGCCTTCATGGGCGCCGACTCGCCCAGCAGGCTGGACAGGTCCGAATCTTCCCGCTCCTTGCGCTGGTAGTACTCGAGGGCACTATCGCGCCGGGCTTCGCCAAAGGCCTTCTCGAGGAGAACCTTCAGCTTGCCCAACGGGACGGGCTTGGTGAGGAAATCGAATGCCCCCCGCTTCATGGCTTCGACCGCCAGCTCGACACTGCCGTGCCCGGTAATCATCACGACCTTGATGTCGGGGTCGTAGGCCCGGATCCGCTCGAGGCATTCCACGCCATCAATGCCCGGCAGGTTGAAGTCCAGCACGATCGCGTCCGGCCGAAAGACGTCCATCAGCGCGAGCCCTTCCTCGGCGGACTCCGCTACGCGCACCTCGTAACCGTCGCGCTCGAGGTAGATGCGCACATTCTTCGCGAGGGTCGCCTCGTCCTCGATGATCAGAATCGCCTGCGCCATTGTCGGTCCCTGCCCGTCCGTTCCGCCCTACCCGCCCTTCGTTCGCGTGGACGGCTATCGCCAAAATGGGATTTTTTCCCACGATCGTTTTATATACCAACAGCCTGCCGAAATCAATGCTGCCCGCCGCCATCAGGCGCTTGCAGGGTCAACACGCGCCCCACGCCGTCTATTCCATTCGCCATATGTGACTTTCAGTGACGTTCGCGTGGAGGTCCTGGGTCCGCCCACTGTATCCCCCACCGCGGGCTTCCACACCAAGAATTTGGGGATCTCCCCCACCGGCAGCGGATGTCGATTCTGTGACGTATTCATTAAACCTTTCTTTTCAACGCATTACAGAGACCGGCACAAGTGGCTCAGCTCTTGCATTGAAGTGGGACAAGATCCCACACACAACATCGGCATGCCAGAGAACCGGATGGGATTGGTGGAAGCCCCCCCACAGGAGAGACTCATGAAACGCGTACTGATCTACTCGCACGACACCTTCGGCCTCGGCAACATCCGTCGAATGCTCGAGATCGCGCGCCACCTGGTGGACTGCGACCCCGACCTGTCGGTCCTCATCATCACCGGCTCCCCGATGCTGCACGCCTTCCGGATTCCGGCACGCATCGATTACGTCAAGCTGCCCTGCCTGGCGCGCAATACCTCAGGGCACTACGGCGCCCGATTCCTGGACATGAACCTCTCGTCCACGGTCCGCCTGCGCGCCAGCATCATCCGCAGCACCCTGATCGACTTCGAGCCCAACCTGGTTCTGGTCGACAAGAAGCCGTTCGGCGTCGAGGAGGAACTGACCGACGCGCTGGCGGCCCTGCCCCACGGACAGGCGCGACCGAAGCTGGTCCTGCTGCTGCGGGACATCCTGGACTGCCCCGAAGCCACCACCCGCATCTGGCGCAAGAATCACTATTTCGAGGCCATCGCGGCACATTATGACAACGTACTCGTCGTAGGCAACCCGTCGGTCTTCGACCTGCGCACGGAATACGATTTCCCCGAGGCCGCCGGTCGCAAGGTCCGCTATTGCGGCTATCTCGGACGAAAGGCCGGGAAGCGTACCCGGGCGGAAGTCCGCAGCGAACTGGGGCTCGTCGGTCGGCAGCCGCTGGTGCTCGTCACCCCCGGTGGCGGCGAGGATGGGCACGCACTGGTGCAGGCCTATGTCGAGGGCCTGGCGGCCCTGCCGGCCTGGCGGCGGCCACGCAGCCACATCGTCTTCGGTCCCGAGATGGCACCGGAGCTGCGCACCGCGGTGGCGTCCCGGGCCGACGGCCTCGGATGCGTCAGCCACCAGGAGTTCAGCGACGACATGATGTCCCTGATGGACGCGTCGGACGTGGTCGTCAGCATGGGCGGCTACAACACCGTCTGCGAACTGCTGACCCTGCGCAAGCGCGCCGTGGTCGTGCCGCGCGTCAGGCCGGTGCTCGAGCAGGGCATCCGTGCCGAGCGCATGGCGGCGCTCGGCCTCCTGCGCAGCGTGCACCCCGACCAGCTCACTCCGGTGCGCCTGCTCGAGACCGTCGCCCAGGAGATCGATTCCCTGCACGGCGACGGCAGCAATCCCAACACCCTCCCGCTGGACGGACTCGACGGTGTCGCCGACATCCTGTTCGACCTGATGGAAGGACGACAGCAGATCCCCGCCCCCGCCCGGACGCCCCGTCGTCCGGCCCGCGCAAGCAACCGGAGCATGCCCACATGGCAGAAATGCACGCCCAGCGTGGCCCCGTCGGCCTGCTGGTAAAAATCTACCCGAAGCTCTCCGAGACCTTCATCCTCGAGGAGATCCTGGGGCTCGAGCGCCTCGGCGAGGAGTTGCACATCTTCGCGATGCAGGCGCCGACGGACGAGATCCACCACGACGCCGTGGCACGCGTCGCGGCGCCCGTCACGTACATCCCGGAGGCCACGGCCGCCAACGCCGTCGCGATCGGTCTCGCCCACATCAGCCTGCTGCTGTACCGGCCCGGCCAGTATCTTTCGGGCATCCGTGCCGCGCTGTCACGGCCCGGAGGCTTCGGCGACTTCATGCGTGCAGGCTGGCTGGCGCACAACCTGCTGCGCAAGGGCATCCGCCACCTGCACACCCACTTCATCTCCCGGCCGGCGGATATCGCCGAGCTGGTGGCGAAGCTCGGCGTGCCGTTCTCAATCTCCGCCCACGCGAAGGACATCTACCTGTCCCGCCCGGAGGACCTCAAGCGCAAGCTCGAAGCCGCCCGCTTCACGGTGACCTGCACCGAGTACAACCGGCACACGCTCGCAACGATCGCGCCCACGGCCGACGTCCAGCGGATGTACCACGGCGTGGACGCCCATCGGTTCTGCCGCGGCGAGGACAGCGAACGCGCGTTGCCGCCCCTGGTCCTCGCGGTCGGCCGGTTGCGTGAAAAAAAGGGCTTCGACACCCTCATCGAAGCCTGCCGGCGGCTTGCCTCGCGCGGCCTCGATTTTCGCTGCGAGATCGTCGGCTATGGCGAAGAAACTGCGCGCCTCGAGCAACAGATCCGGCGGGAAGGCCTGAGCGGCCGGGTGCGTCTCACCGGCAAGTTGCCGCGGGACGGCGTCATCGAGCGATACAGACGGGCCACGGTCTTCGTGCAGCCCTCCCGCATCGGCCTCGACGGCGACCGCGACGGCATCCCGAACGTACTTCTAGAGGCCATGGCGATGGAGCTGCCCGTGGTGTCGACCCGCGTTTCCGGCATTCCCGAAGTGGTCCAGCACGAACAGACCGGCCTGCTGGTCGACCCGGACCGCCCGGCCGACCTCGCCGACGCGATCGCCCGGCTGTTCGCCGACGCGCCCCTCCGGGCCCGGCTCGGCCGGGCCGGGCGCCTCACCGTCCAGGCCCACTTCGACAACGACAGAAACCTCAAGCTCCTCAGGAGTCACCTGGAGAATGCCCATGACCGCCCCCGTCGTGCCCCTCTCGAGACTACAGCCCACCGTAGCGCCGGCCTCTCCTGATGCCCCTTGCATCGCCTATGTGATCATGGGGTTTCCGCGCCTGTCGGAGACCTTCATCACCCACGAGGTCTACCTGCTCGAACAGATGGGCATGCGACTTCGCCTGTTCTCGGTCAAGCGGGAGAACGAGGCCAAGGTGCACCCGGTGGTTCGGGCGATCCGGGCGCCGCTCCATTACCTCCCCAAGGCCAGCAGCCTGTCGGGCTCGAGCCTTGTCGGATGGCTGCTGCGCAACGCGCCCCGCTTCGCGGGCGCCCACCTGCGCGTCGCTGCCACGCATCCCCTGCGCTACCTGTCCGTGATGGGCAGCGCCCTGGCGATGAGCTGGCGCTACCGGCGCGGCCCGCTGCGGCTGCGCAAGGTGTTCATCAAGGAATTCCTGCAGGCCGGCCACATCGCGTCCGAGGTCATCGCCGACCGCAGCATCTCGCACCTGCATGGTCACTTCTGCCATGGCGTCACGACGATCACCTGGTTCGCCAGCCGGATGACCGGCGTGCCGTTCAGCTTCACGGCCCATGCCAAGGACATCTACCAGTCCGACCTGAACCCGGGCGATCTGCTCGAGCGCAAGCTCGATGCCGCCCGCTTCGTGGCCACCTGCACGGCGGCCAATGCGGAGGTCCTCCGCTCCCGCGCCCCTCGTGCCGAGGTGGTGCACACCATCTACCACGGGCTCGACACCGACTATTTCGCGCCCCTCGTTCCGGACGGCAAGGATCTCCCGATCATCCTGGCGGTTGGGCGTTTCGTCGAGAAGAAGGGTTTCGAACACCTGGTGGATGCCTGCCATCTGCTCAAGCAGGCGGGCCTGCGTTTCGGCTGCGTCATCGTCGGCGAGCCCGGCAGTGCCTATGAGCCGATCCGCGACCAGATCGCCCGCCTCGAGCTGGCCGACTGCATCAAGCTGCGCAGCGCAGTCACCCAGGACCAGCTGCGGGAGATCTACCGCCACGCACGCGTCTTCGCGCTGCCCTGCCAGGTCATGGAGGATGGCGACCGGGACGGCATTCCGAACGTCCTGGCCGAGGCCATGGCCATGGGGCTCCCCGTCGTTTCGACACCGATCTCGGGCATCCCGGAACTCATCGACGACGGCGAGCACGGTCTGCTGGTGGAGCCCCGCAACCCCCGCGCGCTGGCCGACGCCCTGCGCCGCGTGCTGTCGGACAACGCCCTGCAGCAACGCCTGGCGGCCAATGGCCGGGCCCGAATCTGTGCGCGTTTCGACTCCCGCCGCACCACGCTCGAGCTGCGCGACCTGTTCCTCCAGCATCTGCGACAGGAGGCAGCCGCATGAACGCCCCCGACCTGCCGCGGGCGGGCAGCGCCAGCGCCGGCCTGCGCGCGCCCTGGAACGATCTGGACGATCCTGCCTTGCTGGCCCACTTCGCCGGCGAGCGAGCGGTCCGCTTCTTCCCGGTCGCCGACCCGGACGAGACCCGCCCCGACAAGATCGACGCCCTGCTCGAAAGTGACTTCGAGTTCAATGGCGAGACCTACACGCTCCCCGACCCGGTGGCCTGGCTGGACAATCCCAGCGAGGACGTCGAATGGCACATCCTGCTTCACAAGTTCTACTACGCCGTGGGACTCGGCATGCGCTGGGCCGAAACGAGCGATCAGCGCTATGTCGATCGCTGGCAGACCCTGCTCGCCGGCTGGATCGACGTCACCCCGCCCGGCTTCATTGCCGCCGACGTCACGGGTCGCCGCGTCCAGAACTGGATCTACAGCTATTACCACTTCGTGGTCCGCGGCGGCCGGACACCGGTCGACCCGGCCTTTCACCGGCGCTTCCTGGCATCGCTGTCCGAACAGGTCGACTTTCTGTGCGAGCACCTGACTCCGGCGCGCAACCACCGTACCCTCGAGCTCTACGCGATCTTTCTGGCCTCGGTGGTGTTTCCCGAGTTCACCCGCGCCGCCGACTGGCGCGAGTTCGCGCTCACCCGCCTGGTCGAGAACATCCAGTCCGATCTGCTGCCCGACGGCGTCCACATCGAGCTGTCCACCGACTACCACCAGCTGGTTATCAAGAACTACCTCAACGTCCGGCGCCTGGCCGCCCTCAACGAGATCGAGGTCGCGCCCGAGATGGACGAGGCGCTGCTGCGCGGCCTGGTCTTCTGCCAGCACGCGCACAAGCCCGACGGCGACATCCCCAGCCTCTCCGACGGTGACAGCCGAAGCTTCCTCGAGCTGCTCGACATCGGCGCCGACCTCTACGGCCGCGAGGACTTCCGCTACGTGGCCACGGCAGGTCGCGACGGGACTCCACCGTCGCGCACCGTCGCCCACTTTCCTGACGGCGGCTACACCGTGGTCCGGGATCACTGGGGCACGGGCGGGCGACGCTACACCGACGCCCAGTACCTCGTCTTCGACTGCGGCCCGCTAGGCGCCGGCAACCATGGCCATTTCGACTGCCTGAGCTTTGAACTGGCCGCCTTCGGCCGCTCTCTGGTCGTCGATCCGGGGCGATACACCTACTCCGAGGCCGGCGACGTCAACTGGCGTGTGCGTTTTCGCAGCACCGAAGCCCACAACACGGTCTGCGTCGACGGCCAGAACCAGACCCTCTACCTGCCGCGTCCGGTCAAGGATGCGACCCGCCACCCGCGCGGCGCCATCCGGCACAAGATCGCAGGCCCCCCGCCGGAGGCCACGCTGCACGAGCTGGTCGAACACCCCGACCTGGTCCTGATGCACGGGAGCGCCCGCAGCCATGTCTACGACGCCGTCCACACCCGGCGCATCCTCTTCGTCGATGGCAGCTACTGGATCGTCTCGGACTGGCTCGATGCCCCGACCCGGCACCACTACGCGCTGCGCTTCCAGCTCGGCGAGGCCGCCCAGGGGCGGGTCGAGCAGGCGCGCGGCAGCGCACCCCTGCTGCGCAGCCCGGGGCTTCTGGTGGCCCAGCCCGAAGACCCGGCGGTGCGCTTCACGCTGGAATCGAGCTGGGTGTCGGCCCGCTACGGCGAGAAGCTGGCCGCCCCGCGGCTGTGCTTCCACGCGGCCGAGCGCCGCGTGGCGTTCGACACCGTGCTGCTGCCCTGGGAGGCGCGCACGCCGCCGCTGACCGTCAAGCGCCTCGCCGTGGACAGTCCTGCGCCCGATGCACCGGCGGCCGGCGCCATCACGATCGAGGCCGAGGTCGGGGGCACGAGCTTCCGCGATCTCTGGTTCCACGTGCACGGCGGCGAGAGCGGTCGCTGGCAGTTCGACGGCTATGACTTCACCGGCCGCTGGCTGTGGTTGCGCGAAGACGGCAGCGGCCGGATCACCCAGAGCCGGGCGAGCCGTGGGGCCCGCCTCGCCTACCGCGGCCTCGACGTTCCGCTCGAGGCGTGATCATGAATACCACCGCCCTGCCGCGCGACCCCCGCCTGCCACAGCTCACGCGGGCGGTCGATGCGCAGGCCATGCAGCACGTCTTCGAGGTGGCGCTCCGCGAGTACGGTGTCCAGCGCGTCACCGGGTGCGAGGTGGAGCGGATCAAGTACCGACCGGGGCGCAACTGCACGGTGTCCTACCGCCTCGAAATCCGCGACGAGCGCCTCGGCTGTCACTACATCCAGCGGGTTGCCGGCCGTTTCTGCGGCCCCGGCGAGGCGGCCCGCCGACACGCGCGCAACGCCGGACGCGTCACGCTCGCGAGCCGCTGCGGCCTGCCCTCGTTGCTGGTGCCGAGCCTGGAGTTCTTCGCCTGGTTCCTCCCCAATGACCCGAAGCTGACGTCGCTGCCGATCCTGGTCGAGGCCATACGGGAGGGCGGCAGCCCCTTGTCAGAAGCCCTCGCGGTCATGACCGGCGAAGCCGAGGTCGCGCTCGATCTGAGCGCGGCCCTGGTCCAGTACGTGCCCGAGTCCCGCGCCTGTGCGCGCTTTGACGTCGCGCTGGCGAACGGCCGGCGCGTGCGGCTGTTCGCCAAACTCGACCGGGACAACGGCGGTCAGGCGACCCACCGTCTGATGGAGGCCCTGTCGGGTAGCGAGGCCAGTCGCAGCGGACGCCTGCGCACGCCGCGCTCCCTGCTCTGGCAACCGGACACCGGGCTGCACTGGCAGGCCGCCCTGCCCGGCCGGCCGCTGTTCGACTGCCATCCGGACTGCCCCCCCTGGCTCGGTGCGGAGGTCGGCGCCCTGATGGCAGCCCTGCACGACACGCCGATCCCCGACACGCGACCGTCCGGGCCCGATCTGCTGCAGAGCCAGCCGGGCGCGTGCGCGGCGCTGCTCGCGCGGGTCGAACCCGCCTGGGGGCCGTCGCTCGATCGCCTGCTGGCGCGGCTCGAGCAGCAGCTGCCGGCTGCCCGCACGCTGCCCCAGGCCACGCTGCACGGCGACCTTCACCCCCGCAATCTGTTGCTCGACGGCGACCGCCTCAGCCTGATCGACCTCGACAGCGTTCGGCGGGGCCCCGCCGTGCTCGAACTGGGCGCCTGGATCGCCGGCAACCTGGATCGCGCACTGCTCTCTGGCGCATCGCTCGAGGCCGTCCAGGAGACCGCGGCCGCGATGCTCGACCGCTACGTCCGGGAATCCCGCCAGCCGGTCCCACCTCCGCTGGTGGCCTGGGCCACCGCGCGAGCCCTGCTGTGCGAGCGCGCCAGCCGAGGCGTTGCCAACCTCAAGCCGGGCCGCTTCGAGCGGGTACCTGCCCTGCTGTCCCTGGCCAACCTGATCGCGGAGCAGGGGGCACTCGACATCCCCCTGCCGGTGTGAGCCCATGGAAGCCCTTCTTGCCCCCTACCTGGACGATGCCACCGCGGCAGAAGCCCTGAGCCAGGCCCTGCCCGGTTTCCGCGACGGTCCGTGGGAGATCCTGGACTGCCGGGTCGCGCAGACCCGTCGCCGCGTCTCGCGTCGGCTGCTGTCCGACGGCGGCCTCTGGCTCGGCGTGGTCTGGCGGCTGCAGGTCCGCGAACGCAGCACGGCCCGCCAGGGCGTGCAGTGGCTGTACGGGCGCTTTCATCGCGGCAACCGGCTGCCCGCCGGCTGGCTCGAGGAGGCGGCGCAGGCCTGCGCCATGCCGGATTTCGGTCGGCCTGCGGAGGTGCTGCCGGCGCTGGGCCTCGTGATCTGGACGCTGCCCAACGACCCTGGCATCCGCAAGCTGCCCGCCTTCCTGGATGCGACCGCGCTGGCGCGCCACCTGCCCCCCGCGCTGGTGCCCGATGACGGCACGGTCGTCGAGGCATCCATCGTCCGCCACGAGCCCGAAGAACACTGCACCGCGCGCTTTCGTACGCGCCAGGCGGGGCAGACGACCGATTTCTTCGGCAAGTGCTATGCCGGTGAGCGATGGCGCGACGCACGCGACGGTCTCGACGCGCTCTGGCAGCAGTCGCTCAACGATCCGCGCGCCTTCGCGATCGGCCGCCCCTTGGGCGCCAGCGCCCACCTCGGCGCGCTGTGGCAACTCGAGGTCCGGGGCACGCCGCTCGCCGACGAACTGCTGTTGCCGGACGGACGCTGGCGCGTCGAGGAGCTCGCGACCGCGCTGGTCGCCTTCCAGCGCGGCGGGCCTCGCCAGGGCGCACGTCAGCTCCCGGCCGCCGACCTGGCCCTGGCAACCAAGTGGCGCAAGAAGCTGGTGCTCGCTGCGCCCGAACTCGCCGACGCCGCCGATCCGGTCATCTCGCTGCTGCAGCGCCAGCCCGATCCGGGGCACGCCGAGGTGTCCGTACATGGCGACTTCCATGTGGACCAGATGCTGTGGACCGGTCGCCGCATCGCCCTCTTCGACTACGACAACCTCGCCATCGGCTCGCCCATGCGCGACCTGGCGGACTGCATCAGCCAGATGCTGTGCCGCGACGACGACGGCGACTGGACGACGGTGGCCTGGCGGATGATGGATGCCTATCGCCGTCAGGGCACCGAAGACTACGACCCGGCAGCCTTCGACTGGTATCTGCGCCTGATGCTGATGCGCAAGGCCTATAGCTTCCTGGTACGCGCGCGGGCGGGCTGGCAGCGGCGTGCCGAGAACGCCCTGCTGCTGGCGCTGGCGGGCATGACCGCGCTGCCGCCGGTGCTCGACCGGGCCGCCGCATGAACGCCCCCGTCAACACCGCGGCAGGCGGCGCGTGTCGTCCGTCGATCCGCATGCCCGCCCGCTTCCGCCGCATCATCCTCGGCGCACTCGCCGAGATGAAGCTGCCGCTGGCCGTGGCGGTGCTGGCACTGGCCGGCGTCATGGCCATGAGCCTGCTGGCGCCCTGGCCGCTGAAGATCATCTTCGACCACGTGCTGCTCGAGAAGCCGCTCCCCGACGCCCTCAACCTGCTCGAGCCGGTGATCGTCCGCGGCCAGTGGTTCGCCCTGTGCACGATGGCAGGCGCGATCGGCGTCATCGCGCTCTTTGCCGCGATCTTCGCCTACCTGCAGGTCTTCGCCACGGCCAAGGTCGGGCACTACATCACCTACTGCCTGCGCAGCGAGCTCTTCGCGCACCTGCAGCGCCTGTCCCTGTCCTTCCACCAACGTACCCGCAGTGGCGAGCTGATCACCAAGGTGGCATCCGACACCAACCTGCTGCGCGACATGTTCGCGGAGTGGTCACTGACCTTTGCGGCCCACTTCCTGACCCTGATCGCCATGCTGGCCGTGATGTTCGCAATCAACTGGCGCCTCGCGCTGGTGGTGGCCACCTCGCTGCCGCCCCTGCTGGCGCTGATCTACTTCCTGAACAAGCGGGTCAAGGCCTCGGTGCGTGCCCAGCGCAAGTACGAGGGCGCGATGACTTCGCGCCTGAACGAGGTGCTCTCCTCGATGCTCCTCGTCCAGGCCTTCGGCCGGCAAAGCTTCGAGGAGCGCCGATTCCAGGAGGAGATCGAGGGCAACTTCCACTCGGGCGTCCGGACCGCGCGCAACGCCGGCGCCATTACCCGCGCCATCGTGCTGGTCTCGGCCATCGGCACGGCGATCACCGTACTGGTCGGGGCCTGGCAAGTGCTCGAGGGGCAACTTACGCCGGGCGAGCTGTTGATCTTCCTGGCCTACGTGCAGAGCCTCTACAAGCCGGTGAAGGACCTGGGCCGGCTGTCGGCCAAGTTCTCCCGCGCGACGGTCAGCGCCGGCCGGATCGGCGAGATCCTCGCCACCGAGCCCGACGCGGTGGACGAGACAGGGGCGCTCGACATCGGCAGCCCGGCCGGCGAGATCATCTTCGAGGACGTCTGCTTCGGCTACCGGGAGGGTCGACCCGTCGTCGACCACGTCTCGTTCCGCATCGCGCCGGGAGAGCGGGTCGCCCTGGTCGGGCCATCCGGCGCCGGCAAATCGACGCTGCTCTCGCTGCTGCTGCGCCTGTACGAACCCGACCAGGGCCGGATCACCATCGATGGCATCGACATTCGGCGATTCACGCGGGACAGCCTGCGCAACCAGATCGGCATCGTGCTGCAGGAGAACATCCTGTTCGGCGTCTCGGTCCGCGAGAACATCGCCTACGGCTGCCCCGGCGCCAGCGATGCGGCCATCCAGGCGGCGGCCCGTGCGGCGCGCGCCCACGAGTTCATCGTCGACCTGCCCGATGGCTACGACACGGAACTGGGCGAGCGGGGCGCCAGCCTGTCGGGCGGCCAGCGACAGCGGATCTGCCTGGCGCGGGCTCTCGTCAAGGCGCCCGCCATCCTGGTGATGGACGAGCCGACCTCGGCCGTGGACGCCGTGTCTGCCCGTCTGATCAACGAATCCGTGGCGCGCGTGCATGCGGGTCGCTCGCTGCTGGTCATCGCTCACGACTACGCGGACATGAGCGGCTACGACCGCATCCTGGTGATGAAGGACGGGCGGCTGGTCGAATCCGGCCGCCACGACAACCTGATGGAGGCCAAAGGCGCCTACCTGGCGCTGGTGGAACGCCGTGCCTAATTCCCTGCCTGCTCCCCGCCCCGACCGCCGACCGGTCCTGCTCTTCTACTGCCAGCACTCGCTCGGCATCGGCCACCTGACCCGGAGCTTCGCGCTCACGCGCGCGCTCGTCGACACCTTCCGGATCATCTTCCTGAACGGCGGTCCGATCCCCGATGGCGTGCCGATTCCGGCGGACATCGAGATGATCGACCTGCCGCCCCTCGGCATGGACGACGGCCACAACCTGGTCAGCCGGGAGCGCGGCCGCAGCGTCGCCGACGCCCGGCTGCGCCGGCGCGAACGGATGCTCGACGCCGTCGCGACCTATCGCCCGGCGATCCTGCTGGTCGAGCTCTTTCCCTTCGGCCGCAAGAAGTTCGCCGGCGAGATCCTGCCGATGATTCGCGCGGCCCGCCGCCAGGCCGAGCCGGCCCGCGTGGTGTGCAGCCTGCGCGACATCCTGGTGGACGCGCGCCGCGACCAGCAGCACCACGACGACCGCGCGTGCTGGCTAGCGAACCGCTACTTTGACGCGATCCTGGTCCACTCCGACCCGGCCTTCGCCCGCATCGACGAAAGTTTCCGGCCCCGCAAGCCCCTGTCCGTGCCGGTGCACTACACCGGCTACGTCGTGCCGCGGCGCCCCCTGGAATCGCCCGCCGAACGGGGCGACACCATCCTGGTCTCGGCCGGCGGCGGCATCGTCGGCGCCCCACTCTTTACCGCGGCGCTCGAGGCGCACGCCCGCCTGTGGCCCGAACTCCATCTGCCGATGCGCGTGATCGCCGGGCCCTTCCTGCCCGAGTCCGACTGGTTCAACCTGCGGCGCATGGCTGCCGGCATGCCCGGTGTCGAGCTGGTCCGCCACGTTCCGGACATGGTGGCCGAGATGCGCCGGGCAAGGCTCTCGATCAGCCAGTGCGGCTACAACACCGCCCTCGACCTGATCGTGTCGCAGGTACCGGCACTGCTCGTCCCCTACGCCACCAGCGGCGAGAACGAGCAGACCCGGCGCGCCGAGGCCCTGAGCGCGTTGGGTGCGGCCCATCACCTGCCGGCGGGCGAACTCGATCCACCGCGGCTGGCCGCCGCCATGATCGATGCGCTGTCCTTCACCCCAACCCCCGCCGCCCTGCAGCTAGACGGCGCCCGGCGCGCCGCCGAGCGGATGCAGGCGCTGGCCGCAGGCAAGCCCACCCCGGAGGCAGCCCCCCATGGATGAGCGACTCCGCCCCGTCGCCACGGTGCTGGCCCAGCGCACCACGCCCTGTACGGTGTTCTTCCGGGACGACGACGCTGGCTGGGAGGACGCCCGCCTGTTCGCCCTGCTCGACGTTTTCGAGCGCCACTGTGTTCCGGTCGATCTGGCGGTGATCCCGGCTGCCCTGACGCCCGCGCTGGCGCGCGCGCTGCTCCAGCGCATGGCGCGCACCGGCCAGGGTGGCCTCGGCGTTCACCAGCATGGCTTCGCCCACCTCAACCACGAGGCCGAGGGGCGCAAGTGCGAGTTCGGCCCGTCCCGCAGCTTCGATGAGCAGCTGGCCTGCCTCGAGCAGGGCCACGCACTGCTCGCCGCCAGCTTCGGCACCATGGCGGACCGCATCTTCACCCCGCCGTGGAATCGCTGCACGGCCGACACGGCGCAGGCGCTCGCCCACCTCGGCTTCGAGGCCCTGTCCCGCGACCACACCGCCAGGCCGATCGACGACATGCCATTGCGCGAGATCCCGGTGGCGGTCGACTGGTGCAAGTTGCGCCCTCCCGGCAGCTCGAGTGACGCGCTCGTGCACCGGATTGCGGGGCGCGTCGCCGAGGCCGAGGTGTGCGGCATCATGCTGCACCACGCGGTCATGGATGCGGTCGACCTGGACGTTCTGGATAGCCTGCTCCCCCTGTTGCGCGAGCATCCCCATTGCCGCTGCGCGCCGATGTCGTCCCTGCTCGACGACACGATGGGGCTGACGGCGCACGCGGCATGAGACCGATGCCCGGGACGCCCCCGTTGCGTCCCCGGTGGCTGGCCGCTGCCTGCGCCCTGGCCTGCCTGCCCGCCGTCCACCTCGCCTTCGCGCAACCGACCCGGGCGGACGCCACCGAAGCGCGGCAGCGCCCCACCGGCAGCGACCTGGCCCGCCGGCCGGACGAGCGGCGGCGCGACAGCAGCCGCGAGGTCCGCCTCTTCGGGCAGGACTTCCGCGTGGGCGGCGAGTGGGCGCTCGACCACCAGAGCCGTATCAACCACGACCTCGATACGGACCGGGCGCGGGACCGGGGCACGCTCGAGCAGGAGCTGAAACTCGAGGCCAGCGCGCTGCTGGCTGCGGGCACCACGCTCTTTCTCCAGCTGATCGGCAACAGCCAGTTCGAAACCCAGCGCGAGAATGGACCCAACGAGAATGCCGGCAGCCTCGAGCGAGGCCAGATGTGGCTGCTCGCCCATGCGCCCGGCGGACTGCCCTTCGATCTCCAGGTCGGCCGCCTCAGCCTGGTGGAGGACCGCAGCTGGTGGTGGGATGACGACCTCGACGCAGCCCGCATCTTCGTGAATGGCGCCGACTGGGTCGTCGAGAGCGGCCTCGCACGGCAGATGCTCCCGGTGTCGACCGACGAGCGCGGCGTCATCGACGCCGAAGAGGACCGGATCGTGCGCTGGTTCGGGCGGGCCGCCTGGAGCTGGCGCAGAAAGCACACGCTGGAGGCCTACTGGCTGGCGGCCCGCGATCATTCCGGCCGCGCCGCGCCCGGCAGCACGCTGCACGAACGGCGGGCCGATCCCTCGGATGCCGATCTCGACTGGCTCGGCGTGCGCGTGACCGGCGAGGAGAAGACCGAGGGCGGCCACCGGTTCGGCTACTGGCTCGACCTTGCCGGCGTGCGCGGCAGCGAACGCCTCACCCGGTTCGAGGACCGCGATGGCCACCGCGTCGCCGCCCAGGACAGCCGCCGCCAGGACGTGTCAGGGCAGGCCTGGGACCTCGGCGCCCGCTGGTCCTGGCCGGGCAGGGCTCGTCCTACCCTGTGGGCGGGCTGGGCAGTCGGATCGGGCGACTCCGACCCCGCCGATGGCACCGACCACGCCTTCCGCCAGACCGGGCTGGAAGAGAACAAGGGGCGATTCGGCGGCGTCAAGCGCTTCCGCTACTACGGCGAGCTGATGCGCCCGACCCTGTCGAACCTCGAGATCCGCTCCCTCGGCGGCAGCCTGCGTTTCTGGGAGAAGAGTTCGGTGGATCTGGTGGTGCACGACTACCGCCAGCGCGAGGCGAGCACCGCGCTGGCCGACAGCCGTCTCACCGCCGCACCCGGCGGTCTGAAGACCGCCCTGGGTCAGGAGGTGGACCTGTTCCTGGCCTTTCGCGAATCGCCCAGCACCGAGGTGACCGTCAGCATCGGCACCTTCCGGGCCGGAGCCGCCTTTGGCGAGCGGCGTGGGGAGCGCGCCTGGCATGGCGCGGTAGGGGTCACCGTCAATTTCTGAGCTGGCGGGCATCCCGCGCGGCGAGGCGCCGACCGGCCCGGCGGGTCATGGCGGGAACGGGCATGGGCCGATCGGGGCCCCCACTCGCGCGGAGGCGGCCCTCAGGCCGCCGGCAGGAACAGCCGAACCTCGGTTCCCTTGCCGACCTCGCTCTGGATATCCATGCGACCACCGTAGCGCTCGATGATCCGCCGCACCTGAGACAAGCCGACCCCGAGTCCTCGGGTCTTGGTCGTGTAGAACGGCTTGCCGACATTCTTCAGCTGTTCGGGGCTCATGCCCGGCCCGGTGTCGCGGACCGCCAGCATGACCTCGCGCCGGTCTTCCGAGGCCGCGACGTTCAAGGACAGGACGCCGTCGGCGTTCATTGCCTCGATTGCGTTGGCCACCAGACTGTGCAATACCTGCCCGAGCAGCAGGCCATCGCCACGGACTTCGGGCAGGGCCCCACGCACGTCGGGCTGGCACGCAATGCGGCGGCGCTCGAGATCCCGCGCGAACTCTTCCAGGCAGCGCTCCACCAGCGGGCGCACCGCGACCGGCCGAGGCTCCTCGTCAAGCGGGCGGGAGAACGAGAGCAGTTCCCGCACCCAGGACTCCAGCCGGTCTGACTCGGCCACGATGTCGGTGCCGGCCTCGCGGGCAACGTCGAGATCCGCGACCTGGATCAGCTCGGCCGAGCTGCGGATCGAGGCCAGCGGATTGCGGATGCCGTGGGCGACCGCGGAGCTCATCTCGCCGATGACGGCGAGGGTCTCGGAATCGATCAGCCGGCGTTCCTGCTGGCGCATCAGGAGGTCGGCCCGCCGCACCAGCCACGCCAGCGCCAGGTAGAGAAAGCCGCCGGCCAGGGCAGCCCCCAGCGCCACGTAGGTGTTCATGCGCTCGAGGGCATGAAAGAGGGGCTGCGGGTTCTTGTAGAACTCGATGGCGCCCAGCACTTCGCCGGTTTCCGGCGCGCGCACCGGCACGTAGATCTCGACGAAGAGGTCGGCGCGCTTTTCCAGGTTGCGATGCTCGGACTTGCCGGAGCCATGTTCGTCATGCTCGTCGGCATGGATGACGAGCAGGCCGGCCAGGGCCTCGTCGAGCTCCTCATTCGGCCCGAAGGTCTTGCCCTCCAGGGAGCGGTCGCTCGACCAGATGACACGCTGGTCGCGGTTGTACACGTTGGCTCTCAGCATGTCCTGCATGCGCGAGATGTGCGACATCGCCAGTTCGAGCTCGAGGGTGTCATCCGCCTGCCCATAGGCGAAGTAGGTCTGCAGCGAGCGCTCCGTCTGGACCAGCGTCTGGACGAACTGCTGGGTCAGCTCGCCCTCCTGCTTGAGCATTTCCTCGGTGACGAAATGGGACATGGCCCAACCGGCCAGGGACGAGATCGAGGCAATCGATACGAGCCCGACGATGGCGAACCATCGACTCAGGTTGAAGGAGCGCACCACCTGGGCCACGGCGCGAGGCTTGTTCATGGGCGGACTCCCGGACGAATGCTCTCCCGCCACGATACACGCAGGCACGCCCTGCGGCTCATGGCGGCGGCGGCCCGAACAGGTGGCGGAACACCTTTTCACCCATGCCGCCGCGCCGCATGCTGAGGGCGAAGGAATGCGGGGATCGGGCCAGTGGAGCGAACCCGACCGGTGGAGGCAGGCCGCGCTGGGCGGCGGCGTGGTTCATTGCCTGGCTCCAGTTGATCCCGCGGTCGAATCGCGTCGGCCCCTGGTGGGACACGAGCCGGGCCGTCACCCGCAACGCCGGGTCTTGCGTCACGTCGCGCTCACCGACCAGGACCAGCCCGGGCACACGCAGGAACGCATCCGCATCGAGGCTGCTCGGTGTCCTATCCGATCCGCGCCGCAGGCCGTAGGGGAAGCGCTGCGTTTCGTCCGGGAAGGTGTACCAGCCCGCCGCACCGATGGCGTAGCTCGCCACGCGATCCGGCCGTCGCATGACGAAACGGTGCACGAACTGCGCGCCGCCTGAATAGCCGAACAGGTGCAGGCGCCGATAGCTGGCGCCCACCAGCTGGCCAAGCTCCCGCGCCGCCTTGCGCAGCAGCGCATCCGGACGCCGTCCATCGGCGGAGGGCGCGAGCCGCTGATAGGCGGGAAACCGCTTGCGTGGGAAGCGCGGCGCCATCAGCACCACCCCGTAGCGGTCGGCCAGCGGCATCATCATCCGCATATGCTGGCGCGCATTGCGTGAGATGCCATGCACGGTCACCAGCATGGGCGCGCCCTTCGGCGCAGTGGCGGGCACGTAGGCGAGATACTCGAAGGCGTCGTCGTCGGCGAGCCGGCGCGTGAGAATCTCGCCCCGCGCCAGGCTGGCCGCCGGGCTGCGCAAGGGTGCGGCAATCGCGGGTCGTTCGGTCAGGACCCCCATCCCCCCGGCCACCAAGCCGGTGCCGATGAAACCCGCGATCGCCGCGGAAAGCGGATTGAATCCGGAAGCGTCATCCATCATGCCGCGCATCCTCCGTTGGCCGTCCGGGCCTCGACCCGGAAAAGCTGGCGCGTCCTGCTGACGCGTCCCATCAGGTCTTCGGGCGCGCCAGTCTCGACCAGACGCCCCTCTTCCACGAACCACACCTCGTCGGCCTGCATGACGCGGGCCAGCTGGTGGGTGACCATCAGCACCGTGCCATCGAAGGTCTCGAGCAGTTCGCCGAGACGACCGGCGCTGACCGGATCCAGGTTGGCATCGGCCTCGTCCAGCAGCAGCAGGCCGGGGCTCCCCAGCAGCGCGCGCGCCCAGGCGATGCGCTGGCGCTGACCATAGGAGAGGTTGCCGCCCCCCTCAGAAACGCGCGTCAGGCCGCCCCGCGGCAAGCTCTCCAGCAGTTCGTCGACCCCGCACATGGCTTCAACGCGGCCGCGCTCCTCGCGCTTGGCCCGTGGCTTGCGGTAGGCGAGATTGCGCTCGATGGAACCGCGCAGGAGCGGCAGGTCGGGCGTCACCACCCCGAGCCGCGCGCGCAGCTGCGACAACGGGTACTCCTGGACCGCATGTCCGGCGAGCCGGACCTCGCCCTCGTCGGGTTCCAGCATGCGCGCCACGAGGCCGAGAATGGTCGACTTGCCCGACCCGTTCGGCCCGACAATGGCCACCTTGCGCCCAGCCGGGGCCCGTGCCGTGAAGTTGTACAGGGCGTCGCCCACCGATACATTGCGGAAGCTGACCGACACCGGGCGGCCGGTCCTCGGCAGCTTCGGCGGCTCGACGCCCAGGTCGCGCGTAGCGAGCTTGGGCGCGGCCAGGAACTCGTCGATCTTGTCGAAGGAAACCTTTGCGGTGCGCCAGTAGCCGAGCACCTGACCGAGGTCGCGGAAGGCCGGGGCAATCAGCCCGACGACGGTCAGTGCGCCGACCACGTCGGCCACCTCGATAAAGCCGCGGCCCACCTCGACGGCACCGGCAAAGAGCACCAGCGCCGACGCCAGCGCGCCGCCGAATTCAGCGGCGGAGCGCAGCAGTGAGACGCCCCGCATCTGGTCCACCATGGCGTGGGCGAGCGCGTCGGATTGCCGCCCCAGGCGCCGCTTCTCGCGGTCGACCTGATCGAACACCTGGACGACCGCGATCGCCGCGATCCGGTCGTTCACGTCGGCAGCCAGACGCGCCTGGCGCCGACGCGCCTCGCGCACCGCCGGCTCGATGCGCATCGTGAGCCAGGCCAGCGCGATTCCCGACAGGGCGAACCCGGCGAGCGCCGACAGCGTCAGCCAGGGATCCACCACCGCGAGTGCGGCCAGTGCGATCGCTGCCGACAGGGCGCCGACCGCCAGCCGAGGCAAACCCAGGCTGACCCAGCGGCGCACGCCCTTGACGTCGCCCATGAAGCGCAGCAGCGTACCGCCACGGCTGCGCGCCTGCAGCCGCCGGGGAGACTGGCCCGCCAGGCCTTCGAACAGGGCCAGCCGGAGTTCCGCTGCGTAGTGCTGCCCCATTCGCTCGGCCTGCACCCGCTCCATCGTCTTCAGCCAGGCCAGGGCGCCGCCAGTGGCCACCAGCGCCGCGATCAGCCACGCGGCGGTGGGCGCCACATCGCGGCCCTGCACGGCGTAGTCGAAGAAGGCATGGACCAGCCAGGCGCTCGCCAGCGTCATCGCCGCCTGGGCCACCCCGATGCCGATCAGCCGCCCGAGCATCGTCCTGCGCGGGCCGCTGACCAGCTGCGGAGCGAAGCGGGTTTGCATCACTGCGCTCCGCCGACCTGCAGCAGCGCCTGGCGCGCCTCGACGCCCAGGTGGGTGGCGATGGAGGCATCCGACAAGGCATCCAGGTCAAGGACCGGCAGGCCGGTCACGGCGGCCGCTTCGCGGATGGCGAGGGGCGATGCGGTGAGCAGCCCGCTGGCCGCCATCACCGGCAGGCCCAGGGAGCGCAGCCACTGCACGCCGCCCGCCGAGCCCATCGCGTCGCCGGCCGCGAAGACCACGGCATCGACCGCTGCCGCGTACTCGGGCGACTTGACCAGCTCGGCGGTCTCGCGCTGGAAGAGGCCGTCGGCCACTTCGAAGACCACGACATCGACGCCCGATGCCCCCAGGTAACCGATCAGGCTGTCCATCACGCGCAACACCTCGGCGCCGTCCGCCAGGTAAGTCGAGGGCAGGCCCGCATCGGTGAAGTCGAGAACGGTCTCGGCGCCGGCGTCGTTCATGCTCCAGACGTCGCCACCCGAGCCGGTGCCGGTCACCTTGGCGGCGCCGACCCGCAGGCCGGCGGCCCGCAGACCGCGAATGATGTGCGCCGCGGTTTCCGTCTTGCCCGCGTTCATCGAGGTGCCGAGCACCGAGATCACGAAGGGGCAGGCCGTGTGCGGGGCCGGCTCGGGCAGAGCGAAGTCGCGCAGATTGAGGGCCTTGCCGTAGCGGTCGCCGAGCAGGCCGAGCGGCTGGATGACCGTCGAGTTCTTCATCTTGCCGTGCTTGGTGATCACCTGCGCTGCGATCCCGCCAGCGGCAACCATGTTGCAACGGGAGAGATCCGCGGGCACTTCGGCCTCGAACTGGTCCGGAGCATAGCGGTTGCCGTAGGCGAGGACGATCTCGTCGCCGGGATACAGGCGGGCCCGGCGGCCGGTGGTGAGCTCCAGGTGCCGGTGCTGACCGAGTTTCTCGACGCGGCACAGCACGAGATCGCCGACCTCGGGCTTGCGGTCGCCAGCGAGCAGCGTGGCGATGGCACTACGGGGTACCCGGCGCGTGGCGAACGGGGTCTTGAGGGATTCAATGCGCTTGGCGTTGAGCAGGCTGACGTTGGTGATGTCCATGATTTTGGCTCCTAGGGTCCGGGGGCTGTCTCTCTGGGGGATGTCTCTGCATCCGCCCGCTTGACCAACCTATTGCAGGGACCGTGCCATAGTAGTGGGAAATTTTCCCATTCGTTACTTTTCAGTTACTTAGCTCTATTTCCCCCACTTTTCAATTCTTAAGAGAGTGGGGGAATTGGGGCAAATAACCAAGCAAATTGGGGGATTTTTTCCCCCACCCCATGAATACCCCCGATATACCGTAGAAGTACCGATACAGAAAGATACAAATTGTCCGTTCTGTCGGGTATCCATCCGGGATGCGCGGTTCATGCCGCCGCCCGCCACGAAGCTCGAAGGAGAAAATCGATGAAAGCAACCATTGCCAGCGGCTTGACCGTCCTGACCCTGCTCGCCGTCACACCCGGCGCCCAGGCGGCCACCTTGTCGGTCCATGAAGCCAAGGCCGATGAAGCGGCGCGCTACGTCGCCGCCATGCTCGTCGCGGGGCGCGGTGTCGTCGCGGCCCACCAGAAGCTCATCAACGACCCGGACAAGGGCGACAAGGGCTTCACACCCGACTATGTCGCCGGCCTGATGAGCGATGCCTTTGAAAAATCGACCGGTACCCGGCCCGAGGCCATCGCCGACCCGGAGGTCAAGGCAGCCGTCATGGCGACCCTCGAGGCGTCGAAGAAGGCCGTCGCGAACAACCAGTCACGCATCAACCAGCCGGGCAAGGCTTTCAAGGGGTTCATCCCGGCGGTCTATGGCCGGGTGACCGGCAACATCCTGAAGGGCGAATCCGGTGTCGAGATCAAGCAGACCACCTTCGAGCCCCGCAACTCCTACAACACCCCGGACGCCTATGAGTTGAAGGTGCTCCAGTCCTTCGCCGAAACCAAGCCGGCCACCGGCCTCGGCGAGAAGGTGGGCACTCACTACCGCTACCTGCAGCCGATCTACATCAAGGAGGCCTGCCTGCAGTGCCACGGCGACCCGAAGGGAGAAAAGGACATCGCTGGCAAGGCCAAGGAAGGCTACAAGCTCGGCGACCTGCGCGGCGCCATCAGCGTGACCCTGCCGCTTCGCTGACGGGCGGCCCACTGGCGAACACGCGTCCCGGCCCAAGGCCAGGACGCGACGTCCGGGAGGCGTCATGAATATCATCCAAACCATTCGAAGCCGGCTGGTCGTCAAGTTCCTGGCCGGCGCCACGGCAGCCATCGCGCTCGTCATGGCCATCCTGATCTCCATTCAGCTGGGTTCCCAGGAGCGGTCGGTGACGCGGGAACTGGGCGAACGCGGCCGCGCGATGACCGGCCTGCTGACCGTCTCGGCGGTCCAGCCGATCCTCAACTACGACTTCGCGACCCTCGAGCGTCTCCTCGCCACGGCGGCGAAGGACGAGTCGCTGGCCAGCATCGTCGTGTTCGACAATGACGGGGCAGAGATTGCCAAGGCCGAATCGACGGCTCGCGGCACATTGCACGCGTTCGAATCCCCCATTCTCGGCGAAGGCGACGTGCCCCTGGGACGACTCGTCCTTCAACTGGACGATGCGCCGGTCCGGGCCCAGCAGGCAGAGGGACTGCAAATGGCCCTCGGATCGCTGGCCGTCACCCTGATCGTGCTGCTGGCCGCGATGCAGCTCCTGTTCTCCATTCTGGTCGGTCGGCGGCTCAAGGCCCTGTCGAAGACGATGCAGGCCATGGCCGATGAAGGCGACCTGTCCTCCCCCCTCGACGCCAGCTCGCCCGATGAGGTCGGTCGGGTCTGCACGGCATTCAACGCGTATACCGCGAAGATGCGCAGCGTGATCTCGGACATCAACTCGGCTGTCGCGCGACTGGGGTCGGCCAGTGGCGCGCTGCAGGCCGGCAGCGCACAGACCGAGCGGGGCATGAAGGGCCTGTCGGCCGACACCGAAGACATCGCGAGTGCGATCGACGAGATGTCGGCCAGCGCCGACAGCGTCGCCCGCAGCACCGCAGGCGCGGCTGACGCGGCGAGCAAGGCCGACCAGGCCGGTCACCAGGCTCAGGGAGTCGTCGCCCACTTCGTCGCGTCGATCCGCTCGCTCGCCAGTGAGGTCGATCAGGGCGCTACCGCGATTACCGAAGTCGAGACCCACGCGGCGTCGATCGATTCGATCGTCGATGTGATTCGCGAAATCGCCGACCAGACCAACCTGCTGGCCCTCAACGCGGCCATCGAGGCGGCACGGGCAGGCGAGCAGGGGCGCGGCTTTGCCGTGGTCGCGGACGAGGTTCGCACGCTGGCCCAGCGGACCCGCGACGCCACCAGCGAGATCCAGAGCACCATCGAACGCCTGCAGAGCACCGCGGAGCGCGCCGTGGCGGTCATCACCCATGGCCGTGACCAGGCCCGCCGCAGCGTGGGCGAGGCCGACGACGCCAGCGCATCGCTCGAAGGCATTGCCGGGGCGGTCGCCGTCATCGACGACATGAACCGCCAGATTGCCGACGCGGCGCGGGAGCAGAGTGCTGCCGCCGAGCGCGTCCAGAAGCTGGTCGGTTCGGTCAGCAACCACGCCACGATCGTGACCGGGGAAGCGGGCGAGATGCGCGGCCGTGCCGGCGAGATCGACGCAATCAGCGCCGACCTGCGGGTTGCCGTCAGTCAGTTTCACGGCGCTTGAGCCGAAAAAAAGGGCGTTCGTCCCGGTGGTGCCGTGACGAACGCCTTGGTTCAAAGAGAAGCTACTGATCGCAATACAGATCGCCGCTAGATCTGCACGGTCTAGATAAAGCCAGATTCATGCCAGCCTGCCGACGCCGCAATGCGTGGGAAATCCGCCATTCAGCGCCCCATCTTGGAACACTCCCCACGATGGTGCATCACGGCATGCACCGCATGGGGGCAATTCCACGCCCCCCCCCGCCACCTGCAGGATCCCGCCGCTGCGCTGTAAGGTGTGAGGCCGACGCACGGTCGAATCCTCTGGACACCCACGGAGCGCCCCATGCACGCCACCCTTCCCCTGCTGGAAGACACCCGATTTCCCGCGCTGTCACGCCGCCACCTCGAGACACTGCAGGTCAACCTCGGCTACCGCTGCAACCAGAGCTGCGTCCATTGCCATGTCAATGCCGGCCCCAACCGGACGGAGTCCATGAGCGCAGAAAATGTCGACGCCGTGCTCGCCTTTCTCGCGGCCTCGCCGGGCGTCTCAACCGTCGACCTGACGGGGGGGGCGCCCGAGCTCAACCCGCATTTCCGCCGCCTGGTTGTCGCGGTCCGCGCCCTCGGGCGTTCGGTCATGGACCGCTGCAACCTGACCATCCTCGAGGCGCCCGGGCAGGAGGATCTCGCCGACTTCCTCGCCGGCAATCAGGTGCAGGTCGTGGCCTCCCTGCCGTGCTACCTCGAGGACAACGTGGACCAGCAGCGCGGCAAGGGTGTCTTCGAAGCCAGCATCCGGGGCCTCAAGCGGCTCAACGCCCTGGGATACGGCCAGCCGGGCAGCGGGCTCACACTGAACCTCGTCTATAACCCGCAGGGGCCGAGCCTGCCGCCGCCTCAGGCGGCTCTCGAAGCGGCCTACAAGGCCTCACTGGCCGAGCGCTTCGGCATCGTCTTCAACGCGCTGTTCACCCTCGCCAACATGCCGATCCAGCGCTTCGGCTCGATGCTGATCTCGAAGGGTCGCTTCAACGAGTACATGGCCCTGCTCCACGCCGCCCACCGGGACGACAACCTCGAGTCGGTGATGTGCCGCTCGATGATCTCGGTCGATTGGGAAGGCCACGTGTACGACTGCGACTTCAACCAGCAGCTGGGCATCGGCCTGCCTGCCGGGCGCGATCGCACCCACCTGAGCGAGCTGACGGCCCGCTCGCTTGAAGGGCGCCCCATCCGGGTCGCCGACCACTGCTTCGGCTGCACGGCAGGACAAGGGTCCAGCTGCGGCGGCGCCCTCGCCTGAGGCCCCTCGCGATGGCATTCCTATCGGATTGGCAAGGCCTGTTCTTCTGGGGCTTCCTGGTCGCCTTCGGCGCCATCATGTATGCCGTCTCGCCGCGCGTCACGACCGAGTCGGGATTCTTTCTCGGCCACGACGACACGGGCCGGCCCGCGACACGCTGGGCGCTGATGATGAGCATATTCATCAGCTGGATCTTCGCGAAGTCGGTGACGAACGCGGCCAATCTCGGGGCCGCCTACGGCATCGTCGGGGGGCTGGCCTATGCGACGTACTGGCTGTCGATCCCCTTTGCCGGCTGGATCATCTTCCGCCTGCGTACCCGGGACGGCGCCAGCGGGATCGTGCCCTGGCTGATCGCCCGCTACGGGCGCGCTGCGGCCCTCGCCTTCTCGGCGGCCATCCTGGTGCGACTGTTCAACGAGGTCTGGAGCAATACCGCGGTGGTTGGCGGCTACTACGGCGACGCCGGCTCACCGGCCTTCATCGGTGCCGCCCTGCTGTTTACCGCCGTTGTCCTCTTCTACAGCCTGAAGGGCGGCCTGCGCAGCTCGATCTTCACCGACGTCATCCAGGCCGTCGTGTTCGTCGTGTTCCTGGTCATGGTGCTGGCCTGGATCGTGCCAGCCCATGGGCCGGTCCGGCTCCTCAGCGAGGGCGAGCTGGCGCTCGATGCCGGCCTCGACCTGCTCCTTGTCGCGCTGCTCCAGGTCCTGTCCTACCCTTTCCATGACCCGGTCCTGACCGACCGGGGCTTCATCACCGACGAGAAGACCATGCTGCGGGCCTTTGTCGTTGCCGGCCTGCTCGGCTTCGTCGCCATCCTCGCGTTCTCCCTGATCGGCGTGCACGCGCGGCTCGAGGCACTGCCAGGCAGTGGCAACGTGCCGGCGGCGCTGGCCCGGGGTCTTGGCACGGCGGGCTTCTTCGCGATGATCGCGGTGATGGTCTCGTCGGCCGCGTCGACCCTGGATTCGACCTTCACCTCCCTGTCGAAGTCCGTGGCCCGCGAGCTGCCGCTGCTCGCCGGCCTGACGCCCGCGCGCCGCGCGATCGGCATCGGCGCCGCGGCGATGATCGTCTTCGCCCTCCTCGGCAACCTGCCGATGCTGCTCGGGACGGACATCCTCAAGGCCACGACGATCAGCGGCACAATGGTCATTGGCCTGGCACCGGTCTTTCTGCTCGCCGGCCGGGTCGGCTACTCACCGCTCTCCTTCCACCTGTCCTTCTGGAGCGGCATGTTCCTTGGGGTCCTGCTGGCGACAGGCCAGATCCCCGACAGCTGGGCGCTCGGCGATGGCAAGTACGGCCTGCTGCTCGGCACCAACCTGTACGGCCTCGTGATCTGCTTCGCCGGTTTCGTGCTGCCCCTTGCGGTAGACCGCCGTCGCCTGGCCATGGCCGCCGGCGGGTGAGCACAACCGGCCGCCTCTGCCCTATCCGCTACCGCTATGGCGCGGCCGCGCTCCAGGCAGCGCCGCCATCCGAGGCCGACACGCTCTATGTGGTCGGCGGTCTCTACGGCAACCCGATCGCCCTGGACGCGCTCGACGACCTGCTCGACGAGGAGCGCGGCCCGGTCCGCGTCTGCTTCAACGGCGACTTCCACTGGTTCGACGTGGCCCGCGCCGATTTTGCCGACATCGACCGGCGGGTCGCGCGGCACGACGCCACGCTCGGCAACGTCGAGGCCGAACTGCTGCCGGGGGCGGGCGATGCGGGCTGCGGCTGCGCCTACCCCGCGTCCGTGGACGACGCCACGGTCGAACGCTCCAACGCCATCCATGCCCGCCTCAAGGCGACCGCGCTGGCCCAGCCCGCCGTGCTCCGTCGACTCGCCGCGCTGCCGATGGTCGCCCGCTACCGCGTCGGCGGGCTGGCGGTCGGCGTCGTACATGGCGACGCCGACTCGCTGGCCGGCTGGCGCTTCGACATCGCCGCACTGGACGACCCGGCCGAGGCGGGCTGGCTGGCGGCGGCCTTCGAGGACGCCGGCGTGTCCCTCTTCGCCTCGAGCCATACCTGCCTGCCGGCGTTGCGGCAGGTCGGACCGGCACGGGCAATCATCAACAACGGCGCCGCAGGGCTGGCAAACTTCCGCGGCAACCCCGACGGCGTCGTGACGCGGATCGCCCTGCGCGAGCCGCCCCGGCCGCCGCTCTATGGCACACGGCTGGGTGGCGTCCGCGTCGACGCACTGCCGCTGCCCATCGATATCGCGCGGTGGCTACCGCGCTTTCTCGCCAGCTGGCCCGAGGGATCGGCCGCCCACACGTCCTATCTTGGGCGTATCCTGAGCGGACCCGATCACGACATCCGCCGCGCAGGAGGCGCCCTGTGAACGACCGACTTTCCCCCCAACCGCTTCGCCACGTGCTGTTGCTCCAGGGTGGCGGCGCGCTCGGTGCCTACCAGCTGGGCGTCATCGAAGCCCTCATTGGCGCCGGGCGCGTGCCCGAGTGGGTGGTGGGCACTTCGATCGGGGCCATCAATGGCGCGCTGCTGGCGGGCAACCAGCCCCACCGCCGTCTTGAGCGCCTGCAGGCATTCTGGTCCACCGTCTCCCGCGGCATCCCACGCGGCGACGATCCCGCCGCGGCCTCGGTGATCGGCACCTGGCAGACGCTGCAGGCGATGATCACCGGCATACCCGGTTTCTTCGCGCCGCGCCTGGGCAGCTACTTCCCCCTGGGCCTGCGCACCGAGCCGACGGATGCCAGCTACTACGACGTCGCGCCCCTCCGGCACACACTGGAGCGCCTGGTGGATTTCGATTTTCTGGCCCATTCCCCGATCCGGCTGTCGGTCGGTGCCGTCGATGTGGAGAGCGGGCGGATGCGCTACTTCGACAGCCGGCGCGAGCGTCTCGGAGTCGAACACATCCTCGCCAGCGGAGCCCTGCCGCCGGCCTTTCCCGCGGTGGAGATCGAAGGCAGGCACTACTGGGACGGCGGCCTGTTCTCGAACACCCCGCTGGAGTATGTCCTGAGCGAGCGGCCCCGGCGCGACTCGCTGTGTTTCCTCGCCACGCTCTGGCCGGCCACCGGTGACGCGCCGGACAACCTGCGCGACGTCCTCGAGCGAAGCAAGGACATCCAGTTCGCGTCCCGCAGTGAGACCCTGCTCGCGATGGAGGCCGAACTGCAGGCCCTGCGCGCCGCCATCGCGACGCTCGCCGAGCGGGTGCCCGACGGTGGGATGGACGATGCCGCCCGGCAGGCGGCCGCCCTCGGCTGCGACAGCGTCTACCACGTCGTCCGGCTCGGCGCCCCGCACCTGCCCGGCGAAGACCAGTACAAGGACATCGAGTTCGTCCCCGAGCGGGTGGCGAAGCGGGCCCAAGCGGGATTCGACGACACGACTGCAGCGCTGGAATCCGCCCACTGGGCCAACGCCGACACGACCCGCCGCGGCTTGATCGTGCACGGCTGCAGCCGCGCCCGGGTGACCGCCTGAGCGCCAGCGCAAGCGGCGCCCGCCGCTGGCTCGGCACCTGGCTCCTGGCGCTTGCCGCGGGCCTTGCGCGCGCAGACGCCTTGGTGCTCCCCGCCACGCCGCGTTCACTGGCCCCTGCTGGCGACGGCGTTGCCGTGCTGCTCGACAACGGGCAGGCGCTGCTGACCGACGCGACCACCTCGGCGCCGCTGGGGAACGGAATTGCCCCGGACGGCCCTTGGGTCCGCTGCCAGCCGGACTGGCTGGGCCTCGACAGCGGCGGGCACCTCGTTGCCGTCGGTGGGCCCGCTGCGCGACGGATGTCGCTCGCACCACGCCTCGCCCCGCACACCGGCATCGCCTGCGCGCAGGATGCGGCGTGGGCGATCACGCCGGAGGGCGAGCTCGTGCGCTTCGCGCGGGGCGCCCGCGGCTGGGCCGCCACCGGGCAAGCCCGCCACGATGCCCTCGTCGATGGCCATCCGGTGCTGGCCCACGGCGCCCTGTGGGTGCTCGCCCGCGCCAGCGACGCCCGCTATCGACATGGCATCCTGGGTGACCGCAGCGAGGCGACCGCCCTGCTGCGGCTGGACCCTGCAAGCCTTACCTCCAGGGGCGAATTGAGCCTGCCCGCCGACCAGGTCTTCGAGGACCTGACGGTCAGGGTGGCAAAGGCCGATGGCCGCGATATGCTGGCCGTCGTTCGCGCATCACCGGACGGGGGCGCCGCGCTGGCGCTGGTGGCCCCAGAGGCCGATCCGCCCGCTTTCGTGGCGACGGGGCCCGACTTCGGCCGGCCCCATCGGTGGCTCAACCCGGTGATCTCCGGACATGCCCTCTACGCCGTTCATACGCCGCATATCGGCGGCACCCTCCACCGCTACCGGCTCGAGAACGACCGGCTGAACGCATCGCCGATGGCCGACGGCGTCTCCAACCATGGCATCGGAGAGCGCTTGCTGGACATCGCGGCGGTCATCCCCATGCCCGGCCACGACGCCGTGATCCTGCCCGACGCGAGCCGGACGGCCCTGCTGCACTATCGCTGCGCCGAGCGCTGCGAACGGGTGGCACGGCACCCCCTGGCGGGGAAGATATCGACGAACCTGCTCCATCACGATGGCGCCCTCTGGATCGGCGACGACGGCGCTCGCCTACACCGGATTCCTCTGGCGAGCCCCTAGCCCCGGCCTTCGCTCACCAGCTCGCCCCGCACGAAGCGCCCGAAGCGGACGTCGGAATTCATGATGTGGCCGATCAGCCAGTCGTGGAGAAAGCGGGTCAGCCCCTCGAGATCGAGGGCCAGCCCGCGATTGATGCCGGCGCGCAGCGCCTCGACCCGCTCGCTGAAGGCGCGATGCTGGGCCAGGTGGGCCTTGGCGTCGAAGGCGCGCTCCCGCAGGTAGCCACTTCGCAACATCAGGCCCTCTTCGGTCTCGAAGTGGTACAGGGCGTAGCCAAGCAGGTCGCGCGTAATGCGCTCGGCCGTCTCATCGCCCGCCTGCGCGGGCAGGAGAACGATAATCTCGTTGAGCGTATTGACCAATACCCGATGCTGGCGGTCGATTTCCTCGACGCCGGTCAGCATCGCGTCGGACCATCGAATGGGCTCGAGCTTCTGCATCGCGCTCCGGAACAGGGTGGCGGACGGATCCGCCCTCCGGCGGGAGGCCGGAGGAAGGAGCATCATACGCCATTGGGCATATCTGTCGCGGTGCCTCCGTATCGCGAGGCAAATGGGCGCCCGAGGGTCATTCCCGACCCGCGGACGCCCGCACGAAGCCTTCCCTTTCGGGATGCATCAGTGGCCGTCGCACGCCTCAAGGAAACTCAGCAGCTCCTCGCGCAGAGCATAGTAGTCCGGATGCTCGAGCAGCATCTTGCGGGTCCGCGGACGTGGCAGGTCGATCGTCAGCACCTTGCCCACCCGTGCCCGCGGGCCGTTGGTCATCATGACCACGCGGTCCGCCAGCAGGATGGCTTCATCCACGTCATGGGTGACCATCATGGCGGTCAGCTCCGATCGGCTCCAGACCTCCATCAGCACCTCCTGGAGATCCCAGCGGGTCAGCGAATCGAGCATGCCGAAGGGCTCGTCCAGAAGGAGCATCTTCGGTGACAGGGCAAAGGCCCGCGCGATGCCGACCCGCTGCTTCATGCCGTTGGAGAGGTCGTGGGCCTTCTTGTCGGCCGCGTCGGCCAGTCCGACGCGGGCCAGGTAATGCTCGACGATGGCTTGCCGCTCGGCCTTCGTCGCATGCGGGTAGACCTGCTCCACGCCCAGCCCGACGTTTTCGCGCGCGGACAGCCACGGCACGAGGCTCGGCGCCTGGAAAACGATGCCGCGATCCGGTCCGGCGGTGGCCACCTCCCGGCCATCGAGGATGATGCCGCCCGAGCTGACGTCGTTCAGGCCGGCCATCATCGACAGCACCGTAGACTTGCCGCAGCCCGAGTGCCCGATGACCGAGATGAATTCGCCCTTGCGGATCCACAGGTCGAAGTCCTCGACGACCGTCACCGACCCCTTCTTGGTCGGATAGACCTTGCACACCTTGGAGAACTCGACATAGCGCGCCGGATCGGCCGCCTGCGTGCTCACCTCGCCGGGCCGGGCGGGCCGGGCGTGCCGGGCCTGGAACTCGCTGCTGGTGTTCGGCAACACGTTGGGCAGCGCCAGCACCTTGGCCGCGCTCTCGCTCTCGGCCATGCCCACCTGCATCAGGTAATTCGTCACCTCCTTGCGGATACGCTTGAACTCGGGCGAATGGTTCATCTCGGTGCGATCCCTCGGGCGCGGGATCTTCACCTCGAACTCAGGGCCCAGGGTGGCGCCGGGCCCCGGATTGAGCGGGATGATCCGGTCGGCCATGATGATGGCCTCGTCCACATCGTTGGTGATCAGGACAACCGTCTTCTTCTCCTGCTCCCAGATCTGGAGGATCTCGTCCTGCAGGTTGGCGCGGGTCAGGGCATCCAGCGCAGAGAGCGGCTCGTCGAGCAGCAGGATCTCCGGGCTCGCCGCCAGCGCCCGCGCCACCGAGACACGCTGGCGCATGCCGCCGGACAGCTCGGAGGGCCGCTTCTCGAGCGCGGGGGTCAGGTTCACCATTTCCACGTACTTCTCGACGCGCGCCGCCCGCTCCGCCTTCGAGAGGTCGGAGCACACCTGATCCACCGCCAGGGCGACGTTCTGCCGAACAGTCATCCACGGCATCAGCGAGTAGCTCTGGAACACCACACCGCGATCGGGCCCCGGTTCGGTCACGACCTGCCCCTTGACCCGCACGGCACCCGCATCGGCCTGGATCAAGCCGGCAATCAGGGAGATCAGCGTCGTCTTACCGCTGCCCGAGAACCCGACGATGGCGACGAACTCGCCCTCGCGGATCGTCAGGTTGATGTCCTTCAACACCCGCGTCGCGTGGGCTCCGTTCCCATAGGACTTGGACAGATTCTCCAGTTCCAGGAAGGGCTTGTCGGCCAGGCGGATGGGCGGCGTGCCGGTCTCCGCGCCGGTCGGCGCTTCGGTCTGTTTCAGCATGGCTGCAGCCATCGTCATACCCTCCTCAATGGCCTGTATCACCAAAACTCACCAGCTGCTGCAGGGTGTTCATGATCCGGTCGAGCAGGAAGCCGACGAAGCCGATCGTGAATACCGCCACCATGATCCGGCCCAGCGAGTGGGAACTGCCGTTCTGGAATTCGTCCCACACGAATTTCCCGAGCCCCGGGTTCTGCGCCAGCATCTCGGCCGCGATCAACACCATCCAGCCCACCCCCAGCGACAGGCGAAGACCGGTGAAGATCAGCTTCAGCGAGCTCGGCAGCACGATCTTCGTCACCTGGGTCCACCAGGTCAGGCGAAGCACCTTGGAAACATTGATCAGGTCCTTGTCGATCGACGCGACCCCCACCGCGGTGTTGATCAGCGTCGGCCACAGGGAGCACAGCGTCACCGTCACGGCCGAGACGATGAAGCTCTTCTCGAACATCGGGTCGTTGCTGACATAGACCGCGCTGACGACCAGCGTGACGATCGGCAGCCAGGCCAGCGGCGACACCGGCCGGAAGATCTGGATCAGCGGGTTGAGGGCAATCTGGAATGTCCTAGAGAGCCCGCACAGGATGCCGAGCGGAATCGCCACCAGGGTGCCGATCGCAAAGCCGGTGAACACGGTGTAGAGGCTCGTGACGATCTGATCCAGGTAGGTCGGCTTGCCGGTCCAGGGACGGATCGTGACGTCGGCCTTCGGGTCCTCCGCCAGTTTCCTGACGTTGCGTGCCTCCTGGCGCTCGTAGAAGGCCTCCGCCTTGGCGCGCTCCGCGTGATGCTCGTCGATCAGGCCGAGCGCTTCTTCCCACACCTGGGCCGGTCCGGGAATGGCGCCGAGGCTGGTCTGCACGCCCGAGGCGAGCACGCCCCACAGGCCGAGGAAGACGGCCAGGGCCAGCAAGGGGACACCGATCTGGCGCAGGATGTCCCTGAACTGCTCCTTGGGATCCTCACCGGCGGCGAGCCGCACGAAAGGGACGAACCAGGTGAATCCGGTCCGCGTCAGAAAGTTTGCCGTCGCGTTCAACATGGCGACACCTCCATGAAAATTGGGCTCAACCGGGGCCGCCCCGGACGGGGCGGCCACCGACCTTCCGGATTACTTGACGACGTCCTTGCCCTTGAGGCCGATCTTCAGGCTGTCGATGTAGGCGTTCGGCTTCGTACCGTCATAGGTGATGCCGTCGATGAAGGCGCTGGTCGCCGGCTTGAAGCCTGTCTCGGTGGCGAAGTCCGGGAAATCGGATGCCTTCAGCTTGCCTTCCGCGATCAGCGCCTTGGCGGCCTCGGCATAGATGTCCGGGCGATAGACCTTCTTGGCGGTCTCCATGTACCAGCTATCCGGCTTGAACTCGGAGATCTGGCCCCAGCGGCGCATCTGGGTCAGGTACCAGATGGCATCCGAGTAGTACGGGTAGGTCGCGTGGTAGCGGAAGAAGACGTTGAAGTCGGGCACCTGACGCACGTCCCCTTTCTCGTACTCGAAGGTGCCGGTCATGCTGTTGGCGATGACCTTGTAGTCCGCGCCGACGTAGTTGGAGGCGGAGATGATCCTGGCCGCCTCCTTGCGGTTCTTGTCGTTCTCGGCGTCGAGCCAGTGGGCAGCGCGGATCAGGGCCTTGACGACGAGCTTGTGGGTGACCGGATACTTGTCGTTCCAGGCCTGGGTCACGCCGAAGACCTTCTCCGGGTTGTCCTTCCAGATTTCGTAGTCGGTGATGACCGGCGCGCCGATGCCCTTGAATACCGCCTGCTGGTTCCACGGCTCGCCGACGCAGTAGCCATTGATCGTGCCCGCCTCCATCGTCGCCGGCATCTGGGGCGGCGGCGTCACCGAGAGCAGCACGTCGGCACTGATGGTGCCGGCCGTGTCACCCTTGTGTGGCGCGTAGTAGCCCGGGTTCATGCCCCCCGACGCAAGCCAGTAGCGCAGCTCATAGTTGTGGGTCGACACCGGAAAAACCATGCCCATCTTGAAGGGCTTGCCTTCCTTCCTGTAGTCATCGACCACGGCCTTCAGATAGTCGGCCTTGATCGGATGCACCGGCTTGCCGTCGGCCTGCTTCGGCAGCTTGGTCTTGAGCTTCTCCATCACCTCGTTCGACACGGTGATGCCATTGCCGTTGAGATCCATCGAGAACGCGGTAATCACGTCCGCCTTGGTGCCGTAGCCGATGGTCGCGCCAAGCGGCTGGCCTGCCAGCATGTGGGCGCCATCCAGTTCGCCGGAGATGACACGGTCGAGCAGGACCTTCCAGTTCGCCTGGGCTTCGAGCGTGACGTACAGGCCTTCTTCCTCGAAGAAGCCCTTTTCGTAGGCGATGGCCAGCGGGGCCATGTCGGTCAGCTTGATGAATCCGAACTTCAGATCCGGCTTCTCGGGGTCCTCGAGCGCCATGGCCGAGCTGCCGGCCAACAGGACGGATGCGAACAGTGCGCCGCGAACGAGCCGCGACAGGCTGCCGGCGGCGGAGAGGGGGGTGCAATCCAGTTTCATCTGCAGGGACTCCATTCAGTAACAGCAATCTCTTCTGGCGACCGCCCAAAAAGAAACGCCCACCTGCACGATCCGCGGATCGCGCTGGGTGGACGTCGTTGTCCGGGACGGCCCCTTCTGGACCTGGGTGTCATGCCTGCGAGCGTCGCGACCGCCATTGGCCGCAGGCGCCATGCAGTGCCTGAGGCTCTATTAGCAACGCGTGTGCCAACAATGCGGCGACGCACCAAGTCGGCCTGGTCCACCCAGGGGAATCCACCCAAAACCCTTTGACAGCTGCGGAATTGGCGAAATCAAGATGGCGCCGCGCGCCCTGTGCAATGCAAGAACCGCCCGACGGAGAACGCCCCCCGGCGGCACCGAAAGGGGGCGATCCGTCGGCGCGATGCACCGACATCGCGCGGCCCCTGCACCACCGCCCCCGGGAAGCGGGCCACCGCGCCCGGAAACGGGCGATGGGGACGCACCGGAACGGATCTTGAATGCCCGGGGGGTCGATTCCACCCGGGAGTTCTCCATGAAGACTTTCATCCAGGTCACCGAGGTGTGGGTGCCCAACCGCACGCACGATGCCCTTGAGTTCCATTCCGGCCTGTATGGCCCCCACCAGCGCTTTCGCGCCGGCAGCGAAGCCATGGTGTTCGGCCACGACGAGGGTCTGCCGGGCAAGGCCTGGGCCGCGCGGCACCCGATCCTGCTCAAGGACCTGCAGGACGGCTGGTTCCGGCGGGGCGCCCTGGCGCGGGATGCCGGACTGACCTGCGGCATCGCGCTGCCGCTGTTCGCTGGCGACCATCTGACCGCCGTGCTGGTGATGTTCTGCGGCCAGGATGCCGAGTCGATCGGCGCCGTGGAGGTGTGGCACAACGACGAATCCCGGCGCCCGGAGCTCGCCCTGGACGACGGCTACTACGGCGAGCTGGACGGGTTCGAATTCTCCGCGCGGCATTCCCACTTTCCGCGCGGCGAGGGCCTGCCCGGCATCGTCTGGGACAGCGGCATGCCGGTCGTCATCCCGGACCTCGGCCACAACCGCCGGTTTCTGCGGCGGGACGAGGCCCTGCGCGCCGGCTTGTGCACCGGCCTGGGCATCCCCTCGCCATTCCGCCGCGGCCACAGCTATGTCACCACCTTCCTGTCGGCCCTCGGCACGCCCATTGCGCGTCGCTTCGAAATCTGGATGCCCGACAGCCGGCTGGACCGCCTGATGTTCCTGGCGGGTCACTGCGATCGCGACCCGGGCCTGGCCTCGACGCTCGACGAATGCCGTATCGAGGCGGGCCAGGGCTGCCTCGGCCGCGCCTGGTTCTCGGGCATTCCGGCCCTCACCGAGCGGGTGGCGGACGACAGCTCACCCAACGGGCGAGCCGCGGCAGCGATGGGCATGACGGCCCTGGTCGCCATCCCGATCCTCGAGGCGGGCCGCTGCAAGGCCGTTGTCGGCCTTTACCTGTAGGCGCGGCGGTCCCTTTGGCTGGTGGATCGGGATGGGCCGCGGCCGTAGCCCCTCACGGGGCGCGCCGAAGGCCCAGGCACATCCCCCCTTGACACACCGCGCCGGCCGGCCGAGGCTGCGCCCGTGCCTGCCGCCAACGACTCCCGGCGCACGCCCGCCCCCGCGTGGTTTTCAGACGCCGGCGGCGTGCGCTATCACCTGCGTGCCCTGCGCCATCGCCACGGTGCGTGGCGGCCGTTTCGTGCCCAGGTTGCCCACTGGCTGTCCGACTGGACGCCTTCTGCCCGACACCTGGTACTCGTCGGACCCAGTGCAGGCCACACGCTGCCAGCGGACGGATTCGCCCGCTTCGACACGGTGACGGCTTTCGAGCCGGACCCGGTCGGTCGCTGGTGGCTGGCGCGGCGCCTGTCCGCCTGCCGGCTGCGTTTCGATGCCCGCAACGTCCTGGACGGCCCTCAGCCACTGCGCGCACTGCGCGACCTCCCCGACGACACCGCCATCCTGTTCTGCAACGTGCTGGGCCAGGTGGCCCCAGCTGCCGGTGGCCGCTGGCATGATCACCTGCGGGAGGCACTGGCCGCCCGCGACTGGGCCAGTTTCCACGACGTGGTCTCGACGCACCGTCCCCCCCGCCCCGACGCCCCGGCACACGCGACCGGCGGAGACACGCTCGAATCCCTCCTTGGACACTTCTGGCGCGGCGGCGAACTCGCGCTGGTCGACCACGGCACCTTCCGGCTCGATGGGCCGGGCGTCGCCAGCTATGCGCTGTGGCCGCTGTGCCCGGGCCACTTCCACCTGGTCGAGTGGGTGGTCCATCGGGCCCAGGCTCAGAAGTCCGGCGCGACCGCCTGAACGCCGTCGAGGCGCTGTGGCTCGGCTTCGAGCGCCGCGATCTCGGCAAGCGTCGCCTCGAACGACGACACGACCTCGGCAAGCGGCGGCCCGATCGCCTGGCCGTCGCCACGCAGGGCCAATTCCAGTTCCAGCGCGGCGGCCCGCAGCGGAAGCGCGCCAACGGTGGCCGCCATGCCTTTGAGCGTATGCGCGCAGCGCACCCCGTCATCGCCCGCCGACTCACCGTCGGTGATCGCCTTCAGGTCCGCGACCTGGCGTTCCGCATTCTCTCGGAAGCGGCTCAACATCTTCAGGTAGAAGCCGGGCTTCTTGCCACAGAAGTGCAGGCCAATCGCGTAGTCCAGGACCGCTGGAGACACCGTCGCCGCGGGCGGTTCGCGCTGCCGCTCGGCGTCATTCTCGGTCGCACCCGCAGCCGCTTCGTCCGCGACAGCCGCGTCCGCAATGCCTGCCGGGCGCAACTGGCGAGCGATCGCGGCGGCGAGCCGAGCCGGGTCGACCGGCTTGGTCACGACATCACACATCCCCACCGCCAGGCATCGCTCACGCTCATGGGGCAGCGCATGTGCCGTCACCGCAATGACGGGGAGCGATTCGCGCCCCGCCCGGGCGCGGATGCGTCGCGTCGCCTCGATGCCGTCCATGACAGGCATCTGGATGTCCATCAGCACGAGATCCACGCCGTCGAGACAATCGAGGGCCTGCCGGCCGTTCTCCGCCAGGCACCAGTCCATGCCCCAGTCGTCGAGCAGCTCCTCGACGACCAGCTGGTTGAGGGGGTTGTCTTCGACGATCAGGATCCGCCGCCCGGCGAGGCCCTCGAGGTGTCGCTCGATCGCCTCGGTCGGCAGCGGCAGCCCCTGCCCCTCTGCGCGTGGCAGTTCCAGCTCGAACCAGAACCGGCTGCCCCGACCGGGTTCGCTCTCCACCTTGAGCTCGCCTCCCATGATCGACACCAGGCGTGCGCTGATCGAGAGGCCCAGGCCCGTACCGCCGTAGGCGCGCGTCGAACTGGTATCGGCCTGCGCGAAGGGACGGAACAGATCAGCCATCTGGTCGGCCGACATGCCGATGCCGCTGTCGCTCACCTCGACGCCGATCCGGCAGGCATCGTCATCGCACCCAAGGGCCCGCAGGGACAGCTCGATCTGGCCGCGTTCGGTGAACTTGACGCCATTGGCGAGGAGGTTGTGCATGACTTGCTCGAGTCGCGCACGGTCGCCGACGAAGGCGTCGGGCAAGTCCGGATCGACCCGGACCTCGAGCGTCAGGTTCTTCCTTCCGGCGTCGCCGAGCGCGACCCCGCTCACCCTCGCCACCACCTCGCGCAGGGAGAAGGCCGACAGCGACAGCTGCAATCTCCCGGCCTCGACCTCTGCGCAATCGAGCACATCGCTGATCATCGCCAGCAAGCCTTCGGCCGAGTGCCGCACGTTGCGCAGGTAGCCCGTCTGACGCTCGTCAAGCCCGGTGCGCAGGCACAGGCCGGTCAGGCCAATGATCGCGTTCATCGGCGTCCGCATTTCATGGCTCATGTTGGCCAGGAATCTCGATTTCGCCAGGTTGGCCGCCTCTGCCTCTCTCCGCGCACGCTCGAGCTCTTCGGTGCGGCGTTGCACGTCCTGTTCGAGACGGGCGTTGTAGGCCTGCATCACCGCCTCGGCCTCCCGGTGGGCGGTGATGTCGATGTCTGCCCCGCGGTACCCAAGGAAGGTGCCATCGGCATCGAAGCGCGGCACCGCATTGGTCGACAGCCAGACAATGCGGCCGTCCCGATGCAGGGCCGGCGCCACGAAGTCGCGGATTGGCGCGCGCCGCGCCACGATGTCGGCCACCCGGCCCTCGAAGTCGTCACGCCCCAGTGGCGGGTGGCGATGCACATAGCGCGTGCGGCCGACCACCTCGTCCGGGGCATAGCCGAGCACCTGCTCTAGCGCCGAGTTCACATAGGAAATCGTGCCGTCGGCATCGAACTCCCAGATCATCACCTGGGCCATGCCCGCCATCTGTTCGAAGCGGGAGTGGCTTTCCGCCAGTGCCTCACGGGCACGTACTTCCTGTGCAAGCAGGAGCTCGCCCAGCGCCACGGCAGCCCCGGTCGCCAGCACCGGCTCGAGCCCCCGCCGCCAGTCGGCCGCAGGCTGTTCGCTCCCCCCCGTCAGGCACAGCACGAGTTCGCCGGAATCGCCAATCCGCGTCGCGGCCAGCAGCGGGCCGTCGGCCGAGACACCGATCATGCAGTGGCCAATGGCATCGCGCAGCGCGACGCCCGTCGCCCATCGGGCCCGGTCCGGCGTGCCGCCGCATGCCAGTTCATGCACTTCGTCGTGCCGGTCCAGGCGCAGCAGCAAGCCATCCGGACGCCCCATGTGCGTGCAGGCGAGCGACAGTAGCGCCTGGTAGGCCCGGGCCGGGTTTCGACTGCTGATGAAACCCCGCTGCAAGGCCGCAAGCGAAGCCAGCAGGGCCTGAGCCGCATCGAGCCGGGCCTGGGCGCGCAGCCGCTCCACGAGCAGGGTCGTCAGCTGCGCAGCCGCCTCCAGCTGAGCCGTGTCATCATCGTCCGGCGCCATGGCGCTGGCATGAACGACCGTGAAGCTGCCGAGCACGTGGTCGCCGCTGCCGACGATGGGCTCCGACCAGCAGGCCGCGATGCCGCAGCGTTCGGCCAGCGCCTGGAGCGCCTGACTGCCACTGCTCGCGTCGAGGTCGGCGACGATGCAGCGCTCCCCCCGGGACATCGCGGCTCCGATCGCGCCGAGCCCGGCCCGAGCCTCCCTCCCGTCGAAGGCGTCGGCACAGGCCACGGGCAGCCGGTCACTGGCAATCGGCTGAAGACGACGGCCAACCGGGTCGAACAGGACCACGACGCAGCGCCAGTCCGGATTGAGCGCCTCGATCTCGTGGATCATCAGGCGCAGCCCTTCGGACAGGGAACAGCCGCGGGCCAGTGCATCGAGGAGGCGGGCGCGGGTCTGCTCCTGCATCCGCATCCGCCTCTGTCGAGTGATGTCGGTGTGGGTCCCGATCATGCGGCGGGCGTGTCCTGACGCATCGCGCACCATGACCTTGCCCCGCCCGACGACCCAGCGGTAGCGGCCGTCACGGCGCCGCATCCGGTGCTCACTCACGAACAGGCCGGTGCGCCCTTCGGTATGCGCGTCGAGTCGCGCCAGCACCATCGGCAGATCGACCGGATGGACAATGGCCTGCCACCGCGTGTCGCTCTCCTCCGTGCGCCCTTCTTCCGTCTGGCCCATGTCGGGCTGCGAAAGGCGCAACCGGTCGTGCACCATGTCCCAGTCCCAGACGCCGTGGCCGGCACTCTCGAGGGCGAACTGCCAGCGCAGGTTGGCCTCCTGGGCGTCCGCCTCGACTCGCTTGCGCTCGGTGATATCCTCGACGACCGACCAGAAGCAGCGCAATCGGCCATCGGCTGAGCGAATGGGGCCGACCATCAGGCGCACCCAGATCAGTTCGCCGTCGGCACGACGGTATCGCTTCTCCACGTCATAGACGCTGATCTCGCCGGCGGTCATCGCGCGCCTCGCCGCATCGTCCCGCTCGACGAGCCCGCCCGGCGTGAACTCGTGGTACGAGCGCCCGACGAGGGCCTGCGCCGATTCGCCGAGCAGACTCGCCAGCCGGGCATTGACCCGCAACCAGCGGCCGTCGAGACCGATCAGGGACATGCCGACGGCCGCCTGTTCGAAGGTGGCAGAGAAGCGCTCCTCGCTATCGGCCAGGGCCTCCGCCCTGGCCTCGGCCAGATCCTCCACGCGGCGCTGTCGCTGTGTCACCAGCGCCGTCAGCGCCGCCAGCAGGGCCGTCGCGAGCAGGGCAAGCCATGGCGCCATCTGCGCCACGGCACCCCGCTGGGCGAAGCCCGTGCGCGGCACGAACTCGATCGACCAGTTGCGCGAGACGAAGGTCACCAGCACGCGCAGCGCGTAGGCTTCGTCGAGCGATGCGGGCGCTTCCCGCGGCCAGGACAGGTGGTCGGGCTGGTCGGCGGGCTGGCTGTCTTCGATGCGCGCGACGAGGAAGTCGCCCCCTTCCTCGCCAAAGATCTCATCCAGCAGGATCGTGAGGTCAACCACCGTATACGCGTGGCCCATCAAGCGATGATGCCGGTTGTCGACCTCGTCGGGCACGCGCAGGTCGAACACGGGCCGGTAGATCGCGACGAGGCGCTCGCCATTGGGCCCGGCAAAGATCGGGGACGCCACGAGTCCGTCGAGCGAGGTGGCCAGCTCGCGTGTCCACGCATGGGCCTCGCCCGCCATCGCCACCACCAGTTCGTGGCTGCCGCACTGCAGGTCATCGGTGCACAGGCGCATCTCGTCGTTGCGCGTCCGGTACCACCCGATCATCCGCTGCCACTGCCGGTCGGCCAGGGGCCGCCTGGCGTACCCTTCGAAGGCCGACAGGCTGCGCCCCCCGCCGGCCGCAAGGAAGGACGCCAGGCCATGGAGGTCGACGCCGACGTGGTCATTGAAGCTGTGCAGGCGGGCCAGCCGGACGTCGGCAGCTTCGGCCACCAGCCGTCGATCGCGCTCGTCCTGGGTGATTTCCTGCTGCCGCGCCACCAGGGCGGACACCAGCAGCCCCCCCATCACCACCAGCCAGACTGGCCAGCCCAGGCCCCGCAACACGCCCGGTGTCTTCCTCCGCCTCAACACGGGACGTCCCGTGTCACGCGCTCTCCACATCAAGGAAGCGGGTCGGATCCACACGCCACCGGGTCGGCGACTCGTCCGAGACGATACGGTCGCCACATCGGGGCGAAGCCATGTCGATGACCTCCGGCTTGACGTAGGCATTCGAACGCGAATTGAAGAAGACGCGGACCGTTGGCTTCATCGACTCGGTCGGCGACTGGGCGATGACGACGCCGAGCCGGTCGGATTCGAGCCGGACCAGGCTCCCGACGGGATAGATGCCGACGCAGCGCATGAAGGCCGACAGCAGCTTCTGGTCGAAATGGTCCTTGCTCCACTCCCACATCTTGCGCAGCGCTTCGGTGGCGGGCATGCCCTTGTGATAGCAGCGCTCGGCGGTGATGGCATCGTAGACGTCCACGATGGCCGCCATGCGTGCCATTGCGCTGATCTGGTCGCCCTTGAGCCGGTCGGGGTAGCCCGCGCCATCGAGCCGCTCATGGTGGTGGCGGGTGATATCGAGGGGGATGTCGTCGACCCCGCCCGTCCCGAGCAGGATCTCGTGGCCGTCGCCCGGATGCTGCTTGATCAGCGCGAACTCCTCGTCGGTGAGCCGCCCGGGCTTGTTGAGCACGGCGTCAGGCACCTTCATCTTGCCGATGTCGTGCAGCAAGCCGCCGATGCCCGCCTGGCGCAGGACCTCGCCGTCGAGCCCTACCGCACGCCCGAAGGTGATCATCAGCGTGCAGACACTCACCGAGTGCTGGAAGGTGTAGTCATCCTTGTTCTTGATGCCGATCAGGCCGAGCAGTGCGTTGCTGTTGCGCAGGATCGAGTCGGTCACCGCCTCGACCACGGGTTCGACATTGTCCAGCGACACCGCCTTGCCCAGCCGGACGTCGTGCATCATGTCGCGCACGACCTGGTTGGCCTGGGCATGGACCTGCCGCGCGCGACGCATCTCTTCGCCGACGCTGACGCGCACCTGCGGCTCATCGGCGGCCCCGACCACCTTCTCGATCTCGTGCTGGACCGCCTCGCGGACCTCGTCTGCCCGTCGCCCCTGGGCATCGTCGAGTCCGCGCCCGGTGTCGATGTAGACCTCCCGGATACCGGCGTCGAGAATGCGCTGCACGTCGCTGTCGCGCCTGAGCGCAAAGCTGCTGCGCCAGAAGGGATGCGACATCCAGTCACCGCACAGTTCGTGGACGTACATGCCCGGGCGCAGACGTTCGACTGGAATCTTCTTAAGCATCGGCGTCGTCTGGGGGGTCAGAATCCAGAATATCGGCAGCCTGCGGTCTCGACTTGAACACCCGTAACGGGCGGATCTCACGACGTCGCTATAATTCCGCTTTTCGCACCGCAGCAAGGGCCATGGACATTGCGCTGCTTCTGAAAGCCGCCCTACTCGGCATCCTCGAGGGCCTGACAGAGTTCCTGCCGGTATCTTCCACCGGTCACCTGATCATCTTCGGCGACCTGCTGGGGTACAACGACGACCACAGCAAGGTATTCAAGATCGTCATTCAGCTGGCGGCGATCATGGCGGTCTGCTGGGACTACCGGGAACGGGTCGTGTCGGTCGCGCGCGGGATCGGCCGCGACCCCGGAGCCAATCGCTTCGTGCTCAACCTGCTGGTGGGCTTCCTGCCTGCCGCGGTGCTGGGCCTGGCGTTCTACAAGACGATCAAGGGCGTTCTCTTCAATCCGCTGACGGTCGCCGTGGCCCTCATCGCCGGTGGTCTGGTGATCCTGTGGATCGAACGTCGCGCCTACCACCCCAGGCTGAACGACGTGGACGGGATGCGCTGGCCGGATGCGCTGAAGGTCGGGTTCGCCCAGGCCATGGCCATGGTACCCGGCGTGTCCCGCTCGGGCGCCACCATCATGGGCGGTCTGATGTTCGGCCTGTCCCGCAAGGCGGCCGCCGAGTTTTCCTTCTTCCTCGCCATTCCGACCATGCTCGCGGCAACGGTCTACGACATCTACAAGAATCGCGCCCTGCTGTCGCTGGATGACGCGGCAGTGTTCGCGGTGGGTTTCGTCTTCTCCTTTCTGGCCGCGATGGTGGCGGTGCGGGCCTTCGTCCGCTACGTCTCGAACCATAGCTTCACCCCGTTTGCCTGGTACCGGATCGCCTTCGGCCTCTTCGTGCTCGCCAGCTGGCAACTCGGGTGGGTCGACTGGAGCACGCCATGATTCTCTACCTGCACGGCTTCCGGTCGGCGCCGGCCTCGACCAAGGCCCGCCGGCTCAAGGGGCACATGGACGCGCTCGGCCTGGGCGAGCGCTACTGGTGCGAGCAGCTCTCGCACGTGCCGACAGAAGCCATCGCGACCATCGAAGCCACCCTCGCTCGGGTCGGCGGCTCGCCGACCCTGGTCGGCAGCTCGCTCGGCGGCTACTACGCCACCGTGCTCGCCGAACGCCACGGACTGAAAGCCGTGCTGGTCAACCCGGGGGTCCTCTCCTACCTGTCCCTAGAGCCCTGGATCGGGCGCCTCGACAATTTCTTCACGGGCGAGGCCTTCGACTTCACGCGTGAGCACGTGGACCAGCTGCGGGCCATGGAGGTCGGACGGATCACCCGCCCGGAGCGCTACTGGCTGATGGTCGAGACCGGCGACGAAGTCCTCGACTACCGGCACGCCGTCGAGAAGTACGCGGGCGCCCGGCAGACCGTGCTGGCGGGCGGGGACCACAGCTTCACGCGCTGGGGCGACTACCTCGACGAGGTGCTCCAGTTTGCCGGACTGCGCCCGTGAGCGGCTTTGACGCCGGTCGCTTCAAAGCCAACGAGCGGGCAGGATTCAACCGCATCGCCGGCCGCTACCGCGACGCCGCGAGTTCCCGCGCCACGCTGCAGTCCGCACTACTCGCCCTGGCCGCGCCGGCCGTCGGCGAGCGGGTGCTCGACCTGGCCAGCGGCCCGTGCCTGCTGGCCGCCGACGCCGCGACCCGGGTCGGGCCGGATGGCCTCGTGATCGCCAGCGACATTGCCGAAGGCATGCTCGACGTTGGTCGCGCCGGCCTGCCCGGCGAGGCCCGCGAGCGCATGGTTTTCTGTGCCGCGGACGCCGAGCACCTGCCGTTCGCGGACGCCACCGTCGATCTCGTCACCATCGGGCTCGGCCTCTTTGTCTTGCCCGACACCGGGCGGGCCCTGACCGAGATCCGGCGCGTGCTGCGGCCCGGTGGGCGACTCGCCGTGTCCGTGTGGGGAACGCGCGAGACCGTGCCGCTGATCTCCCATGCCCAGGATTGCATTGCGCGCGTCCTGCCACCGCCTCGGGTGCCCCGCCCGTCGGTCTTCCGCCTCGGCGAGCCGGAAGTGCTCGAAGCCCTGCTGACCAGCGCGGGCCTGACGCTGGACGGCACCGATGCCGTGAACCTTGCGTGCCGGTTCGAGACGCCGGCGGCTTACTGGCAGGCGTTCCTCGACCTGGCGGGGGGCGCAACCGAATCGCTTTCCCGTCTGCCGGGCGACTCGCGCGCGCGGCTCGAAGCCGAGGTGGCGGCCGAACTCCTCGCCTGCCGGGTCGGCGATCACTACGTCACAGACAGCCGCGTCGTCCTCGCCCTGGCCCATCGATGAGCCCACGCGAGACGCGGCTGGCCGCAGCCGCGGCGATCACGGCCTTCGTGATCTGGGGTCTGTCGCCGCTCTACTTCAAGGCGGTCGGTGCGCTGCCGGCGCTCGACATCGTCGCCCACCGGGTCATCTGGTCGGTCCTGATGCTGGCGGTCGCGCTGGCCCTCTCCGGGCGGTATCCGGCCCTGGGAAGGACACTGCGCGATCATCCCGCCCTGCGCCGGACGCTGCTCTTCTCCGGCCTCCTGAATGCGGCCAACTGGCTGGTCTTCGTCTGGGCCATCAACGCCGACCGCGTGCTCGAGGCAAGCCTCGGCTACTTCATCAACCCGCTGGTCAGCGTGCTGCTTGGCGGACTCGTCCTGGGCGAATCGCTGCGGCCGGTCCAACGGCTCGCGGTGGCGATCGCGGCCGCCGGCGTCGCGCTGCGGATCGGGCAGATGGGGACGCTGCCGTGGATCGCCCTGTTCCTTGCCGGCAGCTTCGCCTGCTACGGCCTGATCCGGAAACGTGCACCGATCGACCCGGTCGGCGGCCTCTTCGTCGAGACCCTGATCGGCCTGCCCCTGGCGCTGGGCTGGCTCGGCTGGCAGGCCGGGCACGGCGCCCTGGACTGGGCGCTGCTCGGCCAGCTCGGCCTGTTGCTCCCTGCCGCGGGACTCGTCACGGCCATCCCGCTGATGTTGTTCGCCTATGGCGCCCGGCGGCTGACGCTGTCGACGGTGGGCTTTACCCAGTATCTGGCCCCCAGCCTCAGCTTCGCCCTGGCCGTGTGGGTCTTCGACGAACCGATCGACGCCACGCGCCTCGCAGCTTTCGGCCTGATCTGGTGCGCACTGGCGGTCTACAGCGCCGACCTCTGGCGCGCATCCCGGCGCAGGCCAGCCGCATCCGCTAAACTTCCGCCCTAGCTTCAACCCGGCACATCTGATGTACGTACTTTTCGAAGAAAGCGGCAGCTTCAAGGCGGGGACCGTTCTCGCTGACAACGACGCCTCCCTGCAGGTGGAGAACACCCGCGGCAAGCGAACCAAGCTGAAGGCCGCCCACGCCCTGATGCGCTTCACCGCGCCCGGCCCCCAGGACCTTCTGGAACAGGCGGAGCGGGAGGCCGAAGGACTGGACGTGGCCTTCCTCTGGGAGGTTTGCGGTGACGACGAGTTCGCCTTCGAGGACCTCGCGGCGGACTATCACGGGCATTCGCCCACGCCGGTCGAGGCGGCCGCCGTGCTGATGGCGCTCCACGCTGCCCCCATCTACTTCCACCGTAAAGGGCGGGGCCGTTTCCGCAAGGCGCCACCCGAGATCCTGGAGGCGGCGCTCGCCGGCCTGGAGAAGAAGCGCCAGCAGGCGGAAGCCGTGGCCCGGATGCGCGACACGCTGCTCGCCGGCCAGCTGCCGGACGAGTTCCTGCCGATGCTCGACCAGATCCTGTTCCGGCCCGACCGCAACCGCCTCGAAGTAAAGGCGCTGGAGGCGGCCAGCGTCGATGCCGGCCTATCGACCGCCCGCCTGCTGCTGCGCTGCGGCGCGGTCGCGTCGTCCCACGACCTGCACTTCGGCCGCTTCCTTTTCGAGCATTTCCCCGACGGCACCGATTTTCCCGAGGGCATCGCACCCCACGTCCCGGACGACCTGCCACTGGCGGACGTCAAGGCCTTCTCGATCGACGACGCGACGACGACCGAGATCGACGACGCCTTCTCGGTCACCGCCCAGGCGGATGGCAGCTGGCGCATCGGCATCCACATCGCCGCGCCGGGGCTGGGGTTCGGACGCGGCTCGGACCTTGACGAGATCGCCCGCGAGCGCCTCTCCACGGTTTATATGCCGGGTCGCAAGATCACGATGCTGCCCGACTCCGTGGTCGAGCACTTCACGCTCGCGGCGGGCCGCTCCTGCCCGGCGATCTCCCTGTATCTCGAGGTCAGCGCCGCCCTCGCGGTGACCGCGCATGAGACCCGGCTCGAACGTGTGCCCGTCGTGGCGAACCTGCGCCACCACGACATCGAACCCCTGTTCAACGAAGAGAGCGTGATGAGCAGCCAGGGCGAGGATTTCCCCTGGAAGCGCGAGCTCACCTTGCTGTGGGAGCTGGCCACGGTCCTGGAGGCCGGGCGCGGCAAGGCATCGACGCCCCAGCGGCAGACAGACTTCAGCTTTTACGTGGATTGGGAGACCGAGAGCCGGGATGGTCCGGGCTTCGTCACGATCACCCAGCGCCTGCGCGGCTCCCCGATGGACAAGCTGGTTGCCGAGCTGATGATTCTGGCCAACTCGACCTGGGGCAAGCTGCTGGCAGAGCGCGAGGTGTCGGGCATCTATCGTGTCCAGGCGGGCGGCAAGGTCCGGATGTCGACAGTCAGCGGTCCGCACGAGGGGCTGGGGGTCGATTCCTATGCCTGGAGCAGTTCGCCGCTGCGCCGATACGTCGACCTCGCCAACCAGTGGCAGCTGATTGCCACGCTGCGTGGCGAGGATCCGCCCTTTGCCGACAAGTCGCCCGACCTGATGTCCGCGATGCGTGATTTCGAGCTCACCTACGCGGCCTATGCCGAGTTCCAGCGGATGATGGAGCGCTACTGGTGCGTCCGTTGGCTGCGGCAGAACGACACCGCCGAGGTGGTCGGCCGCGTGCTGCGCGACAACGTGATCCGGCTCGAGAAGGCGCCCTTCGTCTTCAAGGTGCCGTCCATGCCGCTGCAGGTGCCCGGCAGCCGGGTCAGGCTCGCCATCACCGGCAGCGACCTGATCGACATCGAACTCGAGGCCCGCTTCGTCGAGACCCTGTCCGAGCCGACCGAGGAAGAGCTCGCGGCGGAGATGGAATACTGAACCATGGCCCGCAAGCGGTCAGCCCAAGCCCGCGCCGTTCCCCCAGTACCGGCCGTACCCGCGCGGGCGGCCCGGCACGCGCTGATCTTCGCCATCTTCGTGTCGACCCTGGTCCATGGCCTCGTGCTGTCGATCCGCTTCACGATGCCCGAGCCCGACAAGCCCTTCCGCGACCGCGGACTCGAAGTGGTGCTGGTCAACGCCCGCCACAGCAAGCCGGCTGACAAGCCGGAAGCGCTGGCCCAGGCCAATCTCGACGGCGGCGGCAACACCGATGCGGACGTCACGGCCAAGAGCCCGTTGCCGGCACAATCCCAGGATATCCGGGGCGATTCGCTGCTTCAGGCCAGGAAACGCGTGCAGCAGCTGGAGGCGGCGCAGAAGGCGTTGCTGGCGCAGGCCAGGAGCGAGACCGTGGTACGCGAGGACCGGGAACAGACCGAGCAGCCGGAGGAGGCCCGCGTATCCGGCCTGGACCTGCTGGACAGCGCCGCCGCCATCGCGCGCCTTGAGGCCCAGGTCGACAAGCGGATGGAAGCCTACGCCAAGCGCCCCCGGCGCAAGTTCGTCGGTGCGAGGACGCGCGAATACCGCTTTGCCCAGTACGTCGAGGACTGGCGCCAGAAGATCGAGCGCGTCGGCACGCTCAACTACCCTGAGGCCGCGCGCGGCAAGGTCTACGGCAGCCTGCTGCTGTCGGTGATTCTTCGCGCCGACGGCAGCGTCGTAAAGATCGACGTGGTGCGCTCGAGCGGACACGAGATCCTCGACCAGGCCGCCCGCCGCATCGTCCAGCTCGGGGCCCCCTATGCCGAGTTTCCGCCGGACATCCGGCGCGACACCGACCAGCTCGAGATTGTCCGGACCTGGAACTTCACCAACGCCGACACCTTGACGGCCAACTGAGCGTCCACGCAGATGAGCGCCCCGCCCGGCTCCGACGCGCCAGCGCTCCGATGAAGCGCATCGGCCGCTGGTCAGCCATCGCCGTGCTGGCCCTTCTCGCGCTGGCCGTCCTGGCGCACGCCGTCATCCTCGCCCAGGTCATCTGGTGGAGCCGCTTCGATCCGGCATCCACCCGCTTCATGGCATTGCGGCAGGCCGAGCTGCGGGCGGACGACCCCAAGGCCACCCTCTCCCACCAGTGGGTACCCTACGAGCAGATTTCGATTCATCTCAAGCGCGCGGTCGTCGCCGCCGAGGATGACAAGTTCGTGGACCATGACGGTTTCGACTGGGAAGGCATCCAGCGGGCCATGGAACGCAATCGCAAGCAGGGGCGACGCGCGGCAGGCGGTTCGACGATCAGCCAGCAGCTGGCCAAGAACCTGTTCCTGTGGCCCGGCAAGAGCTACTGGCGAAAGGCGGAAGAGGCGGTCATCACGCTGATGATCGAACAGGTGTGGAGCAAGCGGCGGATCCTCGAGGTCTATCTGAACGTCGTCGAGTGGGGCAACGGGGTCTTCGGCGCCGAGGCGGCAGCCCGCCACTACTATCGCCGGCCAGCGGCGTCTCTGGGGCCCTTGGAAGCGGCCCGGCTCGCCGTCATGCTGCCCAATCCGCGCCGCTACGAGCACACCTTCGGCCCGCGTCTGGCAGCCCATGCGGAGCGTGTACGGCAGCGCATGCATCGCTCGGAAGTGCCCTGAGCCAGACCCGCTCCGGGTCCGCATTGGGGTCGCGGCAGCCCACCCAAAACCCGTAGAATCGGGATTTACGCGCCGCAGCATCCGGTCCCGCCCGCCAGGCGCCGAGCCCGGCTCGCGAACTTCCGCCGCCGACCGGAACCCAATCCTCGACACCCATGGCCGAACAGGAACAGCCCCGCTCCCGCGACGAAGTCCAGCAGCAGCTCAAGGAGGTGCAGGATCTGCTCGCCCGTCACAAACTGGTGGAGGGACTTGTCCATCGCCAGGACATGCCGCGCCATGACCTGGTCGAAAACCTGGTCCACAAGCAGCACGTCGGGGAACTGAGCCGGCGGCTGGACGCCCTGCACCCGGCCGATATCGCCGACCTGCTGGAAACCCTCCCGCTCGAGGAGCGCCTGTTCATCTGGGAGCTGGTGCGCGCCGAGCGCGACGGCGAGATCCTGCTCGAGGTATCGGACGCCGTCCGCGAGTCACTGATCGAAACGATGGCGCCCGAAGAGCTGAAGGCCGCCGCCGAACAGCTCGACGCGGACGAACTGGCCGACCTGGCCCCCGACCTCCCCGAAGAGGTGATGGAGGACGTCTATCTCTCGCTCGACCTCGAGGAGCGGGCTCAGCTCCGCGCCGCGATGTCCTACCCGGAGGACGCGGTCGGCGCACTGATGGAGTTCGAGATGGTCACCGTGCGGGAGGATGTCAGTCTGGAGGTGGTGCTCCGCTATCTGCGCCGCTTCGAAGAGCTGCCCGATCACACGGACCAGCTGTTCGTCATCGATCGCAAGGAGAATCTGCGCGGCGTCCTCCCGATCAACAGCCTGCTCGTCAACGACCCCGAGGCCGAGGTCTCTGCGGTGATGATCGCCGACCCCCTGACCCTGCGTCCCGATGACAAGGCGGATGAGGCGGCGAGTGCCTTCGAGCGCTACGACCTGGTCTCAGCCCCGGTCGTCACGGCCGACGGTCGGCTGATGGGCCGCGTCACGGTCGCCGATGTGGTGGACTTCATTCGTGAAGATGCCGACGCAGAGATTCTCGGCAATGCCGGCCTGCGCGAAGAGGAAGACATCTTCGCTCCGGTCCTCGACTCGGTCCGCAACCGCTGGGCATGGCTCGCCATCAACCTGATCACGGCGTTCGTGGCGTCGCGCGTCATCGGCATCTTCGAGGGCTCGATCGAGAAGCTCGTGGCACTCGCCGCCCTGATGCCCATCGTCGCGGGCATCGGCGGCAACTCCGGCAACCAGACCATCACGATGATCGTGCGCGCGATGGCGATGGGCGAGATCTCCCACGAAGGCGCGATGCGCCTGCTGAAGAAGGAGACAGGCGTCGCCCTGTTCAACGGCATTGTCTGGGGCGGCCTCCTCGGTGTCGCGGCATGGCTGCTCTATGGCGCGTGGCAGCTCGGCCTCGTCATGACGGCCGCCACCACGCTCAACCTGCTGCTCGCCGCCGCCATGGGCGTGTTCATCCCAATGACGATGCAGCGCTTCGGTCGCGATCCGGCGCTGGGCTCGAGCGTGCTGATCACCGCGTGCACCGATTCGGGCGGATTCTTCATCTTCCTCGGCCTCGCGACACTCTTCCTGCTGTAGGACCGAGGCACTCGTCGGAAAACTTTACGCAGATCCGGTTTGTAGATTTTTGTATATCCGCAACTGGTTGTTATTAAAGACACTTGTGCCATTTGGCACGCGTTCTGCATGTATCCCATTGACCTATCGTAAAGTCACAAGGAACGCATGACATGAAACGCACCCTGCTCTCTCTGGCGGCCGTGGCCGGTCTGGCCCTGTCGGCCCCCGCCTCGGCCCTGATCATCAACACCGGCATCGGCGCCGACAACACCGCTGCGGCGACCACGCTCACCAACGCGCTGCTTGGCGGAACTTCCGGCATCAACGTGCTCGGCTCCACCTTCGTCGGCAACCTGGCCGCCCAGCAGTCGGCCACCTACACCGACTTCAACCTGGTCTCGAACGCCGGCGGCCCCACGATCGCGCTGCCCGATGGCATCTTCCTGACCTCCGGCACCGCCAACATTCCCCTGAGCAACACCAATTCCTCGTTCGACCCCGTGTTCCCGGGAACCGGCAGTGACACCCAGGTCGAAACCCTGCTGGCCGCAGCGCTGGCGCCCTCGAGCTCGACCTTCGACGTCAATTCGCTGCTGATCGAGTTCACGGTGGATCCGGGCATCAACTCGATCACCACCCAGTTCGTCTTCGGCAGCGACGAGTTTCCGGACCAGGGCGTCACCGATTTCTTCATGTTCATTGTTGACGACGTCAACTACGCGTTCTTTCCGGACGGCTCCCTGGTGTCGTTCGTGCAGGGCGTCAACGCCGCGAATTTCCTCCCCAATGGGAATGGCACGCCGGGTCAGTACGCGATCGAGTATGACGGCCTCTCCCTCGCGCTCGGCGTCACGGGCCTGCTCGACATGAGCCTGACGACCCATACGGTCAAGATCGTGACCGGCGACACGTCGGACAATATCTTCGACAGCGGCGTTTTCGTGGCCAACCTCGCCGGCACGACGACCACCGGCCCCGGCGGCGTGTGTGGTGGCCCGAACCAGCCGGCATGTCCCGACGGCGGCGGCGACGTCCCCGAGCCGGGCTCCCTCGCCTTGCTGACCGCCGGCCTGCTCGGCTTCGGAGCCTCCCGGCGCCGCAAGCCCTCCGCCTGACCGGGCGTCCTCCCGGACAGCAAAACAGGAGGCCGAGGCCTCCTGTTTCTTTGCGCCGCCCGATCGGCCGCGACGACGGCCCCCGCGATCAGGCTGCCCCGGCGGCGCCCTTCATTCGTCGTGCCCCGCCACAAATGCGACGGATTCCCGGATCACCTCCGGCGCGCGCAGGATCCGGTGGTGGCCCCAGCCGCGTGTCTCGAGGCGCCTTGCGCCCACCCACGCCTGCGCGAGCAGATCCAGCTGGACGACATCGACCTCCTGATCGTCGTGATCGTGAACGAGCAACGCGCGACACGAGGCATGCGGCAGGCCCTCGAGCCGATCCAGGTCGGAAACCGGAACGTAGCGCCGCTCAAGCCGGCGCTGCAGACTGCGGTGCGCACCCTGCCCCAGGCCCACGCGGCGCGACAAGGTGCGCAGATGCCGTTCAAAGTTGCCTGGCGCCCCGATCAAGACGACCCGCGGCGCCACGAGACGCGACTCGCGCAGGGCATGCAGCGTGGCCGCGGCCCCCATCGAATGGGCGATGACGCCCGCGACGCTGCCTTGCCGCGCAGCCACGGCGGACAGCCCGCCAATGAAGGTGGGCAACGCGGCCGCGGCGCGATCGCTGTCGCCATGGCCGAGATGGTCGAACAGAACGACGCCGTAGCCGGCCTCGAGCAGGCCGGGCACGAAGCCGGCCAGCTGTGCGCCGTAGCCGCCCCAGCCGTGGACCAGCAACACGGTGGGGGCATCATTCGGACCAATGCGCCAGCTCACCAGCCGGGCACCTTCGACCTCGAGTTCCTGGCGTCGCCCCCAGGCGTCGAGGACTTCCCCGGCACGGCCCCGGCGGCGCGGCGGCCGCAGCAGCAGGAGTTCCGCCTGGCGGGCGGTCCAGTCGGGCAGCAGGCGGGAAGCGATCCGGACCAGGCGCTTGCGCCCGGGGGTCAGCAGCTCGATGCGTCCGCCGGCCGGCGCCGGTTCGCTCATTGGTTGAAGCGGGCCTGTTGCGGCGCGGATTCCTTGATGAGCAGCGCAAAGGCCCCGCGGGTGACCGCCTCGGCGCGGCTTCCCCCCATCAGGCGACGCCGATAATGGAACGCCATCACGACGCCCATCAGCCGAAAGACAAAAAGATCCACGTCCAGGTTGCCATCGAACTCGCCGGTGTCGACACACAGCCGGACCGTCCGCGCGAGCTCGCGCTCGAGGCGGCTGAAATGTTTGACGACGGCTTCGCGAACCGGCCCGGGCCGGTCGTCGAACTCGTGGATCGCCCCTTCGAGCGGGCATCCGCCATCCCATCCGCAGCGCTCGACCCAGGTCAGCCAGTTGTCGATCAGCGCGGTCAGGCGGGCGACGCCACGGGGCGCCTCCAGGGAAGGCCGGAAGACCAGCTCGGCAAAACGCTCTGCCGCTGCCTCGATCGCTGCGATCTGCAACTCCTCCCGCGACCCGAAGTGGCCGAACAGGCCGCTCTTCGACATGCCCACCCGATCGGCGAGGCTGCCGATCGAGAGGGATTCGAAGCCGCCGACGCAGGCCAGCGCGACGGCGGCGTCGAGGATCGTGTTGCGGGTGCGTTCGCCCTTGCTCATGCCTGCCATTATCGAACGTCCGTACTTTTTATCAAGTCCGCCCGTCGCCCTCAGGCGGCAAGCCCGGCGAAGACCGCGTTGGCGGCCGCGAGGGTCAGATCGATGTCGCTGTCGGCGTGGGCCGCGGAGACAAACCCCGCCTCGAATGCCGACGGGGCAAAAAAATGACCGGCCTCGAGCATGGCGTGGAAGAAGCGATTGAACGCCTCCTTGTCGCTGCCCATTACGTCGGCGTAGCCCTGGGGGCAGGTCTCGGCAAAATACAGGCCGAACATGCCGCCCACCGATTGTGCGCTGAAGCTCACGCCGTTGCGGTCCGCCGCGGCCTTCAGGCCGGCGACCAGGCGCTCGGTCCGCCCCGTCAGATCATCGAAGAAGCCCGGTTGGCTGACCAGCCGCAGCGAGGCGAGCCCGGCTGCAACCGCAACCGGACTGCCCGACAGCGTACCGGCCTGGTAGACGCTGCCCAGCGGCGCGATCTGTTCCATGATGTCCCGCCGCCCGCCAAAGGCACCGACCGGCATGCCGCCGCCGATCACCTTGCCCAGCGTCGTCAGGTCCGGCGTGATGCCGAAAAGTCCCTGCACGCCTCGAGGGCCAACCCGGAAGCCGGTCATCACCTCGTCGAAGATCAGCACCGAGCCGTGGGCCGTGCACACGCGGCGCAGCGTGTGCATGAACTCATCGCTCGGTCGCACCAGGTTCATGTTGCCAGCGATCGGCTCGACGATCACCGCGGCAATCTCGTCGCCGCGCGACTTGAAGACCTCCTCGAGCTGGTTCGGATCGTTGTAGTCAAGCACGATGGTGTGCTTGGCAAAGTCGTCGGGCACCCCGCCCGACGATGGATTGCCGAAGGTCAGCAGGCCGGAGCCCGCCTTGACCAGCAGGCAGTCCGCATGGCCGTGATAGCAGCCCTCGAACTTCACGATCGCGTCCCGCCCGGTGAACCCGCGCGCCAGACGGATGGCCCTCATGGTCGCCTCGGTGCCGGAACTGACCAGGCGGACCATCTCGAGGCTGGGGAGCAACTCGCACAGCAACTCCGCCATCTCGACCTCCGCCTCGGTCGGCGCGCCGAAGGACAGGCCCTTGACGGCCGCGTCCTGGACCGCCTTGACGACCGCCGGGTGGGCGTGCCCCGCGATGGCGGGCCCCCATGAGCCCACGTAGTCGATGTAGGCCTTGTCATCCGCATCCCAGACGCGGCACCCTTCGGCGCGCGTGATGAAGCGCGGCGACCCGCCAACCGAACGGAAGGCGCGCACGGGTGAATTGACACCGCCCGGAATGGTGCGCTGTGCGCGCTCGAAGAGTGCTTCGTTTCGACTCATATCAGTTCCTCGTTTTCCCCTGATGTTTCGTTTGCCACCGTGAACAGGCGTGCGTAGGCTGCGCTCCGCCGCCCGGGATCCGGCGCGTCGAACACGTCCGACACCACCGCCAGCAGGGAGGCGCCCGCGGCAACCAGCGCAGCGGCGTTGTCCAAGGTGATGCCGCCAATCGTCGCCACTGGCAGGTCGAGCTCGCTCACGGCCCTGCTGACCAGCGAGAGCGGCGCGCGCACGGCGTCCGGCTTGGTCGGCGAGGCATACATGGCGCCGAAGGCGACGTAGTCCGCACCCGCATCGGCAGCCCGCTGCGCCCGCTCGAACTCGTCATAGCAGGACACGCCCAGCAGGCGATCCGGTCCCACGCGCGCCCGGACGGCCGCCACGTCGCCGTCGTCCCGACCGATATGGATCCCGTCGGCACCGATCGACAGGGCGAGCGCCACATCGTCGTTGACGATCAGTGGGACACCATGCCGACGGCACAGGGCGAGCAGCGCCTCCGCCTGGCCTCTGCGCAGCCGGGCGTCGGCCAGCTTGCTGCGGTACTGGAGCAGCGCCGCGCCGCCGCCGAGCGCCTGTTCGGAGAGGGTCAGCAACCGATCGCTATCGGCTGTCTCCGGGGTGACCAGGTAGAGCCCCCGCGCCAGCGACCTCACGCCCCCCTCCGCAATGAGGCCAATCGGTCCACCAGCGCCGAGCCCATGCCCGGCGTGAAGGGCCGCGCATAGACAGAGCGCAAATATTCGTGTCCCGCGACGACGGCCGCCTCGCAGTCTTCGCCCCGCGCCAGACCCGCTGCAATGGCCGCGGCCAACGCGGCCAGGCCACCACTGACACGCTGCGTCAGCGGCGGCCGGGTGTCGGTCCGGAGGATGCCGGACGGGCCCATCAAGAGATCCGCGGGTTGCAGCGCAGCATCCCGGCTTTCCGCGAGCAGCACGCGCTCTGCGCCGCAGCGGAGCAGCATGCGGGCAGCCTCATGGGGATCGGCGCACTGGTCGCCATCGTCATAGCCAACGGCGACCATGCGCAGTGCCACGGTGCCATCGACGACCAGGATGCGGGTCTCGGGCAGCAGCATCTCTAGGCTGGCGACGATGAGGTCGTCGCTTTCGTCCGGATCGGGCGAATCCCGCAGATTACCGGGCGCAAAGATCAACGGCGCGGCATAGTCGGTGGCGATCTCGGCGATCACCCCCACGGTATCCGGACACCCCGGATCGCCCACGTACAGAGCCACCACCGGCACGTCTTCGAGGACCGGCCGGGCCTGCTCGGCGACCCACTCCGGATCGAAAACGTGCACATGCTCGATCGAGCGGGTGTCGCCACAGGCAACGGCGGTCGCCACCGGCAGTGCGTGACAGCCGAGCGCCGCCAGCGTGAGGGCCGCGCCCTGCAGGCCGGAAGCGCCCGTGGGGTCGGTGCAGTCGAAGACGAGAACCGGCGGAGGATACGGTTTGTGCGCGCTCATGGAAGGGCCAGGCGAACGGCCAGAGGCGTCCGGGAAATGCGGTAAGATTCGGCGATTCTATCGTCAATTCGTCATCGAGAACGAATCGTGATGCCGCCCAGCGACTACAAGACCTACATGTGCCTGATCTGCGGTTTTCTCTACAGCGAGGAAGCCGGCCTGCCGGAAGAGGGCATCCCGCCGGGCACCCGCTGGGAGGAGGTTCCACCGAACTGGACCTGCCCCGAGTGTAGTGCGCGCAAGGAAGACTTCGACCTGATCGAGATCTGACGGCCGCCTCAGCGGGTATTGTCCTCCGATGCCTAAAGTCGTCCCCCACGCGGACGATAATCAGTGATCGCAACGGCATGTGCGGCCGTCGGCCCCTGCCCCGCGTTCATACTCCGGGAGTAGCACAGTGAACCTGAACGGCCTGAAAGTGATGGTCATCGACGACAGCAACACGATCCGGCGCAGCGCCGAGATCTTCCTGGCCCAGGTTGGCTGCCAGGTGCTGCTGGCGGAGGACGGCTTCGACGCACTGGCGAAGATTGCGGACCACCAGCCCGATGTCATCTTCGTGGACATCATGATGCCCCGCCTGGACGGATACCAGACCTGCTCGCTGATCAAGAAGAACGCGCGACTCAAGGAGACGCCCGTCATCATGCTGTCGTCAAAGGACGGCCTGTTCGACCGCGCCCGCGGACGCATGGTCGGATCCGACGAGTACCTGACGAAGCCATTTACCAAGGACAGCCTGCTCAAGGCCGTAGCGACCCACGCGCCCGAGCAGGCGGAGTGAACCCAGCAAGTTAAGGAGAGGTCATTTCCATGCCGATCAAGAAGATCATGGTGGTGGACGATTCGCCCACCGAACGGCTCGCGCTGCTCGAACTGCTGTCGAAGAACGGATTCGACGTGGTCACGGCCGAGAGCGGCGAGGAGGCCATCCAGAAGAGCAAGTCCGAGCTGCCCGACCTGATCCTGATGGACGTCGTCATGCCGGGCATGAACGGCTACCAGGCGACGCGCACCATAGCCCGCGACAACGCGACCTGCACGATCCCGATCATCATGTGCACGTCCAAGGGCCAGGAGACCGACCGGATCTGGGGCATGCGCCAGGGCGCTCTCGACTACATGGTCAAGCCGGTGGACCACCAGGCCCTGCTCGACCGAATCAAGGCGATCGGCTGAGACAATGGCCCGCCGAACCAGCCTCCGAGAGTTTCAGGAGTCCCTCGCCCGCCGCCTGGCGGAAGCCGGCAGCACGCAACGTCGGGCCTTGCTCGGCCTGCAGTCCGGCCAGGACCACTGGCTGATCTCGCTGCCCGAGGCAGGCGAGATCCTGCCGGTCCCCGAGCTCACCTCCGTCCCGCTGTCCAGGCCCTGGATGCGGGGCCTCGCCAACGTGCGCGGCACGCTCTACAGCGTCGTCGACTTTTCCTCGTATCACGGCGGCGAACTGATCCTGCCGGCTGGCGAGGCGCGCCTGATCCTGGTCGGCGCACGCTTCAACATCAACTGCGCCCTGCTGGTCTCCCGCACCACCGGCCTGCGCGCAGCCGAAGACTTCGAGCTGGAAGCCGAGGGCAATGACGACTCGCAGCCCTGGCGGGGCGCCATCATGCGCGACACCACCGGGCGCCCCTGGACCCGGCTGATGATCCCTGCCCTGCTCGCCCACAGGGGTTTCCTGGAGGCCAGCGCGGCCTGACCGGACAAGAACGCACGAGAAATACAACGGCGGCTGCGCCGAACCGGAGTTCACACCATGGCAATCTCACTACCTTTCAGCAATCGAGCCGGCAGCGGCGACGAAAAAGCCTCCGCCGGACCGGCCCAGTCTTCGGGTGGCGCGCCCCGCTCCGCCAGCGACCGCCTCAAGCTGCTCAGCTTGGTGTTCGTCACCCTGATGGTCGTCTTCATGGCGCTGATGGTCTTCTCCGGTCGCGACGCCGAGCGGAACACACTCTACGTCGATACCGCCGGCCAGATGCGAACCCTCTCGCAGCGCATCGCAAAGGCTGCGCAGCTGGCGCTGTCGGGCAAGGAGATCGCGTTCACGGAGCTCCGCGCCAGCCGCGACGAATTCGCCGGGCTGTTCTCCGCGCTGAGCGAGGGCGGCGACATGATGGGCCGCAGCGCGCCGGCCGTCGAGGGCCAGCCCCGGGCCCTGCTCGAGCAGGTCGGCGAGACCTGGATACGAATCGATGGCAGTGCCGGCCGGCTGCTCGACCAGCAGGGCAACCTCACCAAGCTCGACGCGTCCGTGGAGCTGATCAACGACCAGAACGCCGAGCTGCTCGAAAAGACCGAGCAGCTGGCCGCGATCTCCGCGCAGAGTGGTGCCGCGCCGCGCGACCTGGCCGATGCCAACCGGCTGACCATGCTGACCCAGCGGATCGCCAAGAATGCGAACGCCATGCGGGTAGCCGATGCGGTCGACCCCGAGGCCTCCTTCCTGCTGGGCAAGGACACCAACTCGTTCCGTGAAATCGTCGAGCGCCTGCAGCAGAACCTGCGCAATCCGGAAGCCAGCCAGCAGGCGTCCGAGCTGGCGACCACGGCCGAAGGCACGCTCGAGGCCGTGAGCGGCGTGCTCGGCAATATCCAGCTCGTGCTGCAGGCCAAGCAGGCCGGATCGCGCATCTTTGCCGACTCGGGCGAATTGCTGACCCGCACCGATGCGCTGGCCGAGGCCTTCAACTCCTCCCACCATGGCCTGAGCCTGTTCCAGTTGCTGGCCATCCTCGTCGCCGGCGGCGGCCTCGTGGCCCTGGGCCTGCTGGCAAAGACCTACCTGGCGGACCAGGTCGAGCGGCGGACCGAGATCGAGGACCAGCGCCGCAGCGCGGAGAACGAGCGGAACCACACTCAGCAGGCCATTCTCCGGCTGATGAACGAGATGGGCGACCTCGCCGATGGCGACCTGACGGTGCGCGCGACCGTGACCGAAGACATCACGGGCGCCATTGCCGACTCGGTGAACTACACGATTGAAGAACTCTCGGTGCTGGTGCGACGCATCAACGACGCGGCCACTCGCGTGACCTCGGCCACCGAGTCTGCCAAGAAGACATCGGGCATGCTGATCGAAGCCGCCCAGCGGCAGTCCGAACAGATTCGCTCCGTTGGCGAAACGGTCCAGAACATGGCCACCTCGATGTCCGAAGCCTCCCAGCGCGCCCGGGAGTCCGCCCAGGTGGCCCGGCGTTCGCTGGAAGCAGCCCACAAGGGGACGGAGGCGGTGCAGGACACCATCCAGGGCATGAACGGCATTCGCGAGAAGATTCAGGACACGTCGAAACGGATCAAGCGGCTGGGCGAATCGTCCCAGGAGATTGGCGAGATCGTGGAGCTGATTTCGGACATTACCGAACAGACCAACGTGCTGGCACTCAACGCCGCCATCCAGGCGGCTTCGGCCGGCGAAGCGGGACGGGGCTTCACGGTGGTTGCCGAAGAGGTGCAGCGCCTCGCGGAACGCTCCGCCGAGGCCACGAAGCAGATCGCAGCCATCGTGAAGACGATTCAGACCGATACCCAGGACGCGGTGGGCGCCATGGAGGTGGCAACACGCGACGTGGTCGACGGCGCGAAGCTGACCGACGCCGCCGGCCAGGCGCTGACGGAGATCGGTGACGTGTCCACCGAAGCCGCCCGACTGATTGAAGAGATTTCGCGTGACACGCTGGAGCAATCGGGTAACGCAACCAAGGTGGCCAGTTCCATGGAGGACATCCTGGCCCTGACCGAAGAGGCCGCCAACAGTACGCAGCAGACCGCGGTGTCGATTGGTCAGCTGGCCGATCTCGCCGTCGAGCTGAAGGGCTCGGTGTCCGGCTTCAAGGTCTAAGAATCCACGGCAAGAGGCCGAATCGATGAGCTCAACCACAGATCTGGATACCGGCCCGCTCACCTGGGTCAAGGGCGAGATCGACCTGGCCCTGGGCCGCGCCGGCGAAGCGATCGCCGCCGCCCGGGCCAACAAGGACCGCGGCAACAACCTGCAGTTTGCGCAGACGCATCTGCATCAGGTCAGGGGCGCCCTTTCCATTGTCGGGCTCGACGGCCTGACGTCCTTCACCGACAGCCTCGACCGCCTGCTGGCCGAACTGGCGCGCGACGAGCGTCCCTATTCGGACGATCTCGCGAGCCTGGCCGAACGCTCGCTGGCGGCGATCGGCAACTACCTGGACGAGCTCAGCCACGGCGTTCCCGACCAGTCGCTGCGCCTGCTGCCGCTGATGAGCGAACTCGCGGCGGCGCGCGGACTCGCAGCCCCCAGGGCATCCGACCTCTTCTACCCGGATCTCGGCCAGCAGCCGGCGCGCAAGTTCGCCCGCCCGGCGCCGGACGCTGCAGCCCGGCTGGCAGGCAGGATTCGTACGTTGCGGCGCCAGTTCCAGAGCGGCCTGCTTACCTGGCTGAGGGCGCCCGACGACGCCGGCGGCCCGCTGGCGATGGCCAACGTGTGCGCCGAGATCGAATCGGCGATGAGTTCGCCGACCGCCCGCACGTTCTGGTGGAGCGCAGGCGCCTTCTTCGACACGCTGGCCAACGGCAGCTTCGCGCGCGATCCGTTTGCCAAGTACGTCAGCTCCCGCATCGACTTCCAGCTGAAACGCATCGCGGCCGGTCAGACCACGCCTCCGGAGCGACTGCACCGCGAGATCCTCTACGTCATCGCGACCGCCTCTCAGGTCGGCCCCAGCGGCCGCGAAGTGCGCGAGACCTACGACCTCGACAGGCTGATCCCGCCGCCGGGCAGCGCCCTGTGCGACCAGCCGCTCGCCCCCTTGCTGGCCCGCCTGCGCACCCTGTTTGCCGCCGCGCGGGACACCTGGGACCACTTCGCCAGCGGCGCGGCCGCGGCGCTGCCCCAGTTCGACGACGACCTGCGTGCCGCCATCGAGGCGAGCGCGCCCCTGGGCCGGCCGGCCTTCCGCCACCTGCTCGACACCCTGACCGAGCTTGTCGGCTGGCTTCGCCGGGACCCCATCCAGATCAACGACCAGGTCGGCCTCGAGGTGGCCTCCGCGGTCATGCTGGCCGAAACGGCCCTAGAGACCGGACGCGTGCCGGACGCGAGCTTTACCGCCCAGGTGGCGCGCGCGGAGTCCCGCCTCAAGGCCCTGATGGCCGGCGAGGACCTGGCCGCGCTCGACGCCGAGAGCGCCGGGTTGCCCGACGCGGCGCGTGAAGCACAGGAGCGGATGGCGCTCGGTCAGCTCGCGCGGGAAATGCAGGTCAATCTGGCCCAGATCGAGCAGACCCTCGATGATTACTTCCGTCGCCCCGAACGGCGGGCGAACCTGCAGAACCTGTCGGCGCCGCTGCGACAGATCGAAGGCGTCCTGACGGTTCTGGGCGAAGATCGCCCGCTTGAGGTCCTCAAGGATTGCGAGCAACGCATCCAGGCCCTTGCCGACAGTGATGGGCCGCCTCCCGAAGGCGAGTTCGAATATCTCGCCCATCACCTCTCCGCCTTCGGCTTCTACGTCCAGGATCTTCAGCGCGGCAATGCCGATCTGGATCGGCTGCTGCGCGGCATGGCCGCTGAAGAGGAATCCGGCGAGGCCGACGGTGTCGAGACCGAAGCCGCAGGCGTGGCGCAAGCCGAATCCGCGATGGCCGAGGGGGAAGCGTTCGAGGCGCCCGCCGCCGCCCCGGAACCGGTGGAGGAGTCCAGCGAGACCCTCGAGGACCCCGACGAGCTTGCCGACGCGGGCGTGCCGGAAACCGCCGCACCAGTCCCCCCGCCGCCGCCGCAGGAGCTCCTCGAGTCCAGTGACGAGGACATCGACTCCGAACTGCTCGAGATCTTCCTGGAGGAAGGCCGCGAGGTGGCCGGCACCATCG
>JBNLCM010000183.1:0-10190 GCA_050303815.1 Rhodocyclaceae bacterium
GGAGGCCATGGCGTCCAAGATCGATGCCCGTACCAAGGCGGTGTTCTGCGAGTCCATCGGGAACCCGGCGGGCAACGTGGCGGATCTGCAGGCCATCGCCGACATGGCCCACGCCCACGGCGTCCCCGTGATTGTGGACAATACGGTGCCTTCGCCCTACCTGTGCCGCCCCTTCGAGCACGGCGCAGACATCGTCGTGCATTCGCTCACCAAGTACCTCGGGGGTCACGGAACTTCCATCGGTGGCGTGATCGTCGACTCGGGCAAGTTCCCCTGGGCCGATCACAAGGCACGCTTCCGTCGCCTGAACGAGCCCGATGTCTCCTACCACGGTGTGGTGTACACCGAGGCTCTCGGCCCCGCCGCCTACATCGGTCGCGCCCGCGTCGTGCCCCTGCGCAACATGGGCGCGGCGATCAGCCCGTTCAACAGCTTCCTGATCCTGCAGGGCATCGAGACCGTGGCCCTCCGGATGGACCGGATCTGCGAGAACGCGACCGCCGTGGCCCGCTACCTGAGCCATCATGCCAAGGTGGGCTGGGTGAACTACGCCGGCCTCGAGGGCAGCCCCGACCACTCGCTGGTGCAGAAGTACATGGGCGGCCGAGCCTCCGGCATCCTGACCTTCGGCGTCAATGGCGGCCGCGATGGCGGCGCCCGTTTCCAGGATGCGCTGGAGCTGGTGACCCGCCTGGTCAACATCGGCGACGCCAAGTCGCTCGCCTGCCACCCGGCATCCACCACCCACCGTCAGCTGGGTCCCGACGAGCTGGCCCGGGCGGGCGTGACCGAAGACATGGTGCGGCTGTCGATCGGCATCGAGCACATCGACGACATCATCGCCGACCTGGAGCAGGCACTCGACAAGGTGTAAGGGGCCACGCAGGGCCGCACGCCCGGCCATGGCAGAAGCGACAAGGCCACCGATCCGGTGGCCTTGTTTCATGGTGCAGGGCCGTCGGCCTCGCGGGCCATCGCGGCCCGGTTCTGTCGCATCCAGATCGAGAACTCGTCCGGGGCCATCGGGCGGCCATACAGGAAACCCTGCATCTCGATGCAGCCCATCGACTTCAGCAGGGCGGCCTGGTCATGCGTCTCGACGCCCTCGGCGATGGCCGCCATGCCGGACCCCTGGGCGAGCCGGAGGATGGTCTGCACGATGCTGCCGCGGGCGTTGGCCTCGGTCAGCTGCGCGACGAAGCTGCGATCGACCTTGAGCCGGTCGATGGGCAGCCGCGTGAGACTGGAGAGCGACGAGAAGCCGCAGCCGAAGTCGTCGAGGGCAATCCGCACCCCTAGGCGGCGCAGGGCCTCGAGTTGCTCGACCACCTTGTCCACCTCCTCCATCGCCACCGATTCGGTGATCTCGAGCTCGATGCGATCCGGTGGTGCCCCGGTCTGGTCGAGGGTGCTGCGGATCATCTCGACAAAACCGTCCTGGCGGAACTGCAGCGCCGACACATTGACCGCCATCACCAGCGTGTCTTCACCGGCATCGCGCCAACGCATCAGCTGCTCGCAGGCCTGCATGAACACCCAGGCGCCGATCTCGATGATCAGGCCGGTGTACTCGGCGAGCGGAATGAAATCGTCGGGCGGCACCATGCCGCCGTCGGTGCGACGCCATCGCAGCAGGGCTTCCGCACCGGTCAGGGAACCATCGCGGGAATCGATCTGCGGCTGGTAATGGACCGTCAGCCCGCGGTGGAAATCCAGGGCGGCCCGCAGCTCGTTGAGCATCACCATGCGCTGCTGGGCCTGGGCCGCCATCTCGCGCGTATAAGTGCAGTAGCGGGAGCCCTGTTCGAGCTTGGCGTGGCCCAGCGCAACCGATGCATCGCGCAGCAGGTCCGCGGCCCGCGGCAGCATGCCGCTGCTGCTGCGGGTCACGGGGGCCAGCCCGATGCGGATCTGCAGTGGAACGCCGTGGCCGCGCGCATAGAACGGCGCCTCGAAGATGCGCAACAGCGCATCCGGTTCGAGCACCCGCGCCGGACCGAAGAGGGCGAAGCTGTCGCCGACCAGGCGGGCGAGCATGACCGATTCAGGGAAGGCCGAACGCAGGCGCCTCGCCACCGCCATCAGCAGGGCGTCGCCCGAGCGCTGCCCCAGCGCGTTGTTGACCTGGGAGAAATGCGCCAGATCCAGCAGCGCGACTGATTGCGTGAGGGCATCGCCGGACGAGGCGAGGAACTGGTCCACCTCGTCGATCAGCTTGACGCGGTTGGGCAGCCGCGTCAGCGGATCGAAGTAGGCGTAGAAGTTGAGGCGCTCGAAGAGACCGACGTTCTCGAAGCCGACCCCGATGTTCACCGCGAAGACCTCGAGCATCCGCCGGTCCACCGCCTCGAGCGCGCGATCGGTCGCCAGGTAGACGACGGCCGAGCGCCCCCCTTCTCCGCTGAAGAAGAGCACGGTGGCCCGGGGCTCGAAGATGCTCGTGCGCGCCGCCATGCAACGATTGATGGTGTGCACGATCTCGGCCTCGCCGAGTTCGGCGAGCGGGCGGCTCACATGGGAGCGGAACCGTCCGGCCGCACCTACGATGTAGAGCGAGGAGTCGGTCTGCTGCGAGAACGGCGAGCCACTGCGGGCGCAGATCAGCCCTTCGGGCTCGATCCGCAGCAGGGCCGCGATCTGGGTCAGCACGCCCTCGGCGAAGCTCACCAGGGCACGCCGCCCGAAGAGCTCGCCGGCCGACTGCACGATCATGTCCAGGCCACGACGGCTGGCAGCCAGCGTCCGGATCTGGTCGAAGCTGCGGATCGCCGCGGTGAGCGTCGTGACGAGGCGGACGTGGGTGAGCTCCGACTTCGTCTTGTAGTCGTTGATGTCGTAATCGCGTACCACGTTCAGTTCGGGGGCGTAACCCGGCTGGCCGGTCCGCAGGATGATGCGCAGCTCCTCCAGCTTGAGCTCCCGGCGGATGACCGGGACCAGGTCGAGGCCCGCCTCGGGGGTCTCCATCACCACATCGAGGAGCACCACGGCGATCTCCCGTCCGCGGGCCTCGAGGCAGGCGCGGGCCTCGGCCGCGCTGCTGGCATGGAGCAGCTCGAGGGGGCGATCGAGGAGGACGGTGTTCTGGAGCGCGAAGTTGGTGGCCTGGTGGACCTCTTCGTCGTCATCGACGACCAGGACCACCCACGCGGGCAGCGCAAAGCCGCCCCCCGCCTGGACCTCGTCCGTGCCGGGCTCGTCCACGAAATCGATCAGGTCGTCGTTGGGAAACGGGCTGGTCAAGATGTCGTTCTCTCGAGGAGTACGCGTCAGGATGTGGCTCGGGGACCCGCGCGCAGCCGGGCACCCCTGATTGCTGCTGTAACGGCGCGCAGGCGTCGATCTTTAGCCATTGGGGCGCGGCCCCGGGCGCCATCGGCGGGTGGCCCGGCCGCACCCGGAACTGCCGATTTTGCAACGCTTGGCGCGGGAAAAAGCGGCTCGAATGCTGCACCGCATCCTCGGTTCGCCTACACTTGTGCGGTCCGTCCCCGTCTCCGGCGGTGGTCGCTATGAGATCCCATTCCATGAACGACCCGATTCCACTCGGTACACGAAAGAACATCGACGGCCAGGACCGCATTTATTACTACGGTTACTGGATCAAGGCCTATTCGCCGCCCGCCAACACGCTGGAAGCGAAGAAGCGGCTCATCGAGGGCCTGACCCGCCGCCTGTTCAACCACGTGGAACACGGCCTGAACATTCCGGGCTTTCGCCTCGACACGGCCCGCGCGTCGTATGAACAGGAGACGGAAGCGGCGCGCAAGCGGGTCAAGGGGGCAATGCTGGCCGGCGCCCTGTTCAACCGCGCGACCGACATCTTTACAAAGCTGGTGGAACTGCAATCGCTCGGCGTCGAGATCCAGTCGGACAACGAGCTGATGCGCGAATGCGGCCAGTGCCTGCAGGAAGCCCTGACCCTCGGCAAGCTGGTCTTGCATCGCAGCGGGGACGAGGGCATCGACGAACTGTGGGGGGAACCCTTCAAGGCGTTCACGATGCCCATCGACGCCTTCTACGAGAGTCGGTACGTCAAGATCGCCATGACCATGCGTGACATCGACCGCCTCACCGACGCAATGCTCGCCGTGTTCACCAAGCTGTCGATGTTCGGCGAGGAGATCGGTCCGATCCTCCAGGACTACGCTGACGCCGCCAAGATCAAATGCGAGACGCTGCGGACCGATCCGGCGATCTTCGACGTCTGGAGCCGCTTCGTGGTCGCCGCCGAGCGGGTCTCGGCCTACCAGCCCAAGCTGCAACCGAATGCCCGCGACGTGGACATGCGCGAGGCAAGCGAAGGCAAACAACTGATCGAGAAGGGCCTGGACCTGATCAGCTACATCACCCGGGCGCGCGTGCCGATGCCCAAGAGCACGCGCGACTACGTCGACCGCTGCGAGGCTTTCGCCCGCGAGGCGGCTGGCCGCCGCCGCACCTTCGAGCCGCTCTAGTCGTTGAGTGGCAAGGGGTGGCTCGCGCCGGGTCGGGCGCAGGCGCCATGACCGGGACACCCCGGCCGGAGGGCCATCAGAAGCCGATCTTGCGCTTGCCGCCCTTGCGGAAGGCGTCCAGGTCCTCCACGGTCAGCGCGTCGCGCCCGCCCAGCTTGGCGTTGCCGAAGGCTGCCATCAGCGCCCGGCGCTGCTCGCGCGGCGGGTACTCCGCCAGCCGCTCCATCACGTCGTCGTCGGGCTCGGGCGGGAACCCCCAGTCGTGAAGCGAGACGATCTCCCGGTACAGGCGGCAGGCGATCTGGAACGACTCGTCGGCGTCCGGCCGCGGCACCGTATAGACGTTCATGCGGTTGAGAATCGGTTCGGGAATGCTGCGCTCGTCGTTCGCCGTGGTCACCCACAGGATATGGCTGGCATCGATCTCGACGTCGACGAATTCATCGCGGAAGCGCCGCGCGGTGTCGTGCTCGAACAGCTCGTAGAGCGCACCCATGGGGTCGTAGCGGGCGTCGCCACCCGCCTTGTCCACCTCATCGAGCACCATGACCGGATTGGCCACCTCGCCCCCCACCAGGGTGTTGGCCACCTTGCCGGCCTTGGCGTGGTTCCACTGGGACGACGCACCGGAGAGGATCCAGCCGGCGGTCAGCGAGCTCATCGAGACGAACTGGTAGCCCGTGCCCAACTGCTCGGCCATGGCCTTGGCGAAGTGGGTCTTGCCGATGCCGGGCTCGCCGAGCAGCAGGATCGGCGCAAAGGAGACCGGCTCGTTGCCCGACACCGCCAGCGCCATCGACTTCTTGAGGTCGTCGATCACCTCACCGAAGTTGGGGCAGCGCTCATAGAGTGGGTCGAGCGCGTCGGTACGGCTCGGCTTGACGACAAAGCGCGTGCCACCGAGCTTCTTCATGCGGTCATAGAAACTGGCAAGCGCCTCGTTGCGCTGCGCGGCGCTGTCTTCCAGTGCCCGGTCGACGTCCTCGACCCGGTAGATCTCGCGGGCGTCCGCGAGCGGGATTCGAATCTCTGCGGTTTCCATGGCTGCCTCCGTGGGGTCGGCGATTGTTCGTCGGTGTGCTCTCTACATCCTTGTGTTCGATCGGCTCTGGGTCCGGTTCAATCCTGTCAGTGCTTCTGAAGCGAAGGTCGTGCCAAATGGCACGAACGGCGGCACGTCGGCGACTGGCGCACGCGTTCGTTGAAAGGATCGCGCTTCCCGGGGCGTCGAAGCAAGGGAAATCCCCCACCACTTTCGGGGAACGCGCACCGCGATATTGCACCGCACCATCCAAATTGGTGCAGTCCCGTCGCGGAACCGACACGGCCGAACCCCGTCTACCCTGCTCAAGGAGCCCCCTTCGATGACCCCCAAGACCCTCGGCACCGCTCTCGCCCTCACCCTGGCCCTCGCGGCTCCGCCAACGCTGGCCGGTACAGCCGTCGCCACCTTCGCCGGGGGCTGCTTCTGGTGCATGGAGGGCCCTTTCGACAAGCTCGACGGCGTCCTGTCGACCACCTCCGGCTATATCGGCGGCCACACTGACAACCCCACCTACCCGGAGGTCTCCAGCGGCGCCACGGGGCACGCCGAGGCCGTGCAGGTCGAGTACGACCCGGACAAGGTCAGCTACGAGACCCTGCTGACGACCTTCTGGCACAACATCGACCCGCTCGTGCGCGACCGCCAGTTCTGCGACATCGGCAGCCAGTACCGCAGCGCCATCTTCTATCACGACGACGCCCAGAAGCAGCTCGCCGAGGAATCCAAGAAAGCCCTCGAGCAGGCCATCTTCGGTCGTCCGGTCGAGACCCAGATCGTCGCCGCCGACCGGTTCTACCCGGCCGAGGCCTATCACCAGGACTACTACCTGCACAATCCGCTGCGCTACAAGTACTACCGCTTCAGCTGCGGCCGCGACCAGCGCCTGCAACAGATCTGGGGTGACGCGGCCGGTCACTGACGAGGGCGCTGCGCGCCCGGTGTTAACCGGCTACCACCCGCCTCGACCGCCCGCCCGGCACACTGGCCTCTCGCAAACAGGAGGAGGTTCGTCATGGGCAGGAAGATCCTGATGATCTGCGGCGATTTCGCCGAGGACTACGAGACGATGGTGCCGTTCCAGGCGCTGCAGGCGGTGGGCCACGTGGTGCACGCCGTCTGCCCGGGCAAATCCGCCGGCGACAGCATCGCCACCGCCATCCACGATTTCGAGGGGCACCAGACCTACAGCGAGAAGCCCGGCCACGCCTTCGGGCTCAACGCGTCCTTCGACAGCATTCGGCCATCCGACTACGACGCGCTCGTCGTGCCGGGCGGTCGGGCCCCGGAATACCTGAGGCTGGACGAGCGCGTGATCGAGCTGGTTCGCCACTTCTTCCTCACCGACAAACCGGTCGCCGCGATCTGCCATGGCGCCCAGCTGCTTGCCGCGGCAGGCGTGCTCGAGGGGCGCCTGTGCAGTGCGTACCCGGCCTGCGCGGCCGACGTGCGGATGAGCGGCGGCCGTTACGCCGAAATCGGCATCGCCGAGGCGGTGACCGATGGCAATCTGGTAACCGCACCTGCCTGGCCGGCCCACCCGGCGTGGCTCGCGCAATTCCTTGCGGTGCTCGGCACACGCATCGAGACCTGAGCCACCGGGCTGGGTCTATACTGGCCCGGCCCACGCACCGGGAGCCCGCCATGTGCCGCATCTTCGTCAGTGCCGACCCCGGGCTCTACCGCCCGACGACCCGATCCATCCGCCTCCACGGGGTGGCGACCAGCATCCGCCTGGAGCAGATGTTCTGGCAGGTGCTCGACGAGATCGGAGACCGGGACGGACTCAGCGTGCCGCAGCTGCTCGGCACCCTCTACGACGAGTTGCACGACACCGGGGGCCTCCCGGACAACGGCAACTTCAGCTCCTTCCTGCGGGTGACGTGCATGCGCTACCTGCAGTTGCAACTCGCCGGCCGCATCCCCGAGGACACGACCATCCCGATCCGCTCGCTCGACCCCGACTGGGTGCTGGCCGCCGACAAGGGGGCACCGTCCTGAGCGCGCTATCATGGGGCACCCGACGCAGGACGGCACCATGAAAGACGGCATCGACCACGACCACCCGCCCTCGGGCGAGGGCACCATCGGCATTGCTCGCCACGGGCACTTCGACCCGCAGGCCTTCGAAGCGGCGATCACCGCGCTGCTGGCTGCCTGCGGCATCTCGGCTGATTCGCCCCATACCGGCCGCACGGCGCAGCGGGTGCGCGAGCTATGGCAGCGCCGACTGCTGGGGGGCTACGAACTGGATCCGGCCGAAGCACTCGGAGACGGATTCGAGGATCCGCGCAGCGACATGGTGGTGGTCCGCGGCATCGCGGTCCATGGCGTCTGCCCCCATCACCTGGTGCCCTTCCGCGGCGTCGCCCACGTCGCCTATCTGCCCGGCGGGCGCCTGCATGGCTTCGGCCGCATCGCGCGGCTGGTCGACGCCATCGGGCACCGGTTCACGTATCAGGAGTGGATGACCCGCGACATCGCCGACGCGCTGGTCCGCCACGGACAGGCCCGTGGCGCCGCCTGCATCATCGAGGCCGAGCAGCTGTGCCTGCTGCTGGGAGAGGACCGCCGCGGCGACGAACGCGTCGTGACCCAGGCCTGGGCGGGCGAGTTCGAAACCTCCGACCAGTTGCGCAACGAGTTCCTGCGCAGCACCGCCCCGCTGCCCCGCTGAACGCATTCGCATGACACTGCGGGTCGTCCTGCTGTGCGGGGCCGTCTCCCTCCTGCTCGCCGCCTGCGGCACCACCACGGAAGTGCGCGACTCGCCGACGATGCCGCCCGGCCCGGCGACGCCCCCCGGCGGCGAACGGCCACCCTCCGCGCGGCCTCCGGTCGAGGACAGTCCGCCGACCCCCTCGACGGTCACCCCGCTGCCCCAACCGCCGGCCCTGACCCGTCGCCGGATCATCGACTTCATCCCCGACCGGGCCAGGGACAGGCCCGGCTGGGCGCGTGACATGGCCGAAGCCTTCCACGACCTCAGGATCGAGCCCTCGCCGGACGCCATTTGCAGCGTCGTTGCCATCACCGAACAGGAATCCCTGTTCGTGGCCGACCCACCGGTGCCCGGCCTGTCGAAGATCGTCTGGAAAGAGATCGAGACGCGCCGGGCGCGCTACGGCATACCGAAGCTGGTGCTTGACGCCGGGCTGGCGACCCGCGGGCCGGACGGTCGCAGCTACCGGTCGCGCATCGATGCGCTGCGCACCGAACGCGAGATGAACGCGCTCTACCAGGACATGATCGCCGAGCTACCGCTCGGCTCCACGCTGCTCGCCAGCCGCAACCCGGTGCGCACGGGCGGCCCGATGCAGGTCAGCATCACCTTCGCAGAGCGCCACGCGGCGTCCCACGGCTATCCGTACCCTGTCGAGGCCTCGATCCGCGACGAAGTCTTCACACGGCGCGGCGGGCTGTACTTCGGCATCGCGATCCTGCTCGACTACCCGGCCCCGTACGATGACCCGGTGTTCCGCTTCGCCGACTTCAATGCGGGGCGCTACGCCAGTCGCAACGCGGCCTTCCAGCAGGCCCTGTCGACCCTGAGCGGCCATCGGCTGGTACCCGACGGCGACCTGCTCCGCTACCGGGACGGCAGCCCCGCACCCGAGAAGAGCGCCACGCGGAAGGCGATCGACGCCATCGCCGGCCAGCTCGAGCTGTCGGACTGGCGCATCGGACGCGACCTGCTGCGCGAGAAGGCCGCCGAATTCAGCGAGACCCGGCTCTACCGGCGCGTCTTCGAGCTGGCCGACCGCAAGGCCGGGCGGCGGCTGGCCCGGGCCTCGATACCGCGCATCCAGCTGAAGAGCCCGAAGATTACCCGCAAGCTGACCACCGAATGGTTCGCCAGGCGGGTCCGCTGGCGCTACGACAACTGCCTCGCGCGCGGGCGCTGAGGCCGGTCTCAGGGGCGGGACAGGCGCGCCTCGGCCTTGTCGAGCCAGGTGCCGAGTTCGTCGATCAGGGCCTGCTGGCTGAACGAGCAGCTCTCGCCTGCAAAGCCCGCACCGGATTCGAGGTGCATCAGCAGCTGGTCCAGCACCTCGCCGTAGCGCGGCGACAGCCGGGCCAGCAGGGGCGGCGCATCGCTACGCCAGACGGCTACGCACTGCATCGCGGACAGGCGGCCCTGCTGCAGGCGCTCGAGCGCGGCGCGGAGGGATTCGGTCATCGGCTCACTCCATGCTCGTGGCGCCAGGCGCGCACGAAATCGATCGCATCGGGAAGAAAATCGCGAAAATCCGCCGCAAAGCCGTCAGCAGCGCGCTCGAAGTCGACGAAGCCCTCGCCCAGCGGATTGTCCCGCCGGATGCGGTGCCGCGACATCCGCGCCAGGGCATCCGCGACGGCCTCGGGCCGCCGGTAGGCGCCAAGCCAGTCGCCGGCCTGCATGGCCGGCAGCAGCCGGGCGAAAGCCTCGGGCAACTCGCTCGCGCGATCGCCCGCCAGGCGATAGGTGTCGGCGCAGAAATGCAGCAGGGGCTCATCGGCATGGTCGCCCCAGTCGCGCGCAAGCACGTGGTCGTAGAACATGTCGACCAGCACCCCCGCGTAGCGCCGCCGGCCCTCCGCGACGCGCCGGCGGCTGGCCTGGAAGGCCGGGTGGCGATCGGCATAGCCATCAATTGCCCGGTGCAGCGCGACGCCGCGCGCGAGGTCGGGCGGCAGCCCGGCGGGCAGGT
>JBNLCM010000184.1:0-14469 GCA_050303815.1 Rhodocyclaceae bacterium
GCGCCTTGCAATGAAATCTCGCAAGGCGCCGTCCGTCGCATCGTCGAGTTTCGGCTCCTCGTACTCGTGCAACAGTTTCTTGGCGTACTCGATGGCCCGCGCGGTAATCTCGACCGAACCATCGACCTGCCATTGCTCGAATGAATTGTTGTCGAACAGCTTCGGCATGAAGAAGGCACGCTCGAAGTTGCCCAGCGTGTGCGAATGGCCCAGATAGTGGCCGCCGGGGCCGACATCGCGCACCGCCTGCAAGGCTTCGTCGAAGTCGTCCCAGCGAATGCCCTCGGCCATGCGGTACCCCATTGCGCACATCTCGGCGTCGACGACGAATTTCGCCACCGAGCAATGCATGCCGGCCTCATTCCAGCCGGCCGAGTGCCAAATATAGTTGGTGCCGGCGTGGAGCACGGCATTCAGCGTCATGGCGCTTTCATATCCCGCCTGGGCGTCGAAGGTCTTCGCCCCGCCCAAGGTGTTCGAGCTGCGCCAGGGAACGCCGTAGTACCGGGCCATCTGTCCGATCATGAAGTTCATCAGGCTGATCTCGGGCGTTCCGGCCATTGGCGCCCCGGACTTCATCGACACGGTGGACAAGTAGTGGCCGTAGATGGCCGGGGAACCCTTGCGGATGACCTGGGTGTATGCCAGGGCCGACAATGCCTCGGCGTTCAACTGGGCGACTGCCGGTGCGATCGAGGCCGGCGTATTGGCGCCCCCCAGAACGAAGGGCGAGCAAAGCACGGGCTGCTTCCGTTTGCAGAAGGCCCGCATCGCCGAGAGCATCGTCTCGTCCCAAACGAGCGGCGAATTGCCGTTGCAGTTGCCGGTGACGACGGGCGTCTCTTCCATCACGTCGGCGCCGAAGAGGATTTCGCACATCGCCATGACGTCTTCGGCGTTCTTGCCGGAGGTGGTCATCCCCATGAAGGTCTTGTCGGAATACTTCATCGACGAATAGGTGATGTGCAGATGTCGATGGCTGACCTTCAAGTCCATCGGCTCGACGATGACGTGCGCGCTCGAATGCAGCGCCGGAGACATGTGCGAGAGCTTGTGGAACATGTTGAGATCGGCAATCGTCGGCAAGCGGCGAACGTCATCGAGGCCCCGCACGAAGGGCGCGCCCGTCATCGGCACGAAGATCGAATGTTTGCCGCCGAACGGCAGGTTCCGTTCCGTATTGCGAGCCCGATACGTCCAGTCCGATGGGATCGATGCGATCAGTTCCCGTACCAGCCCGCGGTCCAGGTGGACCCTCTCGCCGCGCACGTCGGCACCGGCCCTGCGCCAGTCTTCGAGGGCGATTTCGTCGCGGAAGACGACGCCCACCTCCTCGAGGATGGCCATCGACGCATCGTCGATCCGGGCGATCTGGTCGGGGTCCATCGGCTCGCAGTAGGGCAGATTGCGCGCCAGCGCCGGCAGCATGGAAAAATCCGCCGTCGAGCGCATCGCGCGGCGCGCCTCGCGAGCGCCGCCACGACCCGGCCTGGTGCGTTTCTCATTCATCGCTTGCTCCTCCGAAAGGTTGTAAGCAAAAGCTTATGTTCAACTACGCTTGCTGGCAGCTGCGCCAGCGAAGCGATCGTGCCCGCCTGCGACATGGGCCCACACCATTCAATTCACGCATTCCACTTGGCTCGGTCGCAGGCTTACCGTTGCTTTCCAAGCGCCGTCGGAATCGGCCTGAAAACCGTCCTTCCGGTAAATATCGCGGAAGCGGGATCGCGGGCCGGGAATAGGGTCCGACGCGCCACCTGTTCAGCCGCAACTTCGGCCGGCAAACTCGCGGCGCTTCGGACGACAGGTATTCTCGAGCGGTTCATTCCAGGGTCGGCGGCCCCGGTTTTTTCTCGGATCGCCGCAACGCGCCACCGATTTTCCGTATTGCTACTCCTCGGCTTTTCGGTGTGCGTGCGGCGCGGTGAATCGATCGGCAATCGACGTTTACATCGGATGCAGCCCTGGTGCCGCAACTCGGCACGCTGCCTTCCTCGATTTCTTCGTCGGTCATGCCACCGTTGTGTTCGATGACCGTCTGCCGCTCCAGCATGCTGAAACAGAGGGTCCCGACGGATTGAACAAGCTTTCCGCCGGCCCCCCGCCTAGCTCAGCTTGATCCAGGTCGTCTTGAGTTCGCAGTACTGGTCGTGGGCATATACGGACTTGTCGCGCCCACCGAAACCGGACTGCTTGTAGCCGCCGAACGGGGTCGTGATGTCCCCTTCCGAGAAGCAATTGACCGACACGGTGCCGGCCCGGATGGCGGCCGCCATGCGGTGGACCGTATTGAGATCCTCGCTCCACAGCGACGCCGCCAGACCGTAGCAGGTGTCGTTGGCGAGGGCGACGGCCTCCTCTTCCGTGTCGAACGGGATCACCGCCAACACCGGGCCGAAGATTTCCTCCCGTGCCAGTGCGGAGTCCTCGGGCACGCCGTCGAAGATCGTCGGTGCGACGAAATAGCCGCCGGACTCCTCGAGGATCCGCTCGCCGCCGGTCACCGGCTCGAGGCCCTCCGCCTTCGCCTGCTCGATGTACGCCAACACCTTGTCCATGTGCTCCTTCTCGATCAGGGCGCCGAGTTTCACTTCCGGGTCGAGCGGGTCACCGGTACGCCATTCGGCCTCCAGCTGGAGCTGCAGCTCGTCCACCAGGGCGTCCTTGACCGAACGATGAACGATCAGACGCGAGCCCGCCGAGCAGTTCTCGCCCATGTTCCAGAAGGCAGCGGCCAGAACGTTGGCCGCCACGGTCTTGAGGTCGCTGACGTCGGGCATGACCACCTGCGGGTTCTTGCCTCCGCACTCCAGTACCACGCGCTTGAGGTTGCTCGCCGCCGAGTACTCGAGAAACCGCCGGCCCACGTCGGTGGAACCGGTAAAGGCGGCCAGGTCCACGTCGGGATGCATGCCGATGGCCTTGCCGGCGACATGTCCGAGCCCGGGCACCACGTTCAGCACCCCTGCCGGGATCCCTGCCTTGTGAGCCAGCTCGGCGAGGCGGATGGTGCTGAGCGAGGTCAGCTCGGCGGGCTTCAGGACCACACTGTTGCCGGTCACCAGCGCCGGCCCCAGCTTCCAGCCGGCCATCATTGCGGGGAAGTTCCACGGCAGCACCGCGCCGACCACCCCGATCGGCTCGCGGCGGATCATGCCGACCACGCCCGTCCCGCTCGGCGACAGCGCATCGTAGAGCTTGTCGGCGGCCTCGGCGTGCCAGCGGATGGTGTTGGCGGTATCGGGAATGTCGACGTTGTAGCACTCACCGATCGGCTTGCCCGCCTCCAGGGATTCGAGGACGGCCAGTTCGAGGCAATGCTCGTCGATCAAGTCGGCGAAGCGCTTCATGACGGCCTTTCTCTCGGCGGGTGCAAGCCCCGACCAGACGCCGGCTTCGAATGCGCGGCGGGCCGCCTGCACCGCGAGGTCGACATCCTCGGCACCGCAGGCTGCGACTTCGGTCAATACATCGCCGGTGGCCGGGTTCAAGGTCTGGAACGTCTCGCCCGAGCGGGCGGATACGAAACGGCCGTCGATGAAAGCCAGGTTTCGGTATTCGATCCGCTCGATCTGCTGCGCGATGGCGTCCTTGGTGAGCATATCGGACATGCTTGTAATCCTCCGTTGGAATGGTTCAGAGCTCTAGACCGGCCTTCCACTCTTTCCAGGCAAGGGTCGAGCGGATCCCGATGCCGAGCAGCGGCTCGGGCGGGTTGGCGGCCGGCTTGGGTTGTTTCAACATGATGTCGAGCAGCTCGCCGTCCATGCCCAAGGCATATTCAGCGATCAGCTTGCCGGAGATCGTGCCGCGGGTCATGCCCAGCCCGTTCTGGCAGACCGCGCTGAATACGCCGGGGGCGATTTCGCCGAACGGCGTACCGCCGTTGCGGGACAGGCACAACGCTCCACCCCAGGTGTATTCCAGTTCGACCCCCGGCAGCATCGGGAAACGCCGCTCGAACGAACGTCGATGAGCGGCGCGAGCGCGCTCCAGCCGGCCCGCGCCGGCACTGACGTCCGGGTTGTAGGTGAAGGTATTGCGTACGCAGATCCGCCCACTGGCCATGCGCCGCACCGTGGTGCCCATCGGATCGGCAGGAATGAGGCCCCAGCTCTCCTCGCCGCCGAGTGCGGCGAGCTCCCTGGAATCCAGTCGGCGGGTCAGGCTGCCGTACGTGTAGATGGGCAGAATGCGCCCCTTCAGGCCGAGCCCACCGAACTGCGCCGCATAGGCGTTGTTGGCGAGGATCAGCCGGGGCGCCGTCAGCCGCCCCCCATCAGTGACCAGAGTGTGCGGCTTGCCGAGCACCATCTCGCGAACCGCGGCGTCCTCGTAGAGTTTCACGTTGGCAGGCAGGGTCGCGGCCAGGCCGCGAACCAGCGCGGCTGGCTGGACCAGCACGGCGCCCGGCGCATGCACGCCGGCCCGATAGAAATCGGTGCCGGTCACCGCCTTCATGTCGCGGGCGTCGAGCACGCGGTACTGCTCGCCCAGCGCCGACAGCCCCTTGGCGAAGGTCTCGAGGGCCGCGACTCCATGGGCTTCGACCGCCCCGTGCAACTTGCCCTGCTCCCGCCAGTCGCAGTCGATGCGATGGGCTCGAACGATGCCGCGAAGGTAGTCGATGGCGCCGCGATTGAGGCGCATCTGCATCAGATCGTCCGTCCGGTCGCCGGTGTAGTCGTGCGAGGCGAGGTTGTGCGGCAGGTCGATGATGAACCCCGAGTTGCGCCCGGCCGAGCCGAAGCCGACCCGCCGCGCATCCACGACGGCGATGGCGGCATTCGGCTGCAGCTCGGCCAGCCGCCGAGCCGCTGCCAAACCGGCCAGACCCGCGCCCAGCACCACCCAGTCCGCCTCGGCCGCACCCTTGAGCGGCACCGCGGGCGGCGGCGGAGGCAGTGTCGCGTACCAGCCGCACCGGCCGTCGTCCTGCGGCAAGTGCCGGCATTTCAGCTGCAGCGGGCGCGCCTCCGGCGCCAGGGCACTAGCCGCGGTGAACGATGAGTTCGTCATAGACTCGCCTGAACTCGTCCTTCTCCGCCTCATCCAGCGCCAGCAGCGGCCTGCGCGCCGTCCCGACGGACAGGCCCGCCAGCTCACAACCGTATTTGACGTACTGGCAGAATTTCCCCCCCTGCTCCAGAAGGTTCAGAATCGGCAGCAATCGGGCGGCGAGTTTCCGACCGGTGACGAAGTCCTTCTCTACGACGCAGGTCCGATACAGCGCCACGTGCTCCGGAGCCAGGAAGTTGGACGCCCCGGCGACCCAGCTGCGTGCCCCCCAGACAAAGAATTCCAGCACCTGGTCGTCCATGCCGCAGCTGAGCTGCAACTGGTCGGCATGATCGTTGGCCAGGGTATGCAGCCGCTGGATCGAACCGGTGCTTTCCTTGATCGCCTGAACGTTGGCGCGATCACGCAGGGCGTCGATGAACTCGAAGCTCATCGGCACGCCGGTGCGATCGGGGAAGTTGTACAGCATGATCGGCAGGCCGATGGCATCGTCGACGCAACGGACGTGAGCCAGCAGTTCCTGCTGCGTCGGCTGGCAGTAATACGGCGCCGCGATCAGGATTGCGTTGAAGCCGGCCGCCTTGGCATGCTTTCCGAGCTCCAGACTGTCCGCGGTCGTGGTGGCATTGATCCCGGCCATCAGGGGGATGCGTCCCTTGGCGCGATCGACCACGAAATCGAACAGCTGCTTTCTCTCGTCCTTGCTCAGGGCATAGTATTCGCCGGTGGTGCCGCCGACGATCAATCCGTGAACGCCCTGATCGATCAGGGTGTCGATCGTTTTTGCGACGGTGTCGAAATGGATGGCGCCGTTTTCGGAAAACGGCGTAACGACCGGTGTCCAGATGCCGTCAAAATTCATGCAATCACCTTGCGAAGGTTATAGGGGTTGGAGGGTGCGGCGTTCAAGAATGGTAGAGTCCGCCGGCTCGACGGGACAATCAACATTTCTTCCCTGCAATTCATGAACGCATGTTATGAATCCGACGGCGCCGAACGAATACCATGACATTTCCATGGTCAATCACGAATCATCGCCATTTGCGGGCCTTGCATATCGGTCGAACGAGCGGCGAGGTTCCGCCATTGCCGGCTCGAGGCCTCTACATCACGCGCGCATTTTTTTCGAAGGCGGCTGAAACCTAGCGCGCGAGTTGCTGATGTCGAAACTTGCTCGGCGCGATATTGAAGAACTGGCGAAAACAGTGGCAAAAGTGCGAAATGCTGGCAAAGCCGCTGGCAACGGCAATCTCGGCGATCGGCCCGTTGCTGTGCTGGAGCAATTGTCGCGCATGGGTGACACGCAGCTCGAGATAATATCGAGACGGCGAGGCACCGACATGTCGATTGAAGAGGCGATCCAGCTGCCGTCTCGACAAGCCGGCCAGATCCGCAATCTCGCCGATCGTCAGCGGCTCCTCGATATTGCTGTGCATGAGCTCGAGTGCGAGTTTGAGGGCTTGCGGCAAGCTGCTGTTGCGATGGATCGACAGCGCCGACGCGCCCATCACCCCGGGACTTTCATCGCAGGTCAGGATCTCCTCGACCGAGTCGACAACGCCTTGATCGAGATCGCCCCTCAGCCACTCCAACATCATGCTCAGCGAACTGTTGGCACCGGCGGAGCTGACATGCCGCCCTTTCACGACATGGGACGATCTCGAAACGTTCACCCTCGGAAATGTTTCGACCATCAGGGCTCGCGTGTCGGGATGAACGGCACACTCCCGACCGTCCAGCAAACCCGCATCGGCGAGAAAATAGGCGCCGTTCCACAGCGCCCCGAGCGTAGCGCCTGCGGAATGCGCAGCGAGCAGCAGATTGCGAATCCCGGCCGAGCTGTGCAACCGAACCCGCAGCCCCCCGCACACGACGAGGAGGTCGCCCCGCCCCACCCGCAACGAGGACAGCCCGCCGTCCACGGAGACGGCGATCCCCAAGTCGCTGGTGACCGTGCCCCCATCGATACTGAAGACCCGGGTCTCGAAGAGAGGCTCGTTCGCCACCAGATTGGTGGTCACCAGCGCGTCCGCCGCACCGGTGAATGCCATCAGGGAGAAGTGATCCAGGAGAAGAAAAACCACGCGCCGCCCGCCCGCGGGCGGGCGTCTCTGCTCCGACTGGTGCAGGTGCGCCAGGTTCTTGTGCTTCAGAAGGCTCTTGAAAGAGACATCCATCTTCTTGCTCCCGAAAGTCCGCTGCCACTCCGCTCTCCCTGTCGAGCAGGCAGGCACCACCCGCACTGCGCCACTCGGCATGGCGTACGCGCCTTCATCGGATCGCCGCGGCGCCCTGCGGCTCGACGCAGCTTTCGGGCTGCAGGGCGCGGTTCAGGATCAGCTCGAAGAAGGCTGAGCAACTGGCGCTGTCGGCGAGTTCGAGCACCCCTTGTTCGATCGCCCGGCGATGCGATGCGTCGAGACTGACGCTCGCCATCTGGTGGAACTTGTCGCGCAATTCCTCTGCCGGCATCGGCGTCGAAGGATCGCCCCTGGCCGCGGTCGTGCCGCTGTCGATCTCGCGCCCGTTCGTCAGGCGCACCTGAATCCGCGACAGGATCTCCTCGGGGAAGCGGCTTGACAGGTCGCCGGCCTCGACGATCTCGATGCGCTGGCTCAAGGCCAGGATGTCCCCGGCGTGGATGGCGTCGCCGGTGACTTCCTCCGGTCCGACGCGGCCGCGGCAGATCAGCGCGGCCAACGGAAAGGCCAAGCCGTACTGGGCCTCGTCGGCATTGGCCGGCGCATGCCCCTGAAGGCGCATCGACTCGTGAAAGGTCTCGACCCGCACCCACTCGATGCTTTCGGCATCGATGCGTGGATCCTGCTGGAGCAGGCTCTGCATCGCGGTGAGCGCCGGCTGGGCCCAACGGCATACCGGCCAGGGCTTGAAGTACTGCGCATCGATCTCCCAACGCTGACCGAGGTCGTGCCACTGCGCGGCCACGGCGCTCGACTCGACGGTTTCGGCAGGCGCGCCCGTCACTCCCGCCTGGGCCAGCAGCAACGCGTTGATGCCCGCATATGCACCCGCTCCGTGCGCATCGCGAAGCATCGAAGGATGATCGACCAGCCGCATCATGGGGCAGCGAGGGCCGAAATATTCCGCGATGCCCAGAGCATGGCGAAAGCTGGAGCCGTCCAGGCCCAACAGCCTGCTCCCTCCGCAGACCACCCCGATGGCGGAAAAGGCGCCGGAGGCATGGTACTGCGGCGCGGTTGCCATCAGGGCCGCCCCGGCACGCAAGGCCGTCTCGTACGCGATGCAAAGCGCACTCAGGAACTCCGCGCCATCGATCTGCTGGCCCCGCCGGCGGTATGCGTCCGCCAGCGCCAACAGGGCCGGCACCACGGTGGCGCCGGCATGTCCCTTGGAAGTGAAGTGACCCTCGTGGGCATCCAGGCTGTCGACGCAGAAGCCACCGGCCCAGGCCGCCCCCAAGGGATGGACGCGACGCCCGTCGAACAGCAGACGGCTGGCGGTCCCGCTTGCCGGGTAGTGTTCGCAGGCGTACGCACGAAGCACCCGACTGGTGTGGTTGTCCCGCGCGCCCGCTGCTACGCCGAGGATGTCCAGGAGGCAGGCCTGGAGACGCTGCCGGGTGGCAGGCGGCGCCTGCCGGAACTCGAATTCCTGCACGAACGACAACAAGGACATGGGGACTCCCACCGCTGGCCTGCCGGCCGGATACGAAGACTAGGCCCTACCGGCGCAGGCGCCCGCGCTTGCGGGCGCCTGCAGCACATCACTGACCGGGCGTCAGCCCTGCTTGGCAGCCGCGCGCGCCTTGTTCAGCCATTCGTCGAACTGCGCGCGGTGCTGTTCGACCCACTCCGTGGCGTGACGACGGATGTCGGCTGCGCTCTTCTCGCCGTTTTGCATCTTGAGATTCTGCGCATTCTCGTCGTCGATGCTGATATGGAAATTGGCCAGAAACTCGCGGGCGGCGGGGTTCTCTTGCGCAAATTCCTTGTTGAGCACCGCCTTGACGGTATCCACGGCGAAGCCCAGGTTCTTTCCCTCGAACATCGTATTGACACTGTTGTCACCACCGGGAAGGTCGGTGCGGGGAACCTCCAGCCAGACCACTTCCTGACCCGGCCGCAGCACTGCGGAGATCCATTGCGGCACCCACGTGTAGTAGAGGATCGGATTCCCCTGCTTGAAGCGCGTTATGGTGTCGGCCATCAACGCGAAGTACGAGCCTCGGTTGTGCGAAACAGTGTCTTCCAGGCCGTAGGCCTTGAGGTGGTGGTCGATCACCACCTCACAGCCCCAGCCGGGATTGCAGCCGGTAAGGTCGGCCTTGCCGTCGTCGTTGGCATCGAACAGTTTGGCAATCTTCGGATCCTTGAAATCCGCCAGCGACTTGATGCCGTACTTGTCCGCGGTCTTCTTGTCGATCAGATAGCCCTGCAGCACACCGTCGATCACGGTACCGACCTTGACCAGTGCATCGTCGCCACCAACCCGCTGGTAGAACTTGTCGTGCAGCTTGTCCCACAGATGGACGGTGAAGTCGGCGTCGCCCTGGGCCAGCGCCAGCATCATCGTGGGATATTCGGTTTCCTTGGGCTTCTCCACCTCGTAGCCCAGTTCGCTCAGACCGATCATCGCGATCTCGCCGCGGAAACGCTCTTCGGCGATCGGGGGAAAGATCGGTGTGATGCTCTTGCCCTGACCGGGCTGTTCGGGCGACGCGGCCAGGCAATGGAGCGGCAGCATTGCAGCGGCGATCACCGCCAGGGAACGTCTCATCCACTGCAGCGGCTTGGATGCATCGAAATGCATGGTGCGATACCTCTTCGTTAAGGTCTTGCTCAATCGATCGAGACGAATCACAGCGCCGTCTGGCCGACGCCGGGCTTGGTCTTGTTCATGCCGATCAGCCGCAGGACCATCCCGAGAGGTCCCCGCTGATACCAGCGTTGGCTCATGTCGTTGGAGGCGCTGCGCTCGCCCATCGCCTGGGTCAGTCGGTCCAGGAAGATCGCCAGCAGCACCAGGCCGACGCCACCGACCGTCGCCAGCCCCATGTCCAGGCGGCCGATGCCGCGCAGGACCATCTGCCCCAGACCGCCGACCGAGATCATCGAAGCGATCACCACCATCGACAGCGACAGCATCAGCGTCTGGTTCAGCCCCGCCATCATCGTCGGCGCGGCCAGCGGCAATTGCACCTTGAGCAGCATCTGCCGCGGGGTACAGCCGAAGGCCCTCGCGGCCTCGATCTTGTCGGCCGGCACTTGGCGAATGCCGAGGTTGGTCAGGCGGACGAGAGGCGGCAGCGCGAAGACGATCGTCACCAGCACCCCGGGCACGTCGCCGATGCCGAACAGCATCACGACCGGAACGAGATAGACGAAGGCCGGCAGCGTCTGCATGGCATCGAGCAGCGGCCTGAGCGAACTCTCGAGGCGCTCGTTGCGGGCGCACAGGATGCCCAACGGTACGCCGAAGATTGCGCAGAAGAAGACGGACGTAATGACCAGCGCCAGCGTCGTCATCGATTCGGACCAGACGCCGATCGAGCCCAGCAAGGTCAGCGTCACGGCGCACAGAACCGCCATGCGGCGGCCGGCGACCTGCCAGCCGAGAAGGGCACCCAGGGCGACGCCGATCAGCGGCGGCACCGACTGGAGCAAGGCCTCGACGCCTTTCAGCACCTGGTCGATCGGCCATCGCACCGATTGAAAGACGCCGCGGAAATTATGCACGACGTAGTTCAGGCTCGCCTCCACCCAATCGCCGAGGGGGATATTGAGTGTCTGAAAAGGATCGAGAATGCTCGGGTCCGACATCTTGTCCACCTACTCTCTGTAAATTTGTCTCGATGGCTTGCAGGCAAACGCCGGCCCAATTCGGAATGGCTTTTCCGATCAAGGGCCAGGCAGGTCCATGACCTTGCCGGCAAGCAGCTAGTGACGGCTGAGAGACTTCAGCAGCAGTTCCCTGGAGATCGTGCCGTGCAGGGCACCATCGCGCGTCAAGACCGGCACCGGATAGGGTACCGAGGCCGCGATCTCCAGAACGTCATGCAAAGGCGTATCGAACTGGACGCTCCGCAACTCGCTCCGGGTCAGCTCCCGCGGCGCATCCCCGGCAGCAGCCCCGCTGCTGTCGAGCAGCCCGACGAAGCGGCTCTCGTCGTCGGTGACGAAGGCGTAGGGCTTCGGCAGGCCGCCGTCCGAGGCACCGTTCGAGCGGCGAACCACGATCTCCTGCTCGAACGCGGCCACGTCGCCGGCCCTCAACACCTTCGACGAATCCACACTCTTGAAGAAGTTCTCGACGTAAGCATCGGCGGGGTTGTTGAGAATCTCCTGCGGCGTGCCCACCTGGACCACCCGTCCGCCCTCCATGATCGCGATGCGATTGCCGATACGGATGGCTTCGTCGAGGTCGTGGGAGATAAAGACGATCGTGCGCTGGTGCTTGGCCTGCAGGCGGATCAGTTCGTCCTGCATCTCGGTGCGGATCAGCGGATCCAGCGCCGAAAAGGCCTCGTCCATCAAGAGGATGGCCGGGTCGTTGGCCAGGGCTCTGGCAAGCCCGACGCGCTGCTGCATGCCGCCCGAGAGCTGGTGGGGATAGCTGTATTCGTGCTCCGCCAGGCCCACCGCCGAGAGCGCCTCGCGGGCCCGCCGATTGCGTTCCTCCTCGGCCACGCCGGAGACCGCCAGGCCGAAGGCCGCATTGTCGAGAACGGTCATGTGGGGCATCAAGGCGAAGGACTGGAAGACCATGCTCATGTCCTTGCGCCTGACGTCGATGAGCTGCTTGTCGCTGAGGCCCGTGATTTCCTTGCCGTTGAGATAGATGCTGCCGGAAGTGGGCTCGATCAGACGGTTGAACAAACGCACCATGGTCGACTTGCCGGACCCCGACAAACCCATGATGACGAAGATCTCACCTCTCTTGACGGAGAAACTGGCATCGAAGACGCCGATGACCTGCCCGGTCCTGCGGAAGATGTCGTCCTTGCTGGCGCCGCTCTCGAGCATCTTCATCGCTTCATTCGGCCGGTCGCCGAAGACCTTGAAGATGTTCTTCACGACCAGGATGTCGTCGCCGTCGTTCATATGGCACCTTGTCTCCATTTCCTGTCGGACGGCTTGCATTTCAAATGCCGCGCGTCTCTATTCGCTTGCGTTCAACTTTAGAGACCCGGTGCGATACCGTCTAACGATATATTCTTCGCACATTCGATAACATCTGGTAATCAATCGATCGGTTTGGGAAAGGCAGCGTCAATGGCGTAACAGGAGTCCGTGCCGCGGGGCGGATCGCCGCGCCGGTGCCCTCGAGCGTGGATCGATCGCAAGCGGTCAAGCGGCGGGCGGCGCGCTTGGTGAGGCGCGCCAGCGCGGCCATCGACCGCCTGCTGCGCATCCTCGGCGCCGACAACGCCCGCCACCGAGAGGTTCTCGACGAACGAGTCCAGCAATTCCGGCTGCGAGCCTTCGCAGTGGCAGCACTCTCGATTGTTCTCGAACTCCAGCCATACGGGCCGACCAGCTTGGCAGACTTGCCGCTGGCGGCCATGCACAACGGGCCTGGCTATTCCAGCTCGGCGGTGTGCCCGGCAAGGATCCACTCCTTGTGCCAGACCGGCTCCAGGCCGTCGCGATACGCGTCCGGTTGCGTGAACAATCCGCGGGGAAGTGCATGGCGCGGCTTGCGTTGCACGAGAGGCCCAAGCGTCGTGGATTGACTGCTCACTTCCGTGGTCCGCTGCGGGCGGCTGCCCCCGGTCCTGCTCCTGCAGTCCGATCGTGCACATTTCGAAAGGGGGGGAAGCTTTGGCCGGCGGGGCCTTTCGGTTACCCTTGGCAAGCGAGCCAGCCAGTGTAGTGTTGCGATCTTGGTGGAGCCTATGGTCCAGGCGGAACTCGGCCGCCGCTGGCCGGCTGAAGCCGGCCCGACGAACCGGACCAAAGCGTGTTTCGCGGTAGGGCCAGCCTCAGCCGGCCTCGGACCGCCGATACGTGCGAAACGCATCAGCCCCGCACTGCGCGCAACACAGCACTCGTTGTCGTTCGTCAAGATCTTCCGGCCAGTCTAGATTTGCCGGCTACCAGCCACAATCGACATTTTTTCGGAAGTACTGATAACTTCGTGTTATGAGCAAACACGCCGATCCCGACCAGACGCTGCTCAAAATGCCCTCGCTGAGGGCCGTGAAATGCTTCGTCGCTGCCGCGCGCTACCAGAGCTTCACCCGCGCCGCCGAGACCTTGTGCGTCACCCAGGCTGCGATCAGTCGCCAGATCCGCGAACTCGAAGAGCACCTGGGCACCGCCCTGTTCGAACGCGTCGGCCGTTCCGTCGAACTGACCCCGGCCGGATCGATCTTTTTCGACGCCGCCCAGTTGTCCTTCTTCAACATCGCTCAGGCCGCGGAGCGCGTGCAGCACGATCACGGCGGCGCCACGAGACGCACCGTGGGCGTGTGCTGTTCGCCCGCCTTCTCGGCGCTATGGATGTCACGCCGGCTCCCCAGCTTCTTCGGTGCCAACCCGGACATCGACCTCGATCTGGTAGCGACACAGAACTTCCTCACGATGGAGCCGGGCATCCAGCCGGACATCTTCGTCACAAAGTTTGCGCGGGTGCGGGAGGGCTACGCCAGCATCCCCCTCTTCCATGACCGCATCTACCCGGTGTGCACCCCGGCCTATTTCAAGGCGCATCCCGAGATCGGATCCATGGAGGGGCTCAGGGACGCCGTGTTGCTCAATCTGGGCCCCTACGGACGATCCCAGGTTGCCGAGCACGTGGATTGGGGCGTGTGGCTGGCGGTCCATCACCTGGACATCGACGAGCGTCTGCGCAAGGGTCCGCACTACTTCAACGCCAACGACTACAACCTGCTGATCCAGATGGTGCTCAACGACCAGGGCGTGGCCCTGGGCTGGGACCACCTGGTCGCACCCCTCGTCGAACAGGGACGGCTGATCAGGCCGGTCGAGCAGGAGATGGTGCTCGAAGAGACGCGCCACTATCTGGCCTACCGCGAGGAGAAGGCAAACGACGAAGCGCTGCGCCGCTTCCGGGACTGGTTCATGGATCAGGCCGGCATCTCGACCACGCCTTGAGTTGTCACCCCGTCCGTTGCCCTAGCCGGAGCGTAGTCGCCCGATCGTCCTCCACTTCGCCACCGGCCCCTCCTCACGGCGATCGACATGGCCGGTGAAAAGCCGGCGGCGAGCAGCCCGCCTCGCGCTTGGAAGACCTCACGAAGTTGCCGGCGTCGTCGAACCCGATCGCGCGCGACGGCAAAAAAAACCGCCGCGACGCGCGACGCGCCGCGGCGGCAAGGGGAGTAAGTGCTCAGAAGTAGTAGCCGAAGTTGATGTTGTAGCGGCTCAGCCAGCGGTCGTCGGCGTTGGCGCCGAGGCGGTCGCCGAAGGCGGACTCGCTGCCGACGAACTCGTTGCCGTTGGAGAA
>JBNLCM010000185.1:0-21538 GCA_050303815.1 Rhodocyclaceae bacterium
TTGGTGAAGATGGCCTTGGTCATCTCATAGACGGCGGCTTCCTCGACGCCCTCGTGGGTCACCAGGATGTTGCGGATCGCGGCGGTCGGGACGTCGCTGTCCTGGCCGGTGTAGGTGCCGGCCGGAATCACGCCCGCCTGGTACGCGGAGTCGCCGATGGCGGCCACGACGTCGGCCGGGACCGGGATCACGACGATGTCGATGGCGGTGGACAGGTCACGAATCGAGGCGACGCCGAGGCCGGCAGACTGCAGTGTCGCGTCGAGCTGGCGGTTCTTGATCAGCTCGACCGATTCGCCGAAGGGCAGGTACTCGACCTTGCCCAGATCGTCGTAGGACAGGCCGCCGGCCGCAAAGACGGCGCGGGCGTTCAGCTCGGTGCCGGATTTCGGGGCGCCGACAGAGACGCGCTTGCCCTTCAGGTCGGCCAGCGAGCGGATGCCGGAATCCTTGGACGCCACGATCTGGACGTAGTTGGGGTAGATGGCGGCCAGCGCGCGCAGCTTGCCCAGTTTCGACTTGAAGCCCACCTCGGCATTGCCGTTCCAGGCGTAGGAGACGGTATCACCCAGCGCGAAGGCCACTTCGCCACGCCCGGCCTGGAGCAGGTTGACGTTCTCGGCACTGGCCTTGGTGGATTGCACGCTGACCTTGGCATTGGGCAGCGCGGCGCCGAACAGCTGTGACATCGCCACGCCCATGGGGTAGTAGACCCCACTGGTGCCGCCGGTCAGGACGGTGACGAATTTCTGTTCGGCCATGGCGGGCAGCGCGGCAAGCGCCATCACGCCGATCAACAGCGACTTGATCAGTTTCACTCGTGTCTCCTCGGTTCTTGTTGGTTGAGGCCGGAGCGGGTCATGTCGCGGCGGGAGAGGAAATCCAGGTGCCGACCCGACCGGTCTCGGCAGTAGTCCACGCAAGCGTCGGGCCAGTTGGTCACGGCCGGAATACATGTTCTGGAACAAGGGGTTGACGTGGTCTGCCCGGCCGCGAACGGCGCCGCCGAGGCGGGATTCCGCCGATCTGCCGGCTCGCGTGGCGGAATTCCGCCGGCCGCCCGAGCGGCGCTGGCCGGCGACGGCCCGACACCCTATAACGGAACTGAGCAGACATAACCGTGCAGCCCGGCAGAGAAGCTTGTCTTCGACAGGAGTCCATCATGGTTGCGCGCAAGATCATTGCCATCGTCGGGAGCTATCGCCCCGGCGGCGTCACCGACCAACTGGTCGAGACCACCCTGTCTGCCGCACGCGCTTGCGGGGCCGAGACGGAAACCGTCTGGCTCACGGACCTGGCGATGCGGCACTGTGGGAACTGTCGCGCCTGCATGCAGCAGCCCGGCGAAACGCGTGGGCGCTGCGTCATCGACGACGATGTCCCGCGACTGCTCGAGCGGATCGACGGCGCGGACGCCGTGGTGCTCGCCTCGCCCGTCAACATCGGCAACGTCACGGCCATCACCCGCCTGTTCATGGAGCGCTGTGCCGGCGCGGCCTACTGGCCGTGGGGGCGACCTGCGCCCCGCTTGCGGGCCGGCAAGCCGAAACGACCGGCCGTGCTGATCAGCTCGAGTGCGGCGCCGGCCTGGATGGCCCGCTTCTTCATGGGGGCCGCGGCTGCGCTGCGCCAGCTCGCCGCCATGCTCGGCGTCCGCCCCCTCGGCTTCGTCTGGCAGGGGCGTGTGAGCGAAGAGCGGATGGCCATCTCGCAGTCGGTGCGCGCGCGCGCGCTGGCCCTTGGGCGGGCGCTCGCCGGCTCGGTCTGAGCCGGTCACTATCGGGGGGGCGTTCAGGCCGAGTCGGTACAATGCGGCAGAGGCAATGCATCCGACACGGGAGACAGCCATGCTGATCGTTTTCAAGTCGCAGGCCAGCGGCGACGTGATGATGTTCGAGAAAAACGCGCGCGACCTGCTGGCGGTCATCGGCAAGGACCGTGATGCCTCGCAGGGCGTCATCACCGTCGAGCAGCTGCCCGAGGCCATCGGACGCCTGCGCGCGGCCATCGACGAAGACAAGGCGAGCCGGTCCGACGTGGACTCCGGCGAGCCGGACCCGATCGACCAGGGCTCCGGCCAGCCCCGCATCCACCTGGCGCAGCGGGCGATTCCGCTGCTCGAACTGATGCAGTACGCGCTCGACGACGAGAAGCCGGTCACCTGGGGCGTCTGAGCCGCCTGCCCGATGCGTATCCTGCTCGTCGAAGACGATGCCATGGTCGGGGCCGCCGTGCAGCGTGGCCTGCGCCAGGAGGGGCACGCGGTGGACTGGGTGCAGGATGGCGTCGCGGCCGCCCTGGCCCTGGCCGACCACCCCTTCGAGCTCGTGCTGCTCGATCTTGGCCTGCCCCGGCGCGACGGCCTGTCGCTGCTGACCGAGGTGCGGGCCGGCGGCAACGCGGTGCCGGTGCTGATCCTGACCGCACGGGATGCGGTGTCTGACCGCATCGCCGGGCTCGATGCGGGCGCCGACGACTACCTGGTCAAACCCTTCGACCTCGATGAACTCGCGGCCCGCGTCCGGGCGCTGGGCCGTCGCCAGCGGGGCCAGGCCGACCCGGTGGTCAGCCATGGTCGCCTGGTCCTCGATCCGGCCGCCCACGCCGTCGCGCTCGACGGCGAGCCGGTGCGCCTGTCGGCGCGCGAGTTCGCGCTGCTGCAGGCGCTGCTCGAACAGGGCGGCAAGCCCCTGTCGCGCAGCCAGCTGGAAGACCGCCTGTATGGTTGGGGCGAAGAGGTCGAGAGCAACGCCATCGAGGTCCATATTCACGCCCTGCGGCGCAAGTTGGGGAGCGGCTGGATCCGCAACCTGCGTGGCGTTGGCTGGTTCGTGCCCGAGGACGCATGAGGAGCCTGCGCCGCGACCTGCTCGTGTATGTGCTCGGCTCGGTGGTGGCCGCCTTCCTGCTTGGCGGGGCGGCGACCTACTATATGGCGCGCGCCGAGGTGGACGAGGTGATGGACTACCACCTCCGCCAGTTCGCGCTGTCCCTGCGGGACCAGCGCTTCGGCGCGCCGATCACGCCGCCGGCCGGAGTGCCCGAGGAGGCGCTCGACATCGTGATCCAGATCTGGGACTCCCACGGACTCAAGCTCTACCTCTCCAACCCTCACAGCCAGCTGCCCTCGACCGCCCAGCTCGGCTACTCCGATGCGATCACCGAGGAGGGGCGCTGGCGCATCTTCGCGGTGGCCCTGCGCGACCGGGTCGTCCAGGTGGCCCAGCCGATGCGGGTGCGCAGCCGGGTGGCGGCTTCGGCCGCGGTTCGCACGCTGTTTCCGTTGTTCCTGATGCTGCCCCTGCTGGGCGGCATGATCTGGTACATGGTCGGTCGCGGCCTGCGGCCGCTCGACCGGCTCACCCGCGGGGTCGCGGCGCGCCGCCCCGACGCCCTGTCTCCTTTGCCGGCGCAAGGGGTGCCTTCCGAGGCGCGTCCCCTGGTCGATGCGCTGAACGGGCTGCTGGGTCGGCTCGAGCGGGCGCTGGCGACCCAGCGCGCCTTTGTCGCCGATGCGGCGCACGAGCTGCGCACGCCGCTCACAGCGCTGCAGCTGCAGCTGCAGCTGACGGAGCGGGCCGAGGACGAGGTCGAGCGCCGCGAGGCGCTGCAGGAGCTGCGTCGCGGGCTGCAGCGCTCCATCCACCTCGTCGGCCAGCTGCTGACGCTGGCCCGACAGGAGCCGGACAGCGAGGGCGGGCATTCGACGGCCCCGGTGGACCTGTCTGAGCTCGTCGGACAGGCGCTGGCCGACCATGCTGCCATCGCCGACGAGCGTCACATCGACCTGGGCGCCGAAGCGCGGGAGGCCGGGCTTCGGATCGATGGCGACGCGGGTGCCCTGCGGACCCTGGTGGGCAACCTGATCGACAACGCGATCCGCTACACCCCGGAAGGCGGACGGGTAGACGTCAATGTGCGGCTCCACGATGGTGCGCCGATCATCGAGGTGGCAGACAGCGGGCCGGGCATTCCACCGGGCGAGCGGGAGCGCGTGTTCGACCGCTTCTACCGGCGCGCGGGTCAGTCCCAGCCCGGCAGCGGGCTTGGCCTCGCCATCGTCAAGGCCATCGCCGACCGGCACGGCGCGCGCCTCGTGCTCGACACCGCGCCGGCTGGCGGTCTGCTGGTCCAGGTGGTGTTCCCGCCGGGTGGTGCCCGCTGATACTCAAGGTCGCCGGGGGGAATGCCGTAAAGGCTTGGGGTCAGCCTGCCCGCCACCGGAGCCGTCGCCGTCATGCCTGAGAAACGCGTCCTCATCGTCGACGATGTGTCGATCATCCGTGCCTACGTCAAGGCCGCCCTCAGGGACGAGCCGGTGCAGGTCGTGGAGGCGAGCACGGCGCAGCTTGGCCTCGACAGCCACGCGGCCCAGCCGGTCGACCTGATCATCTGCGACGTGAACATGCCGCAGATGAACGGCGAAGCCTTCCTCGCCCGCCTGCGAGAGGAAGACAAGGACACGCCCGTCATCATGCTGACCGCCGAAGGCGACAAGAGCGTGGTTGGCAACCTGGTCAGGCTGGGTATCAACGGCTACCTGCTCAAGCCCTTCAAGCCGGCCCTGCTGGCCGATCGGGTGCGCGAGCTGATCGGCCCGGCACCGAGAGCGGCCGGCGCCCCCGCGACGCCCGTCGAGTCGAAGCCTGCGGACGACGCGCCCCCCGCCGGGCCGTCGGCGGCGGTGCCCTAGAGCGGCCAGTCGTAGTCGACGGTCAGGGGCGCATGGTCCGAAAAGCGGGCGTCCTTGTAGACCGAGGCGCGCTGCGCGGTCGCCGCGAAGGCCGGCGTGGCGATCTGGTAGTCGAGGCGCCAGCCCACGTTCCTGGCCCAGGCCTGACCCCGGTTGGACCACCATGTGTAGCACTCGCTGGCCGCCTCGGGGTAGAGCCGCCGGTAGACATCCACATAGCCCAGCTCGTCGAACAGTCGGCTGAGCCAGGCGCGCTCCTCGGGCAGGAAGCCGGAGTTCTTCTGGTTGGATTTCCAGTTCTTCAGGTCGATCTCCCGGTGAGCGATGTTCCAGTCACCACAGATCACCACTTCACGCCCGGCGTCCTTCAACGCCGCCATGTGGGGCAGGAAATCGTCCATGAAACGGAACTTTGCCTGCTGGCGCTCCTCGGAACTCGAGCCCGAAGGCAGATACAGCGATATGATGGACAGATTGCCCAGGTCGGCCTGGAGATAGCGACCTTCGGGATCGAACTCGATGTGGCCGAGCCCCTCCACGAGGCGCTCGGCAGGCCGCCCGAGGTAGAGTCCCACGCCGCTGTAGCCTTTCTTCTCGGCGTGGACGAAATGGCCGTTCAGTCCGCCGGGGCTGCGCATCTCGTCGCTGAGGTCCGGTGCCTGTGCCTTGAGTTCCTGCACGCACACCACGTCGGCCGATTGCGTGGCGAGCCAGTCCAGAAAGCCCTTCCGGCTGGCCGAACGGATGCCGTTGAGGTTCGCTGTGATGATGCGTAACATTCGACTTTCGATTCCGCCGGATAGATAAACCTTGGATTTTAGCCGCGATTTCATACGCCTGGCCTGCGACAAGGGCGTCTTGCGCTTCGGGTCCTTCACCACCAAGGCCGGACGGCAGTCGCCGTATTTCTTCAATGCGGGACTGTTCGACGACGGGGCCTCCTTTGGCCGCCTGTGCGCGTTCTATGCCCGCGCGATCCTGGCATCGGGCATCGAATTCGATCTCCTGTTCGGTCCGGCGTACAAGGGCATTCCGCTGGCCGCGGGTACCGCCCTCAAGCTGTCGGAGCTGGGCCGCAACGTACCGTTCTGCTTCAACCGCAAGGAAGCGAAGGACCACGGCGAGGGCGGCGTGCTGGTCGGTGCGCCGATGCAGGGGCGCGTGCTGGTGCTCGACGACGTGATTTCCGCCGGGACCTCCGTGCGCGAATCGGTCGAGCTGATCCGGCGCGAGGGCGCCAGCCTGGCCGGGGTCGTGATTGCCCTCGACCGCATGGAGCGGGGGCAGGGCGAGCGCTCGGCGGTCCAGGAGGTCGAGCAGGCCTACGACGTGCCGGTCGTATCGGTGGCCAACCTGGAAGACCTCATTGCGCATCTGGCGGACGATCCTCAGCTTGAGGCGAACCTGGGCGCGGTCAGGGCCTATCGGGAGCGCTATGGGATTTCGGACAAAGGCTGAGCTGCTGGTCCTCCTGCTCGCCACGGGGGCAGCCGGCCTGCCCTCGGAGGCGCGTGCGCAGGTGTTCTGCTGTGATGACGGCGGCCGGCAGGTCTGCGCCGACGTGCTGCCGCCCATCTGCTATGGCAAGCGATATCGGGTCCTGAGTCCGCAGGGTGTGCTGATCGAGCAGGTCGAGGCGCCGCTCACCCCGGAGCAACTGCTTGAGAAGCGCGAGGCCGAACGACGCCAGAGGCGGGAGCAGGAGCGGATCCGTACGGAGCGGCTGCGGGAACGCGCCCTGCTCGAGACCTATCGCGATCTCGACGACATCGATCGCATCGAGGAGCGCGCGATCGCCGAGATCGAGACCGACCTCGCGAGGGCACGCAAGCTCGAGGAGGACCTTCTCGTCGAACGGGCCAAGCTGAATCGCGAAAAGGAGTTCTACGAAACGGCGCCCATGCCCGACGAGCTCATTCGCGCGATCACCGACAATCTGCAGGAGATCCTCGCCCAGCGCTCGGTAATCGAGGCCAAGCAGTCCCTCATCAAGGCCTTGCGCGAGCGCTATGAGGCCGACCGGATCGCCTACCGGGGAATCCTCGAGCGGCGCGCCAACGCGACGCGTCGCTGACCCGCCGACGGACCATCCCCGGCAGCGGGCCGGGCATAATTCCGGTTTGGCCAGCGAGACCGTCCGCATGACTCTCGAATCCGACCTCGATCGCGTCGCCGAGCTGTGCCGAACGGCGCGGCGGATGCTCTTCGTCACCGGCGCGGGTATCTCGGCCGACTCCGGCCTGCCGACCTATCGCGGCATCGGTGGCCTCTACGACGATGCGCACACGGAGGACGGCATCCCGATCGAGGTGGCCCTGTCGGGGCAGATGATGGCGCAGCGCCCGGACATCACCTGGAAGCACCTGGCTGAGATCGAGGCCAATTGCCGGGGGGCGGGCCCCAATGGCGCGCACCGTGCCATCGCGCGCTTCGAGCGCGAGAAGGACAAGGTCCTGGTGTTTACCCAGAATGTCGATGGCCTGCACCGGGCTGCCGGATCGGAGGCGGTGCTGGAGATCCACGGTACCCTCCACCGGTTGCGCTGCATCGACTGCGCCCGCTCGCGCATGGTCGAGGACTACCGGGGGCTCGAGATACCGCCGGCCTGCCCGCACTGCGGTGGCAACCTGAGGCCCGACGTGGTGCTGTTTGGCGAGGAATTGCCCGAGCAGGGCCTGCGGCGCCTGGAAGATGCGCTCGCCAGCGGTTTCGACCTCGTTTTCACCATCGGCACCACCAGCGTCTTCCCGTATGTCGCTGCGCCGGTCTGGTGGGCGAAGCGGATGGGCTGGCCCAGCGTCGAGATCAATCCGGGCGACAGCGAGGTCAGCGCGATCGTGGACCTGCGCTTGCGGGTTGGCGCGGCGGAAGCCTTCGCTGCCCTGGGGCAGCGACTCGGCTGGGCCGACTGAGCCGCGCCTGGCAAGCCGATGCCCCTGGACAGCCTGATCCGCCAGCTCGACGACGAGCGCCTCGGCGAATTCTTCTCATCCTCGGCGCTGCAGCGGGCGCGGGCCTACATCGACCGGGTCGATGCCCTCGAGGCGGCCGGCAATCAGCTCACCGCGCGGGTGCAGGGGGAGGCTGCCGAGCCCTACAAGGTGCGCGTCAAGGTCGAGCTGCGCGAGTTCCTCGGGCAGCGTTCGCTCGAGATCGGTACGCGCTGCAGCTGCCCGGTCGTGAATCGCTGCAAGCATGCGGCCGCGGTCCTGATGGCAGCGCGTCGTCCGGATGCCGTCAGCACCCGACCCCGGGACGAGATCGTGGCCTGGGCGAGGGGCCTTGGCGCGCGCCTGGCTCGGGACGCCGGCCAGCGCGGCCGCGGGACGGGGCGCGAAGCGGTCTTCTACGTGGTCCGCCGCGCCGTCCACGGGCCGGACCTGGAACTCTCCCTGCAGAAGGCGCGTTGTGACGAGAATGGCCGCCTGGCGGGCGCCGGGGCCGACTGGCGCAACTTCGAGGCGGCCCTGCTGAAGCCACCGGCGTTCCTGACGGACGAGGATCTGGAGGTGCTACGGCGCTATCGTGATGTCGCCCGCCGCCACCCGGCAGCGGGGGCTGCACGCCTGCTGGGGCGAGAGGGCGCGATGCTCGCCGAGAGCGCACTGGCGACGGGACGCTGCCTGCTGGCGGCCGGGCGGACCCTGTCGGTGGCGTTGTCGGCCGCGGGCGACCGTGCCGGTCACCTGGCCTGGGTCGCCGGTGAGCAGGGGCTCCGCGCCGAGGTGGGCAGCGAACCCCCCTGCCAGTACATCGCCCGCACGCGCCCCCTGCTCTACTTCGACGCGGAGAATGGCGAGGCAGGGCGGCTGGTCCTGCCCTCTCCGGGCGTCGTGAGCGAACTGCTCGCGCTCCCCCCGCTCTCGCGCTCGGAGATCCCGGTCGTGGCCGAGGCCCTGGCGAAACACGCCTCGGGACTGCCGTCGCCACGGCGGGCCGGCGCGGGGGAGCCGGTCCCGATCGCCGCCGGCTGCCAGCCTGTCCTCACCGTGTCCACCCTCGACTGCCGGCGCTGGCGGGCACACCGGGGCTATCCTCGCAGCCACGCCGCCGGCACGGCCATCGACGCCCTGCCGTACGACTATGCCCTGCCCGTGTTCATGTATGGCGGCGCGAGCTTCGTCCCGGGCAGCGGCAACACCGTTGCGACCCTGCCGGACGGCCGTCGCGTCGAGGTGCAGCGGGACCGGGGGGCGGAGGAAAAGGCCCTCGCCGCCCTGGCCGAGGCCGGCTTCCTGCCGATCCGGCCGGGCTGGCTGGAGACGCGCGGGGAGGTGCCGCCGGGGCTGTATGGCCTTGACAGCGAGGCGCAGTGGGCGCGTTTCCTGCCCGAACTGGCGCCCCGGCTTCACGATGCGGGCTGGGAGGTGGCCTGTCCCCACGACTTCCGTCATCGCGTCCTGCTGCCGGATCGCTGGCATGCGATGGTGGAGGAGGCCGGGCCGGGCTGGCTCGAACTGACCCTCGGGATCGACGTCGGCGGCCGCCGTGCCGATCTGGCGCCCCTCCTCCACGCGGCCTTCCAGGGCGACCCGCGCTGGCTCGACCCCGCCGCCGTCCGGGCGATGGACGAGGACGACGCGCTGGTCGTCCAGCTCGAGGATGGCACGCGGGTGGCCCTGCCGGTGGCGCGACTGAAGCCGCTGGCGCTGACGCTGATCGACCTCTTCGACCGTCCGGGCGAGCCCTCGCGGCTGCCGCTCGGGGATTCGCCGCGGGTCGGCGCGGCCCTCGCCGACGGATGGCAGGTGGACGGCGAGGTGATGCTGGCGCGCTGGATCGAACGGGTCCGCGCGATGGGCGAGGTCCGTCCCGTCGCGCCCCCCGCGGCGCTGCGGGCCGAGCTGCGTCCGTACCAGCGCGAGGGCCTGGCCTGGCTGCAGCATCTCGGGCGAAGTGGCCTGGCCGGCATCCTCGCTGACGACATGGGGCTCGGCAAGACGGTGCAGGTGCTGGCACACCTGCTCGTCGAACAGGCGTCCGGTCGCCTGCAGCGTCCCGTGCTGGTGGTGGTGCCGACCTCGCTGGTCTTCAACTGGCGCGAGGAAGCCCGCCGGTTTGCGCCATCCCTGCGGGTGCTGGAACTGCGGGGCAGCCGGCGTGGGGCCCTCTTCGAGCGAATCCCGCAACACGACCTGTGCCTGACCACCTACCCGCTTCTGTGGCGAGACCGAGAGAAGCTGGCGGCCTTTGCCTACCACAGCCTCATCCTCGACGAGGCTCAGACCGTCAAGAATGCCGCCAGCCAGGCCGCCCAGGTGGTGCGTTCGCTCGAGGCGGGCCAGCGGCTGTGCCTGACCGGCACCCCGCTCGAAAACCACCTGGGTGAGCTGTGGGCTCAGTTCGACTTCCTGATGCCCGGTCTGCTCGGCGATGCGCGCGACTTCACCGCACGCTGGCGGACACCCATCGAAAAACACGGCGACCGCACGCGCGCCGACCTGCTGGCGCGGCGGATTGCACCGTTCATCCTGCGCCGTCGCAAGCAGGCGGTCGCGACCGAGCTGCCGCCCAAGTCGGTGGTGGTGCGCAGCGTCGAACTCGAGGGTCGCCAGCGCGACCTGTACGAGACCGTGCGGGCGACCATGGACGCGCGCGTGCGGGACGAGGTGGCCGCGCGCGGGTTCTCCCGCAGCCGGATCGTCATCCTCGAGGCCCTGCTCAAGCTGCGCCAGGTCTGCTGCGATCCGCGCCTGCTGCCCTCGCAGGCGGCAGCCGCGGTGCGCGAGCGCGCGAAGCTGGACCTGCTGATGGGGATGTTGCCGGAGCTCGTCGAGGAAGGCCGCAGCGTGCTGGTGTTCTCGCAGTTCACGGCAATGCTCGATCTGATCGAACCCGAGCTCCGGCGACGGCACATCGCCTGGGTCCGCCTGTGCGGCGACACCCGTGACCGGGAGGCACCGGTGCGGCGCTTCCAGCAGGGTGAGGTACCGGTGTTCCTGATCAGCCTCAAGGCTGGCGGAACCGGCCTCAACCTGACCGCCGCCGACACGGTGATCCATTTCGATCCCTGGTGGAACCCGGCCATCGAAGCCCAGGCGACGGACCGGGCCCATCGGCTGGGCCAGGACAAGCCGGTATTCGTCTACAAGCTGGTCGTGGCCGGCTCGATCGAGGAGCGCATCCTGGCCCTTCAGGAGCGGAAGGCGGCCCTGGCGGCAGGCATCCTGTCCGACGACCGACACGCGGCGCTCCACTTCGCCGAGGACGACCTCGCCGCCCTGCTGGCGCCGCTGCCCGACCCACCGGGGAAGGCGGTGTCGCGCCGGCGGCGCTGAGGTTTCCCCGCTTCCTCCACGCCTACGGCATCTCCGGCAATGACCTACAGCCTTCATGGTGGCTGCGGGCCACACTGCAGGCGTGGATGACGGAATGGCCGCGATGGCCTTCCGATCCGGAATCTGATTCAAGTGGAGAACCGCCATGAGAACGACAAGACAACGACTCACGCTCGCCGCCCTGTGTTCGGTCTCGGTCCTGCTTGCCGCCTGCGGCAGCGAGGACCGGACGGTGGGCGAGAAGGTCGACGCCGCAATCACCGAATCGCGCGTGAAGATGAACGAGGCCAGGGAGACGGTGGCCGAGACCGGTGACGCGACGGAGCGCAAGGCCGAGACCGCCGGCGACTACATCGAGCGCAAGGCCGAGGCGGCGGGCGAAACCGTATCCAACGCCATCGATGATGCCGGCCGCGTGGTGGAAGACGCCGCCATCACGACAGCGGTGAAAGCGGCGCTGATCAAATCCGATGACATCAACGCGCTGAAGATCGATGTGGACACGCGAAATGGCGAGGTCACCCTGAGCGGTACCGCCCCGAACGACGCGGCCCGTGAGCAGGCCGAGGCGCTGGCGGAGTCCGTCGAGGGCGTGACGACTGTCCATAACAAGCTCGCCCTGGCTAGCCAGTGACGCGGGCCTCCCCCATGTGACCTGGGTCACACAGACCGGACGCTGTGTAACCCAGGTCACATCGTCCCCGATGCCAGCTGCGTACCGTGCGGACTCCGGGGCCATCGCGGCCTGCCCCGCCCGGGGCGCTCCGCATGCCCGTTCGAACAAGGGAAGGGGGTCAGATTCATGTACGCAAGAGGCACTACATTCGCTCGCGGCGCGCTCGCCGTCGCGGTCACGCTCGCCCTGTCCGCCTGTGGTGGTGGCGGCGGCGACGATTCCACGCTGATCAAGGCCGACGTGAGCGCCACCAGCGGTGGCACGTTCAGCAATGGCAACGGCAAGGTCGCGATCGAGATCCCCGCCGGGGCGCTTTCGGAAGATGCCGTGCTGACCGTCAGCAAGGTCAGCGAGGGCGCGCTGGCCAGCGCCAGTGCCTTTGCCACCGATGACTTCGCCAGCGATGCGTACCGCATCCAAATCCGCACCCGGGCCGGCCAGGACGCGACGCTCGACAAACCGATCAAGCTCGTGCTGCAGGCCGACCGGGCGCCGACCCATCCGACGCTGGGCGAAATGGCCGTGTTCGAGGACGGCGACTGGCAGCGCATCAACGCCAGCTTCTTCCGTCATGCCAGCCAACGCGCGGTGGCCTTGTCGTCCCGTTCGGCAGCGACCGTCCGCGTGGTGATGCGGACGCTGCAACGGACCAGCGGCGACGCCGTCGAAAGAGGCCGCACCGTCCTGATGGAGGAGACCTTTGGCAACGAGGCCTTCTTCGGCGACGTCATCGGCCTGCACACCCTGCTCGACGGGGTCACGCCGGCCGACGCCGTGGCGCTCGGCGTGCAGGTGGACATCACGCGCTTGCCCCAGGCGGTGGTCGACCTGATGACAGGCAGTGACCTCGCGGCCAAGGATGCCGCCCTGGCCGACCCGGCGACCACACGTTTGCTGCTCCAGAGCGATGCGGTGATCGGTGTGCGCGCCCGCTTCGACACCGAGGGCAACATGATCAGCGCTGGCCTGACCTGCGCCCTGTGCCATGTCAATGCCGCGCCGACCGAGTTCCAGCTCTCCGCCGGGACGGTCGCCTTGCCAATCGGGGAGCCGCAGTTCGATGGCGTGCCCAACAGCGCGATCAACGCCGGCGCGATCCTCGCGCTGACCCCCTTCGTGCAGGGCCTCGACGACGGCGGTGCGACGGCGGCCGTGCTGAACAGCTGGGGGCCGGGCAATTTCGATATCCGTGCCCTCCCCGACAACGTGCTGGAGGACGGCGTGGTCAATCCGACGAACAATCCGCCCATCTGGAACTTCGTCGATCTCGAAGCGCAGGACTACCTGTTCGGCTGGGATGGCCTGTTCGCCAATGACGGCAGCAACAACAATGCGCTGGCCAGCCAGGCGGAGGCCGTCTTCGACCTGGTGATGCATGGCAACGGCGCCTTCGGGACGGCCGGCGGCACGCTGTCGCCGGCACTGTCGGTGACGCCGCCCCAGGCCCTGCTCGACGCCCTTGCCCAGGCCGAGGCGGACCAGCCCGGCAACGACATCACCGCCGACCCCCTGCTCGATCTCCAGGCCTGGATGCGCAGCATCACCAGCCCGGCCCCGGGTGTCTATGACGAGACCCTCGCCGAACGGGGCTTCGAGCTGTTCCATGGCGAAGCCGGCTGCACGAGCTGCCACCAGAGCGCCGAGATGACCGGACCTGGCGTCTTCACCGCCATCACCCATCCCCAGGGCGGGCTGGCCGGCGGTATCAAGGTACCCGGCCTGCGCGGCGTGTCGCACACCGCGCCCTACCTGTCGAACGGCAGTGTGGCGACCCTGGACGACGCGGTCGAGGGCGTGCTGCAACTGCTCGAGAGCCTCGACCCGGCGCGGCCCGATTTCAGTGCCGAGGACAAGGCAGCCCTGGTCGAGTACCTGAAGACCCTGTGACGCGACCGACCGGCGGCCCCGCCAGCGCGGCGGCGTCGCCACCCTGCCGCGGGCCGCGCTGGCCCGCGGCCACGCCGGACAAGTCTCGCCCGGCAGCGACTGGCCGGCCGGCTACCCGAAGGTCGGCGACTGGTTGAAGAACTCGAAGCAGCGCTTCAGCCCCTGGCGTCGGCGCTCGTCGAGGTCGACGAACTCGATGCCGTAGAAGACCCCGTCCTTGTCGCCTTCCCGCTGCCACAGCAGGCGGGCCGTCAGGCGGGCCGGCTGCTGGTTGCCGTAGTCGCTGAGGCTCGCCTCCGGAATCATCAGCTGAAGCTCGATGGTTTCCCGAACGGCAGTCTGCAGCGGCGCGGGCACGCGGATGCGGGCGCCCGTGAGGCTGATATCGACCGTCAGGGCCTCTCGCTCGTGGCCCCGGTCGCTCAACACGAGCAGCAGCTTGTTCTCGTAGCGCGGGACCTGCCGGTTCTCGTTGACGATGGGCGTCACGACCTGTGCCTGGTCGAAGCGGAAGTGTTCGACCAGGCCGCGCAGGCGCTCCGTGACCCGGAACAGGTCCTGGCTGATGGCCCCGGTCGTGTGCACCTTGCGCGCGTTCTGACCGAGGGTCTCATTGAGGGCGTCGAGTCGCTGCTGCAGGGCCTGGACCTTCTCCTGCTGTTCGACCGTCACCTGGGAGATCTGGTTGGCGGCGTCGGCATTGGTGTCGATCGCTCCGGCAATCCGTTCGATCGCGACATTGCTTTCCTTGGCCCGTTCCATGCTGCTCCGGGTTCGGGTCGACACCCGCTGCATCGCGTCGGCGCTCTCCTCGACCAGCTGGTTGAGGTGCTCGATGATGCGGGAGATTTCGTCGGTGGCGTTGCCCGCGTTCTGGGCCAGCTTGCGGACTTCGTCCGCGACCACTGCGAAGCCGCGGCCGTGCTCGCCAGCGCGCGCCGCCTCGATGGCTGCGTTGAGGGCCAGCAAATTGGTCTGGTCGGTGATCCCGGCAATGGTCCGGACGATGACCTGGATCTGCTGGTTGGCTTCGCTCAGCTGGCCGATCTTGGACTCTGACGCGCCGACCTCCGCCAGCACATGCTCCATCTCGTTGATGTTGTTGTGGACAGCCGCCATGCCCTCGCGTGCGCTGCCGCGGGCCGCGTCGGCCCGGTCGCGGACGTCGCCCGACAGCCCGTGCACGGTCGAGGCGGTCTCGGACAGGTCGCCCATCGCCGCCCGCACCTCGCCGCTGCGTTCCTGCTCCTGGGAGGCGGCCTCGACAATGCGCTCCGAGATCTGGGAGATCTGATAGGACGACTGGGCCACCTGCTTGCTCTCGAGATCGATCGCCCGCATGTGGGTCGACAGGCCCTCGACCATCGAGCCGACGCTGTCGAGCACGCACCCGTCGCAGACGCCATCCGCAATACGGACATTGAGGTCGCCGTCGCTGACCGCCCGCACGATCTGGGCGACCTCGTCCGGGCGGCCGCCCAGCTGCTGGCGGATCCGGCTCAGCAGCACGGAGGCGCCGCCGGCCGCGACGAAGGCGCCGAGGACGACGGCCAGCAGGATCAGGAAGGCGCGATCATGCTGGACGAGGGCCTCTTCGATCATCGGCTCGGGGAGAAAGTAGGCCAGCTCCCAGGGCGAGTCGCTGGGGATATCGACGGCCAGCCGGAAGACGTTGCGCCCTTCGATACCATTGGCGATGCTCGTGTCCAGCAGGGTGTGGCGCCGGTCGGCGACGCGGATGTCGTAGCGGGCATTGGAGAGGACATAGCGGGCCGGCTCGGGCAGCGCCCAGCCCTCGCGGGCCTGGGTCGTCTTGTCCTGGTCCGTGACCGGCACGAAGGGCACGTCCATCAGCAGCGCCTCCAGGACGTTGGCTCGGAGGATGGCGGAAATGACACCCCGCAGCTCGCCGGCCTCGCTGTAGAAGGGCACCGAGTAGAGCATGCCGAAGGTGTCGTTCACATCGTCATGGGCCAGCGACTGGTACTGGGTGTTGTCGCAGGTCCGCATCATCGGCGAGACATAGGCCGGGATCTCGTCGATCGTGGTGAAGCGGAAGCGGGGGTGGGCGGCGCGGATCTGCGCCATCTGCTCCGGGAAGTAGGCGTATTCGGCGTCCTCCGCCTCCTCCGGAAAATCGGCCGGCGGCGCATCGCCCGCGTCTTCGGCCTCGTCGCCGAAGACGAGCGTGTCGAACATGAAGAAGGGGATTTCGCCGCGGCTGGCGTCGAGCCCCTCGACCACGGCATAGACCTCCGACACGCTGATGCGCGAGGCGAGGTTGTTGTAGATCTGCTGGACCGTCGTCCGGCCTTCTTCGCTGAAGCGCCCGCTCTGGACGATATCCTCGTCCTCGTCGCTGCGGTTGCCGCCCGAGATGGCCCGCACGCTCGGCAGCAGCGTGAGGGTACGGATGTTCTGGTAGACCTCGGTCAGGGTCGAGACGACCTGATCGCGCTTGCCCTCGGCGAGGCTCAGCTGGTCATGGATGAACCGGGCCTCGAGCGATTCCCGTTCGGCGACATGCCAGCGAATCAGCACGGCCAGCGCGACGGCGAACGCCACGATGAGCACGATCATTTCCTTGCCGAGGTACCGGGTGATGGAAGCCATGGGTCGTCCACTGTCTGCAGATCACCCCGTGTTATCGGCGACAGGCGGCCAGATGTTTAGCGAGCGCATGTTGTGGGACACAAACCGACCCGGTCGGGGAGCCGCGTGACCTTCGGAAAAACTGCGTTAGTTCGGGTAAAGACGCGGGATGCCGGGGAACGTGCGCGCTACGCTGCGCAGCAGCAACCCGAGGAGAACCATCATGAAGACAACCCGCCTCTGGGCCACACCGATCACGGCTGGCGCCGCCCTCCTCCTGACCGTCACCGGCGTGCTGATGTTCTTTCACGCTGACACCGGCCTCAACAAGGTGGCCCACGAGTGGCTGAGCTGGCTGTTCCTTGCCGGCCTGGCCCTGCACGTCTTCGCGAACCTCCGCGGCCTGAAGCGGCACTTGATGCAACGCCGGGGGCAGCTGCTGCTGGGCGGATCTGCACTGGTCACGGCCTTGAGTTTCCTGCCCCTCGGATCGGCCAGCGACGGCCCCCCGTTCCGAGCGCCGATTGCAGCGCTCGCCAGGGTCCCGGTCACGACGCTGGCGGCGGTGGCAGGGATCGCGCCCGAGGAGATGCTCGCCCGGCTGCAGGTGGCCGGCGCGGCCTTCATCTCGGCCGACCAGAGCCTCCTCGATGTCGTCGGGACCGACACCCATGCGCAGCTCGAGGTGCTCGGGCGGGCGTTCTCGCGGCCCGCAGCGCGCTAGGGTCTGCAGACACCCCCCCCACCGGGGCCGCCGCCCGACCGTCAGCCGCTCACGCGAAGCGGGCTGGCGGGTGCTAGCATCCGCCAGCCATGAAGATCCAGGAATTCGTCTCCCGATTGCGCGCCGCTGGCGCCAAACCAATCCATGAAGCGGTACTGCTGAGGATGTGGGCGCGGGCCCTCGGGCCCGATAGTGGCCATGGCCGACCCGATGACTTCTTCCCGGCCTCCTTGCGCGCCGTGTTGCCCGCCCTGCGGGACGAGCTGGCCGGGCTCGCCCGGCTCGCCTCGCGTCACCCCGCCGATGATGGCTCCGAACGCCTGCTGGTCCGGCTCGCCGACGGACAGATGGTCGAGTCCGTCCTGCTGCCCCGGGGTGGCCTGTGTGTGTCCACCCAGGTGGGCTGTGCGGTGGGCTGCCGCTTTTGCATGACGGGGCAGGGTGGCCTGCAGCGCCAGCTTGGCAGCGCCGAGATCGTTGCCCAGGTGGCACTCGCCCGGACGCTCCGACCCGTGCGCAAGGTGGTCTTCATGGGCATGGGCGAGCCCTCCCACAACCTCGACAACGTGATGGAGGCGATCACGCTGCTCGGCACCCAGGGGGCGATCGGGCACAAGGAACTGGTGTTTTCGACGGTCGGTGACCGGCGCGTCTTCGCGCGCCTGCGGGAGGGGCCGGTGCGGCCGGCGCTGGCGCTGTCCCTGCACACTACCCGCCAGGCGCTGCGCCGCGCGCTGCTGCCGAACGCTGCCGACATCGCACCCGCCGAACTGCTCGATCTGGCCGAGGCGTACGCCCGAGACACAGGCTACCCCATCCAGTTGCAATGGACGCTGCTGGCGGGCGTCAACGACGACGCCGCGGAGATCGAGGCGCTGGCGCACTTGCTCGCGGGCAAGTACGCGGTGCTCAACCTGATTCCGTTCAACCGGGTCGATGGCCTCGACTACCGGCGGCCGGACGGGGACGCCACGGCGGCGATGTCGCTGGCACTGTACCGTCGGGGCATCCTGACCAAGCTGCGTGATTCCGCCGGCCAGGACGTGGACGGCGGCTGCGGCCAGTTGCGGGCGCGGGCCGAGGCGATACGGCGGCCCGACGCGCGGGGGCGTCCGGTTCGCGTGGTGGCCCGCGCTCAGGCCGCGGAATCGGCCGGCAGCGACAGGTAGTCGCCGTCGAAAGTCTCCGCGTCGCGCGGACGGCCGAGCAGAAAACCCTGCAGCAGATCACAGCCCATGCGGCTCAGGGCCGTGCGCTGGGCGTCCGTCTCGACTCCCTCGGCGACCACCGAAAGGCCCAGGTTGTGACCCAGCGCGATGATGCCGCGCACGATCGAGGCGTCGGTCTCGTCATAGCCTTCGTCAAGGTCGGTGACGAAGCTGCGGTCGATCTTGAGAATGTCGACTGGCATGCGCTTGAGGTAGCTGAGCGAGGAGTAGCCGGTGCCGAAATCGTCGATGGCGAGCAACACCCCCATCTCCTTGATGCGGCGGAGATGGTCCATCGCGCCGCCGGCCCGCTCCATCCAGACGCTCTCGGTGATCTCGACGATCAGGTCGTCGGCGGCCAGGCCGAACTCGGCCAGGACCCGCTCGATGGTGCCGGCGATCCGGTCGTCCTGCAACTGGCTGCCGGAGACATTGACGGCGATCCGCAGGGGGTGGCCGCGCTGTCGCCAGGCACGGAGCTGAGCGCAGGCGGCGCGCAGCACCCAGTGGCCGATGTGCTGGATCAGGCCCGTCTCCTCGGCGATAGGGATGAACTCGTTGGGGCCGAGCAGGCCGCGCGTGGGGTGCTGCCAGCGCACCAGGGCTTCGGCCGCGACGGGGTCGTCCCGGCCTGGCGTGTACTCCGGCTGAAAGTGCAGGACGAACTCGCCCCGCTCGACCGCGCGGCGGAGGTCGCTCTCGAGCCGAAGGTCGTCGCCCGACCGGGTCTCCATCGCGCGCTCGTAGTAGGTGAAGCTCTGGTTGGAGTGCTTGGCCCGGTACATCGCGGTATCGGCATGACGGAGCAGCGTGCTCAGGTCCTGGCCATCGCGCGGGTAGAGGGCGATGCCGATGCTCGGCGTGACGAAGATGTCGTGCCCCTCGATGACATAGGGGCGGGACAGGTCGGCCGCCACCTTCTGGGCGACCGAGCCTGCCACCGTGGTGGCGCTGAGGTTCTCGAGCACCACGGTGAACTCGTCGCCACCCAGCCGCGCCACGCAGTCGCCGCTGCGCACGCTGTGGACCAGACGCCGTCCGACGGCCTTGAGCAGCTGGTCGCCGATCTCGTGCCCGAGCGTGTCATTCACATACTTGAAGCGGTTGAGGTCGAGGAACATCACCGCCATCAGCTGCTGCTCGGCGTCGGCCAGGGCGAGCTGGCGCTGCAGCTGCTCCTGGAAGCGGGTGCGGTTGGGCAGCCCCGTGAGCGTGTCGGTATAGGCGAGGTGGCGCACATGCTGCTCGGCGCGGCTCGCCTCGATGGTCCGGCGAATCCGCTGGACGACCACGTTCAGGTGCAGCGGCTTGGTGATGTAGTCCGTTGCGCCGGCGGCGAAGGCCCGCTCGATGGACTCCCGGTCGTCGAGCGAGGTGATCATCAGGACCGGCGTCTCACGGGTGTCGTCCATGTCCTTGATGCGGGTGCAGGTGCTGAATCCATCGGTGCCTGGCATGACGGCATCGAGCACGACCAGGTCGGTCTGCTCCGACTGCAGCCGCTCGATCGCCTCGTCACCGCTGGTCGACTCGTCCACACCAAAGCCATTGAGTTCGAGAGCGTAGCGCAGGGCCGACCGCGTGCTGCGGTCGTCATCGACGACGAGCACCCGGGCGCTGCCGTCGCCGCGCGGCCGGGTCGCGGCCCGCGTGCCTTCGAGGATGGCCGAGAGCGTCGTGGCGACCCGTTCGAACTCGAGCGACAGGAGGTCGAGTGGGACATCGCAGGGTTCGCCCGCAGTGGCGCAGCGCTCGAGCTCTTCCGCCTGCTGGGCCATCAGGTAGGCGCCGAGGTTGCCGGCGGCGCCCCGGATCTGGTGGGCGTTCGCCTGGATGGTCGTGACGGCGTTTGCCTCGACCGCACGAGCGAGGGTCCGGATCAACTCGGGCATGTCCTCGAGGAACGGCTCGATGGCCATCCCGACGGCTCCGCCGAGGGCCTCGGAGAGGCGCTCGAGGACGACCCGGTCCACGCCATCGTCTGCCGGGTCGCCCGCCAGGTCGGGCAGGCCGTCCGGGCGGCCCGGCAGCGAGCCGCGGATATCGACCCAGTCGCGCAGGGTCTGGACCAGCGCTTCGATCGTGAATGGCTTGGTCAGGCGGGCGTTCATGCCAACCTGGCGGCAATGCTCCAGCTCCTGCTGGGTCACGTCGGCGGTCATGGCGATGATCGGGGTGTTGCCACCAATGATCTTCTCGCGCTCGCGGATCGCCCGCGTGGTGGCAAAGCCATCCATGGCCGGCATGTGGCAATCCATCAGGATCACGTCCCAGCGGCTGTCGCCATGGGCCGCCAGCGCGGCGACGCCGCCGTCGGCGAGTTCGACCTCCGCACCCAGCATCTCGAGCATGCCGCGCACGATGATCTGGTTGGTCCGGTTGTCGTCGACGACCAGGATGCGGGCGTCGACGCGGGGCACGCCGGGTCGCTGGTCGGGCGTGATGTCTCGTGCGGCGAGGTCGTTGATCATCCGCAGCAGGCTCTGCAGGCGGGACCGCCGCAGCGGCTTGGCGCAGGTGCCTCGCCACACGCTCTCGTCGTACTCGGAGAAGCGCGCCAGGGGCGACATCAGGACCCAGTCGGTGACCAGCTCCGCGCCCTGCTTACGCAGGCGCGCCAGGTCGCCCGGCGCCACGCCGTCGTCCACCAGCGCGAGGTCGAACCGGATGCCCCCCTGCGCCGCCCGCGCGAAGGCGCTCAATGCCTCGGCGGCGGTCGCGCACAGCGCCACCCGGGCCCCCTCGGCTGACAGTTCCTGGGCCAGCTGGCGCCGGCCGATATCGCTGTCGTCGACAACCAGGACCGTCATCGCCGGGGCAATCGGCGGGGCCACCTGGACAGTGGCGTCGCTGTCGGCTGACAGCGGCAGGGCGACTCGGAAAACGCTGCCGCGACCCACTTCGCTCTTCACCGTCAGTTCGCCCCCCATCAGCTGGGTCAGCTGTTGGCAGATCGCGAGGCCCAGGCCGCTGCCTGGATGGCGCCGGCTGCTGCTGGCGTCGCCCTGAACGAAGGAGTCGAAGATCTGGGCCTGCCGCTCGGGCGGAATGCCCGGCCCGGTATCCCGCACATCGAAGATCACGTGATTGCGGTAGGCCGGATTGCGCGACAGGCCGACGAGGATCGCCACTTCGCCGCGATCGGAGAACTTGATGGCGTTGCCGATCAGGTTGGTGAGGATCTGGCGAATCCGGTCCGGGTCGCCGATCCAGCCCGCGGGCAGCTCGGGAGAGAGCAGGTAGCCGATCTCCAGACCCTTCTGGTAGGCCTGCGGGCTCAGGGCATCGACCATGTCCTCGACCAGCTGGCGCAAGTCCATGGGCCGCATGTCCAGTTCGACCTTGCCCGCCTCGAGACGCGAAAAATCGAGCACGCCATTGACCAGCTCGAGCAGGTAGCGGGCGGAATCCCAGGCCATGTTGGCGAACTGCTCGGCCCGCGGCGGCAGGCGGGTCGCCTTGAGCATGTCCAGGCTCCCG
>JBNLCM010000186.1:0-3726 GCA_050303815.1 Rhodocyclaceae bacterium
GCGGAAGGATCGGTGACCGCCGGGCGGGTCATCGTCGCCACCGACGCCTATTCCGAGACGCCCTGGACCGAGCTGCGCAGCGAGCAGGTCAAGCTGCCCTACTTCAACTTCGCCACCGAGCCGCTCCCGGGCGACCTGCTCAGCAAGATCCTGCCAGAGCGACAAGGCGCCTGGGACACGAAGGCCGTGCTCACGTCATTGCGTCTCGACCAGGCCGGGCGACTGATCGTCGGCAGCGTCGGCGCGCTGCGGGGCACCGGCCTCGCCATCCATCGGGCCTGGGCGAGACGCGCCCTGCGCCGCCTCTTCCCAGAGATCGGCGATGTCCGCTTCGAGGCCGAGTGGTACGGCTCCATCGGCATGACCGACGACAACCTGCCCCGCTTCCACCGGCTGGAGGACAACGTCTTCACGATCTGCGGCTACAACGGCCGGGGCATCGCGCCGGGCACGATCCTCGGGCGCTGCCTGGCCGAACTGGCGCTGGGCCGCATGACCGAGAACGATTGTCCCCTGCCCTGCACGGTGCCGCAGGACGCGCGCTTCCGGCTGCTCCGCGAAGGCGCGATCGAGATCGGTGCCCAGCTCGTCCACCTGGCGCCATAATCCGGGCCGCAGCCCTGCCCCGGCCGGGCACAACCTGGTCACACATCCCGACTTTCAGGATGCTATAAGAGATGCCGGCTGGCGGGCGTCCTGCCGCGGTAGACATCGGCCGGCGACGCTGGACAACGACAAGACAGTAAAACGAAGGCAGAAGAAATGAACATCATGCGTTTACTGAAGGCCCTCTTCCTTGTCGGCCTTCTCGCAGGCGCTGCCGCAGCCTGCAGCGGCGAGACGGCGGGCGAGTACATCGACGATTCGGTGATCAGCAACACGGTCCGCGCCAAGCTCCTCGACGACAAGGACCTGAACATCTTTCAGATCGACGTGACCACGCTGAAGGGCGAGGTGCAGATCAGCGGTTTTGTCGATTCCCAGGACGACAAGGACCGCGCCACCCGGGTCGCCAAGACCGTCGAGGGCGTGAAAAAGGTTCACAACAACCTGGTCGTCCGCTAGCCGCCAGGCGCACCAGGGAGCCCGGCCCATGACCGTCCGCATCGTCCGCCTCGGTACGCCGCGCCATCCCAAGGAGGGCACCCGCATCGGCACGGTGCGGCGCCCGCCGCGCGGGGTGAAGAAGGAACGCTATGCCGCCGAGAACTGGTACGACGTCTGGTACCCGGAGCTCTCGCCCAGCCAGCCCCTGGTCACCCAGGCGCTGAAGGCCGAGACGGCGGCCGAGTGGAGCGCCTTTGTGCGCGCCTTCAGGAAGGAAATGAAGGAGCCGGCCGCCGCCCGCACCCTGGACCTGCTGGCCGCGCTGTCGCAGGAGGCCGACTTCTCCGTCGGCTGCTACTGCGAGGACGAGGCGCGCTGCCACCGCTCGGTGCTGCGCGACCTCCTGGCCAAGCGCGGCGCGAAGTTCGCTTGAGGCTCACACCGCCGCGACGACGGCGATTTCCACGTTGTACTGCGGGGCCGCGAGCTTGGCTTCGACGCAGGCGCGCCCCGGGGTCTCGCCCGGCACGACCCAGGCGTCCCAGACAGCGTTCATCTCGTTGAAGGTCGACATGTCGGTGATCCAGATCGTCGCCGACAGCAGCCGGGACTTGTCGCTGCCCGCCTTGGCCAGCAACGCGTCGATTCCTGCGAGGATGTCCTTGGTCTGCTCCGCAACGGAGGCGCCTGCCGCGCTGTGCGCCACCTGACCGGCGAGGTAGACGAGATTGCCGTAGACGACGGCCTGGGACATGCGCGGGCCCACGTCGATACGCTTGATGTCGGTCATGGTGGATCCTTTTCCAGTGGAGATTCGAGTCCGAATTGCCTCATTGGGATACGTTGGCGGGAAGAGCGCGTCGAGGGAAATCGGCGGGCCGCTGCCGCAGGCCCTCCGGGCCTCACGAAATCGGGATTGGCAAGGCTCGCCGTCCGGCCTCATATTCGGGTCGGATTCAGAAAGGGAGACAGCGCAATGACCGAGAGAGCCGTTCTGGCCGGTGGCTGCTTCTGGGGCATGCAGGACCTGATCCGCAGGCTCCCGGGCGTCCTCAAGACCCGCGTGGGCTACAGCGGCGGCGACGTGCCCAACGCGACCTACCGCAACCACGGCACCCACGCCGAGGCGATCGAGATTCTCTTCGATCCCGACAAGATCAGCTACCGGCGGCTGCTGGAGTTCTTCTTCCAGATCCACGACCCCACCACGCCGAACCGCCAGGGCAACGACCTCGGCATGTCCTACCGCTCGGCGATCTACTACGAGAACGAGGATCAGAAGAAGGTCGCCGAGGACACCATCGCCGACGTCAACGCCTCGGGCCTCTGGCCCGGCAAAGTGGTGACCGAGGTGGAACCGGTGGGCGACTTCTGGGAGGCGGAGCCGGAGCACCAGGACTACCTGCAGCGCATCCCCAACGGCTACACCTGCCACTTCCCGCGCAAGAACTGGGTGCTGCCCAAGCGCAGCGCGGCGGAGTAAGGCGCCGTCAGCCGGCGGACCAGTTGAGGACGATGCCGGCCAGCGCGCCGATCAGCAGCAGCACGCAGACGACTGCCTGGATCAGGAACCCGGGCATGCGCTTTTCCACGGCCTTTCTGTATCCCGCGTAGTAGAGGATACGCCCGCCGATCCAGACCAGCCCCAGCACCGCCGCGGCGATGTCGCTGAAATAGACCGCGCAGAGCCACAGCGTCGGCAGGAAGACCGGCATCCACTCCAGCGTGTTCATCTGCACGCGGTGGATACGTTCGAACTCCGGATGGCCGGACATGGCCGGCAGCTTCACGCCGAACTTGTGATGAGCCACCACCACACGGGTCCCGAGGAAGACGTAGAAAACAACGGCGAGCAGTGTGACGAGCGCGGTGTACTGCGGCATGGCGAAGTCCCCTGGCGGTTCACCCGTTACGGATCAGTTCCCCTCACTCCCACTCGATGGTCCCCGGCGGCTTCGAGGTCACGTCGTAGACGACGCGGTTGATGCCGCGCACCTCGTTGATGATGCGCGTGGCGACGCCGGCCAGGAAGTCGTGGTCGAAGGGATAGCTCTCCGCCGTCATGCCGTCGGTGGAGGTGACGGCGCGCAGGGCGCAGACGTAGTCGTAGGAGCGCGCGTCGCCCATGACGCCGACGGTCTTGACCGGCAGCAGCACGGCGAAGGCCTGCCAGATGGCGTCGTAGAGCCCGGCCTTGCGGATGGCGTCCAGGTAGACCGCATCGGCCTTCCTCAGGATATCGGCCTGCTCGCGGCTCACCGGCCCCGGAATGCGGATGGCGAGGCCCGGCCCCGGGAAGGGATGGCGGCCGACCAGGGTCTCGGGCAGGCCCAGCTCGCGGCCCAGCTCCCTCACCTCGTCCTTGAACAGTTCGCGCAGCGGCTCGACCAGATGCATGTTCATGCGCTCGGGCAGGCCGCCGACGTTGTGGTGCGACTTGATGGTGACGCTTGGGCCCCCGGTGAAGGAGACGGACTCGATGACGTCGGGATAGAGCGTGCCCTGGGCCAGGAAGTCGGCGCCGCCGATCTTGGCCGCCTCCTCCTCGAAGACGTCGATGAAGGTGCCGCCGATGATCTTGCGCTTCTTCTCCGGTTCGTCGACGCCCTCCAGCTTGCCGAGGAAGAGGTCGCTGGCGTCGCGGTGGACCAGCGGGATGTTGTAGTGGTCGCGGAAGAC
>JBNLCM010000187.1:0-11459 GCA_050303815.1 Rhodocyclaceae bacterium
TGCTCGAAGGTCTGGGAGCCCGGCGCGAGGGATTGCTCCATGGCCTCCTTGATCTCGCCGAGCTCGCCGCGCTCGACGAGTTCTGCCACGTGTCGGGTGTTCATCAGGATCTCGACGGCCGGGATGCGCTTGCCGTCCGGCTTGCGCACCAGGCGCTGCGAGATGACCGACTTGAGGGCTACCGCCAGGTCGAGGTAGAGCAGGGGCCGGTTCTCGAGCGGGAAGAAGTTAACGATCCGGTTCAGCGCGTGGTAGGCATTGTTGGCGTGAAGGGTAGCCAGGCAGAGGTGACCGGTCTGGGCGTAGGCCAGGGCCGCCTGCATGGTCTCCCGGTCACGAATCTCGCCGATCAGGATGCAATCGGGTGCCTGGCGCATGGCGTTCTTCAGGGCCTCGTGCCAGCCGTGGGTGTCCAGGCCGATCTCGCGCTGGTTGACCACCGACCGCTTGTGCTTGAAGAGGTACTCGATCGGATCCTCGACGGTCAGGATGTGACCGGTCCGGCTCTCGTTCCGGTAGTCCAGCATGGCTGCCATGGTCGTGGACTTGCCCGATCCGGTTGCGCCCACCACCAGCAGCAGGCCGCGCTTCTCGAGCACCAGCTCCGACAGGACGTCGGGCAGGCCCAGATTGCCCAGCTTCGGGATGTCGCCCTGAATGAAGCGGACCACGACGCCGATGCTGTTGCGTTGCCAGAAGATATTCACGCGGAAGTTACCGAGGTCGCGCCGCCCGAAGGACAGGTTGAGCTCCTTGTCCTTCTCGAAGCGCTCGATCTGCTCCGGCTTCATCATCTCGTAGACCATGCGCTGGATCATGGCCGGGTCCATCACCTGCTGGTTGACCGGAACCGTGTTCCCCTCGATCTTGATGTGGATCGGTGCGCCAGCGGAAATGAAGATGTCCGAGGCATTCTTCTCGGCCATCAGCTGGAACAGCTTGTCGAGGATCATGGGCAGGCTCCGGTCGTCGGGCGGTGTCAGGTACGCAGCAGCTCGTTGATGCCGGTCTTGGCGCGGGTTTTGGCGTCGACCTTCTTGACGATTACGGCGCAGTACAGGCTGTACTTGCCGTCAGCCGACGGAAGGTTGCCCGACACGACGACCGAGCCGGCCGGTACCCGGCCGTAATGGACCTCGCCGGTTTCGCGGTCGTAGATCTTGGTGCTCTGGCCGATATACACGCCCATCGAGATGACCGAGTTCTCCTCGACGACGACGCCCTCGACGATCTCGGAGCGCGCGCCAATAAAGCAGTTGTCCTCGATGATCACCGGGCCGGCCTGGACCGGCTCGAGCACGCCACCGATGCCGACGCCGCCGGACAGGTGGACATTCTTGCCGATCTGGGCGCAGGAGCCGACGGTGGCCCAGGTGTCAACCATCGTCCCCTCGTCGACGTAGGCGCCGATGTTGACGTAGGAGGGCATCAGCACCACGTTCGGTGCAATGAAGCTGCCGCGGCGAGCCGTGGCCGGCGGGACCACGCGGAAGCCCCCCTCGCGGAACTGCGCCTCGGTGTAGCTGGCGAACTTGGTATCGACCTTGTCCCAGTACTGGGTCGAGCCGCCCGGCATCAGCTGGTTGTCGCGCAGGCGGAAGGAAATCAGGACGGCCTTCTTGACCCACTGGTTGACAACCCACTGGCCGTCGACCTTCTGGGCAACGCGCAACGAGCCATCGTCGAGACCGGCGATGACCTGCTCGACCGCATCGCGGACCTCGGCTGGCGCGCTGCCGGGGGACAAGGTGGTACGGACTTCAAAGGCGTCGTCGATGATCTTCTGGAGTTCTTGCATGTCGGGGGGGATCCTGCTCAGAGTTTTTGACAGAAATCGATGATGCGGCGGGCGGCTTCGAGGCATTCCTCGAGTTCAGCCACCAGCGCGATTCGAACGTAGCCGGCGCCAGGGTTCACGCCATCCACTTCCCGGCCGAGAAAGCTGCCGGGCAGAACCGTCACATTATATTCGGCCTGCAGGCCGCGGGCGAAGTCCGTGTCCGCCACGGGCGTGCGCGCCCAGAGGTAGAAGCCGGCATCGGGCATCTGGCAGCCCAGCACCTCGCCGAGCATCGGCGTGATGCGTTCGAACTTCTCGCGGTATTTGTGGCGGTTCTCGGCGACGTGGGCTTCGTCGTTCCATGCAGCGACGGACGCGGCCTGGAAGCTCGGGCTCATGGCGCAGCCGTGGTAGGTGCGGTATTGCAGGAAAGGCTTCAGGAGCCGGGCGTCACCGGCGACGAAGCCGGAGCGCATGCCCGGCACGTTGGAGCGCTTGGACAGGCTGGAGAACATCACCAGATTGCGGAAATCGTGACGTCCGAGCCGGTGGGCCGCTTCGAGGCCCCCGAGGGGCCTGGCGTTGTCGTCGAAGTAGATCTCGGAATAGCACTCGTCGGCCGCAATGACGAAGCCATGGCGATCGGACAGCGCGAACAGGGTCTGCCAGGCGGCGAGGTCCATCACGGCGCCGGTGGGGTTGCCCGGGGTGCAGACATAGACCAGCTGGACCCGCGCCCACTCGGCCTCATCGAGCTTGTCGAAGTCCATCGCGAAGTGATTGCCGGCGACCGTCTCGAGGAACACCGGCCGGGCGCCGGCGAGCAGGGCGGCGCCTTCGTAGATCTGGTAGAACGGATTGGGGGACACCACCAGCGGGTCACCTGCCGAGGCGTCGATCACGCACTGGGCGAAGGCGAAGAGCGCCTCGCGTGAGCCATTGACCGGGATCACCTGGGTGGCCGGGTCGATGTCGTCAAGGCCGTAGCGGCGCCCGAGCCAGGCGGCGATCGCCTCCCGCAGGCGCGCTTCGCCGTGGGTAGCCGGATAGGTCGCCAGCCCGTCGAGCGACTTGGCCACCGCGTCGAGGAGGAAGCGCGGCGTCGGGTGCTTGGGTTCGCCGATCGAGAGGCGAATCGGTGCCAGACCGGGCGCTGGCTGGAGGCCCTCGAAAAGGCGGGCGAGCTTCTGGAAAGGGTAGGGTTGCAGCGTCTGGAGCTTCGGATTCACGGGGGCCGACCAGGTAGCGGCCGCCGTGCGGGCGACCGTCTGTGAAAAGCAAAAATGGTATCATGCCGCGCCTTCACGCCTGCCCTGCCGGTGCGGCGTGTCCAGACGCTGTCCATGCCCGCAACGTGCGACTCTCCAAGCTAAAACTCGCCGGATTCAAGACCTTTGTGGACCCGACGACGGTGCACACGCCGGGCAATCTGGTCGGGGTCGTCGGGCCGAACGGCTGCGGCAAGTCGAACATCATCGACGCCGTGCGCTGGGTGCTGGGCGAGACCCGCGCCTCGGCCTTGCGCGGCGAGTCGATGCAGGACGTCATCTTCAACGGCTCGATCACCCGCAAGCCGGTCTCGCGCGCCAGCGTCGAGCTGGTCTTCGACAACGGCGAAGGCAAGGCGGCCGGCCAGTGGTCGCAGTACGCCGAGATCTCGGTCAAGCGCATTCTTGACCGCAGCGGCGAATCAACCTACTTCATCAATGGCACCAAGGTCCGCCGCAAGGACGTGATCGATCTGTTCCTGGGCACCGGCCTCGGGCCGCGCGCCTACGCGATCATCGAGCAGGGCATGATCTCGCGCATCATCGAGGCTCGGCCGGAAGAGATCCGTGGTTTCCTCGAAGAGGCGGCCGGCGTCACCAAGTACCGTGAGCGGCGACGCGAGACCGAGGGGCGGCTGTCCGATGCGCGCGACAATCTTGCCCGGCTCGACGACATCCGCATGGAGCTGGGCGAGCGGATCGAGCACCTGTCGGCCCAGGCCGAGGTCGCCGAGCGCTACCGCCTGCTGCGCGAGACCCACGCCGAGCGGCAGGACCTGCTCTGGCTCCTGAAACGCTCGCAGGCCGAGGCGGAGGCGAGTCGGCTGCGCGCGGCCGTGGCCGAAACCGGTCGCCAGATGGAGGTCGACAGCGCGCGCCTGCACGAGCTCGAGGCCTTGGTCGAGGCGGCCCGCGACGCCCACATGCAAGCCTCGGAAGCGGTGAACGTGGCACAGGGCGACCTGTTCGCGGCCGCCTCGGAGGTCAGCCGGCTGGAGTCGGAAGGCCAGCGGTTGCGCGACAACCGGTCGCGCATCGAAGGGCGCCTGCGCGAACTCGAGGGCGAGCAGGCCCACTGGGCCAGCCGCCGGGAAACCCTCGTCGAGGAGGCCGTGCGCTGGCGCGAGCTGCTCGAGAACGCCCGAATGCGGGCGGAGGAGGCCAGCGCCCGCCACGATGAGGCGTCCGGCATGCTGCCCGACCTCGAGGAGCGCGCCGCTGGCGCCGAGGCCACCGTCCAGGCGGTGCGCCGCGAGCTGTCGCAGGTCGAGCAGCAGTTGCGGGTCCAGGAAGCCCACCGCACCAGCGCACGGCGGGCACTGGACGCGCTGACCGAGCGCCGCGCCCGCCTCAACCAGACCGGCCAGGTGCCCGATGCGCCCGAGGCGCTCGAGATCGCCCGGCTGGAGGCGGAGCTGGAACTGGCCGGCGACGACCAGGCGCGCTGCGAAGCCGCTCTGGCAGAACGACAGGCGGGCGTACCCGAACTGCAGGCCGCCCTGCGGGGCCGCGTCGACGAGGAACGGCAGGCCCAGCGCCAGGTCACCGAGCTACGGGCCCGCCTCGAAGCCCTGCAGCTGCTCCAGTCGCGCGTGCGCGACCAGGGGGAGCTGGGGGCCTGGATCCGCCGCCACGGGCTGGATGCCGAGCGGCCGGTCTGGCAGCGGTTGGCGGTGGCACCCGGTTGGGAGCCCGCCGTCGAGGCGGTCCTGCGCGAGCGCCTGTCTGGGCTGGCAGCGTCTGACGGTGCCGCGCTCGGGCCGCTGGTGGACGACCCCGCGCCGGCGAGTGTCGCGGTCGTTGTCGGCGGTCATGGCGCGCCGGCCCGTGGCGAGCCGCCGCCGGGCAGCACCTGGCTGCTTGATCGCGTGACCGTCGACGGAGCCCTCCTGGGCGAGGCGCTGGCAAGCTGGCTCGACGGCATCGCCTGTGTCGAGGCCCTGAACGACTGGTTGCCACGACTGACCGAGATACCTCACGGTGTCAGCCTGATCGACGCGGCCGGGCGCGTGCTCGACCGGACCGGTCTGCTGTGCTATGCCGCCGATGCGAAGACACACGGCGTGATCGAGCGGCAACGGGAGATCGACGAGCTGCGCGAGGCGATCGGGCAGCGCGCGCTGGCGGTGGAGTTGTGCCACGAACGCCTGACCGGGGCGGAGGCGGCCCTCGCCAGCCGGCAGGAACTCATCGCGCAACTTCGCCAGGACGTCCAGGCCGGCCAGCAACGTGTGCATGCCCTTCAGGTGGCCCACCTCAAGCTGGTGCAGGCGCGCCAGCGCGCAGACGAGCATGCGGCGCGCATCGCGCGGGACCTGGCTGAACTCGGCGAGGCGGAAGCACGCGAGCAGGCCTTGCTGGATGCCGCCGAGGCCGAGCATGCGCGCGCGAGCGAACTGGCGGCCCTGCATGGCGAGCGGCTCGAGGCCGCGGAGGGCGCGAACGCCGAGCGGCGGGAAGCCGTCCGCGCGGCGCGGGCGAGCGAGCAGGGCATTGCGCGGGAGTTGCAGGAGCTGCGCTTCGGCGAGCGCGAGTGTGGCGGCAAGCTGGACGACAACGCTCGCAACCTGTCACTGGCCGACGAGCAGCTGCGGCGGGTCGAGCAGGAGCGCGCCACCCGAGCCGCGGAGCTGGACGGTTGCGATGACGAGGCGACGGCTGCGGCATTGCAGGCGGCGCTTGCCGTGCGGGGTTCGCGCGAGCTTGCCCTGGCGGCGTCGCGCGACCGGCTGGCCGAGGCCACGAACACGCTGAAGGCTCACGAGGCCCTCCGCCTGCAGACCGAGCAGGCCGTCGCGCCGATGCGCGAACGGCTGGCCGAGCTGCGCATGGCCCTGCAGGCAGCGGACATGTCGGTAGCGCAGTTCCAGGAACGCCTGACCGAGAGTGGTGCCGATGAAGCGCGGCTGCTGCCGCTGCTCGAGGCCGACCTGAAGGAGGCTGCGCTGGCGCGCGAAGTGGCGCGCCTGTCGCGGGAGATCGAGGGGCTCGGGGCGGTGAACCTGGCGGCTCTCGACGAGCTGAAGAGCGCCACAGAGCGGAAGGGGTATCTCGACGCCCAGAACGACGACCTGGTGCTGGCGATCGAGACGCTCGAGGATGCGATTCGCCGCATCGACAAGGAAACGCGCGAACAGCTCCAGACCACCTACGATTTCGTCAATCGACATTTCGGCGCCCTGTTCCCGCAGCTGTTTGGCGGCGGGCAGGCACAGCTGGTATTGACGGGCGAGGAGATTCTCGACGCCGGTGTCCAGATCGTCGCGCAGCCGCCGGGCAAGAAAAATGCAAGCATTCATCTCCTGTCCGGCGGGGAAAAGGCGCTCACCGCGATCGCGCTGGTATTCTCCATGTTCCAGCTCAACCCGGCCCCGTTCTGCATGCTCGACGAGGTCGATGCCCCGCTGGACGATGCGAATACCGGTCGCTATGGCGCGATGGTGCGAAAGATGTCGGCGCAGACCCAGTTTGTATTCATCACGCATAGCAAGATCACGATGGAGATCGCCCAGCAACTGGTCGGCGTGACCATGCAGGAGCAGGGGGCCAGCCGGGTGGTTGAAGTGGATATCGAAGAGGCATTGCGCCTGGCGGAAACGGAGCCGGCGTAGGCAAGGGACAACAATGGCAGTCAGTGAATTGCAGATGGGGCTGGTCGCGGCAGGTGTGGCCGCGGTCGTGGGCGTCGTGGCGTACAACAAGTGGCAGGAGAGCCGGCACCGCAAGCGGGCGGAGAAAGCCTTCGGCGCCGATCAGCCGGACGTGCTGCTCGAGCCGGGGCTCCGCGAGCCTGTTGGCGACGGGCCGGATGGTCCGTCAGCTCAGGAGGATGACGCCGTCGCCAGCCCGGCGGTGCGGGACAAACTGCCGGGGCGCGCGTCGCCGTCGAGTCCCCAGGACGCCAGCGAGCTGGCCGACTGTGTCGTGCGCATCGAGTCGATCGAGGCGCTGGGGGCCTCGCGCCTGTGGCGTGCCGCGGCCGAGTCGATGGGCGACGTGGGCAAGCCGCTGCGCTGGTTCGGTTTCAACGACGCCAGCAACCTGTGGGTGGAGATCGATCAGGACAGCGGCAGCACCCACCACTGGTTCGCCGCCGTATTGCAGCTGGTCGATCGGCGCGGTCCCGTCGGCGATCCCGAACTCGTGCGCTACTTTTCGGGCCTGCAACGGGTCGCGGACCAGTTCCTCGCCGTGCCCGCCGACCTGCCGCCGCGCAACGAGGTGCTTGTGCGCGCCCAGGAACTCGACAGCTTCTGCGCCAGCGTCGACGTCCAGATCGGCCTCAACGTGGTGGCCGTCGACGAGCCCTTTGCGGGCACCAAGATCCGCGCGCTGGCCGAATCGCAGGGGTGGGTCCTGCAGGAGGATGGCGCTTATCTGGCCGCCGATGCGGACGGCCGAACGCTGTTTGCGATGAGCAACCTGGATGGGGGGCCGTTCTCGGCGGTGGACATGAAGACGCTCCAGACGCGTGGCATGACCTTGCTTCTCGATGTCCCGCGGACGGCGCGCGGCCTCGAGGCCTTCGAGCGCATGCTGGGTAGCGCCCGCCAGCTGGCCGAGACCCTCAACGGGGCTGTCGTCGACGACAACAACGCCCCCTTCGGCGACTCGGAGGCGCAGGTCATCCGCGGCCAGATCGAGCACTTCCAGGGGCGGATGGAATCCCGCGGGCTGGCGGCGGGGAGTGACGTGGCCAAGCGACTGTTTGCCACATGAGCGGCGCGGCCGAGGTGCGCGTCCGCGAGCTGAGGGACGCGCTGGACCGCTACGACCACGCCTACTATGTGCTGGACGCCCCGCTGGTCCCCGACGCCGAGTACGACCGGTTGTTCCGGGAGCTCGAAGCGCTTGAGCAGGCAAACCCAGGGCTGGCGAGCGAGGATTCGCCGACCCGACGTGTCGGTGGGGCGCCGGCGCCGATGCTGGCCGAGGTGCGCCACGCGATTCCGATGCTGTCGATCCGGACGGAGACCGACACCACCGCGCAGGGCGCCCGCAATTTCGACAGCCGGGTGCGCAACGCGCTGGGGATGACCGACGACGCGGCGCCCGTCGTGTATGCGGCCGAGCTGAAGTTCGACGGACTCGCCATCAGCCTGCGCTATGAGCGCGGTCGCCTTGTGCGCGCCGCGACCCGCGGTGACGGACAAACCGGCGAAGACGTGACCCACAATGTGCGAACGATCCGTCAGATCCCGCTGCGCCTGACCGGCGTGGACGCCCCGGTGCTGGAGGTGCGCGGCGAGATCTACATGCGGCGGGACGCGTTCGAGCAGCTCAACGAACGGCAGCGGGCGGCGGGCGCCAAGACCTTCGTCAATCCTCGCAATGCGGCGGCCGGTGCGGTCCGGCAGCTCGACCCGGCGATCGCGGCGATGCGGCCGCTCTCGTTCTTTGCCTACGGGCTCGGCGCCGTAGAGGGCTGGCCTTTGCCCGCGACCCACTCGGCGACGCTCGACGCCCTGGCGGCGGCCGGCCTGCCGGTGTGCAGGCACCGGATGACCGGCGCCGGCCCCGAGCCGCTGGTGGCTTTCCATGACGAGATCGAGGCCATGCGCGACGCGCTGCCCTATGACATCGATGGCGTGGTCTACAAGGTGGACAGCTACCGGGTGCAGGGCGAGCTGGGTTTCGTGACGCGCGAGCCCCGTTGGGCGGTAGCTCACAAGTACCCCGCCCAGGAAGAACTCACCGAGCTGCTCGACATCGACGTGCAGGTCGGCCGTACCGGCGCGCTGACCCCGGTGGCCCGGCTCAGGCCAGTCTTTGTTGGCGGCGTCACGGTCACCAACGCGACCCTGCACAATCAGGACGAGATCGATCGCAAGGACGTGCGCATCGGTGACTGGGTCATCGTCCGGCGGGCCGGCGACGTGATTCCCGAGGTGGTCGGTCCGGTGCTCGAGCGGCGCCAGGGCGAACCGCCGCGCTTCGACCTGCTGGCCCGTTTCCCGGTCTGTCCGATCTGCGGCAGCCAGGTCCACCGGGCCGAAGACGAGGCGGTGGCGCGCTGTAGCGGCGGGCTGGTCTGTCCGGCCCAGCGCAAACAGGCCCTGCTGCACTTCGCCAGCCGGCGGGCGATGGACATCGAAGGACTGGGCGAGAAGCTCGTCGACCAGCTCGTGGATGGTGGCATCGTCAAGACCCCGGCGGATCTCTATCGACTGGGCGTGCTGGCGCTGGCGAACCTGGAGCGCATGGCCGACAAGTCGGCGGCCAACCTGCTGGCTGCGATCGAACGAAGTCGGGAAACCACGCTAGCCCGCTTCATCTATGCGCTGGGCATCCGCAATGTCGGCGAAACCACGGCGCGCGACCTGGCGAGCAGTTTCGGTACCCTCGACGCGCTGATGGCCGCGACGCCGGAGCGGCTCCGGCAGGTGCCGGACGTCGGCCCAATCGTGGCCGAATGTGTTGCAGAGTTCTTCGCCGAGGCCCACAACATCGAAGTCGTGGAACAATTGCGCGCGGTCGGCGTGCGCTGGACGGAAGGAGAGGCGCGGCGAGCCGACGGGCACCTGCTCGGCAAGACCTTTGTCCTGACCGGCACGTTGCCCGACATGGGGCGGGACGAGGCCAAGGCGCTGATCGAAGCAGCGGGTGGCCGCGTGACCGGCTCGGTTTCCAAGAAGACGGATTACGTGGTGGCTGGCGCCGAAGCGGGCAGCAAGCTCGAAAAGGCTCAGGCGCTGGGCGTGGCCGTCCTCGACCAGGACGCGATGCTGGCGCTGCTCGAGGGACGAGCCTAGCGCCGTCTGTCACAAGGGAGAACCTGAAGCACATGAAGAAGCTCACCAAGGCGGTATTCCCGGTCGCAGGACTGGGCAGTCGCTTCCTTCCGGCGACCAAGGCCAGCCCGAAGGAGATGATGCCCATCGTCGACAAGCCCCTGATCCAGTATGCGGTCGAGGAAGCCGTGGCGGCCGGCGTGACGGACCTGGTGTTCATCACCGGGCGCTCCAAGCGGGCCATCGAGGATCACTTCGACAAGGCCTACGAGCTGGAGACCGAACTTGAGGCGCGGGGCAAGGATGCCCTGCTGAAGATCGTCCGGGATACCGTGCCTGATGGCGTGAACTGCATCTACATTCGCCAGCCCGAGGCGCTGGGTCTCGGTCATGCCGTCCTGTGCGCAGCGCCCGTCGTGGGGGATGACCCGTTCGCGGTCCTGCTGGCCGACGACCTGCTCGACGGCGAAGGGCAGGGGCCGGTGCTCAAGCAGATGGTCGACGTCTTCGACTATCACCGCTGTTCCGTGCTGGGCGTGATGCATGTGCCGCGCGAACAGACGGGCAGCTACGGCATCGTCAGTACCGAACGCGACGACGGCGAGGTTCAGCGGGTGACGGGCATCGTCGAGAAGCCGAAACCCGAGGTCGCGCCGACAACCCAGGCCGTGGTCGGACGCTACATCCTGACGGGCAGCATTTTCGAGCACCTGCGCCGCATCGACCCGGGCGCGGGCGGAGAGCTCCAGCTTACCGACGCGATCGCCTCGCTGCTGAGGGAGGAGGCGGTTCTTGCCCACCAGTTCAAGGGGGTCCGCTACGACTGTGGCTCCAAGCTGGGCTACCTGCAGGCGACCCTCGAGCTTGGCCTCAAGCACCCGGAGGTGGGACAGGAGTTCGCGGCCTACCTGGCGGCGCGTGGCGAGGACAAGCCGAAACCCCGGCCCCGGCCGAAGGCCGCCTGATCGTCATCCGTGACGGGCGGCAAGAAACAGAAAAGGCACGGTTTTCACCGTGCCTTTTCTTTTGTGCGGCGGCGCCGGCTCAGCTGGCTTCGCGGCTGGCGCGCTTGCGCTCGTGCTCTTTCAGGTAGCGCTTGCGCAGGCGGATGTTCTTCGGCGTGATCTCGACCACCTCGTCGTCGGAGATGAACTCGATCGCCGACTCGAGCGTGAGCTGGATCGGCGGCGTCAGGCTGACCGCCTCGTCCTTGCCCGATGCGCGGACGTTGGTGAGCTGCTTGGCCTTGATCGGGTTGACCACGAGGTCGTTGTCGCGCGTGTGGATGCCGATGATCATGCCTTCGTAGAGGGCGTCGCCGGGGCTGACGAACATGCGGCCCCGATCCTGCAGCTTCCACAGGGCGTAGGCCACGGCCGGGCCATCCTCCTGCGAGACCAGCACGCCATTGCGCCGCTCGGCCATCGCGCCGGCCATCGGGCCGTAGTCGTCGAAGACGTGGCTGGCGAGGCCGGTGCCACGCGTCAGCGTCAGGAATTCGCCCTGGAAGCCGATCAGGCCGCGAGCCGGAATGCGGTACTCGAGGCGGGTCCGACCCTTGCCGTCGGGCGCCATGTCCTGGAGCTCGCCGCGACGGCGACCGAGCTCTTCCATGACGGCGCCCTGGTGCTCGTCCTCGACATCGACGGTGAGCATCTCGTAGGGCTCGCACTTCACCCC
>JBNLCM010000188.1:0-6804 GCA_050303815.1 Rhodocyclaceae bacterium
CACCCCGTCGATGCGGCACACCGAGACGTTCGCCGTCTCGCTGAAGGCGTCGGCACAGACGACGTCGCGGGGCAGCCAGAGTCGTCCGCCGCGGGCCGCGAGGCGGTGCATGATGCGGCTGGCGGCCTCGACCAGGTCCGCCTCGAAGAGCGAGTTGCCGACCGAAAAGCCGCGGGCGGCGATGAAGGTGTTGGCGATGCCGCCGCCGACGATCATCAGGTCCACCTTGTCGGCCAGGCGCTCGAGCACTGCCAGCTTGGTCGATACCTTGGAGCCGCCGACAATGGCCGCCAGCGGGCGCTTCGGCGCGGCCAGGGCGCGGCCCAGAGCGTCGAGCTCGGCCGCCAGCAGGGGCCCGGCGCAAGCCACCGACATCGCGGCCGGCAGCGCCGACAGCGTGCACTCCTTGCGGTGCGCGGTGCCGAAGGCCTCGTTCACATAGATGTCGACCGATGCGGCGATGCGCTCGGCCAGCGCCGGGTCATCCGCCTTTTCGCCGACGTTGCCGCGGCAGTTCTCGAGCAGCACGGCCTGGCCGGGCATCATCGTGAAGCGGCCGTCGGCCCACTCGGTGACCAGAGGGACCGGCCGCCCGAGCAGCTCGGACAAGCGCACGGACACCGGCGCCAGAGAGTCCACGTGGCCCAGTCGTCCCTCCTTGGGCCGGCCGAGGTGCGAGGTGATGGCGAGCGAGGCGCCGGCATCTAGCACGTGGCGGATGCCGGGCAGGGTGGCCCGGATGCGGCTGTCGTCGGCGATCTCGCCCTCGGGGGTCAGGGGCACGTTGAAGTCGGCGCGCATGAAGACGCGCTTGCCGGCCAGGTCCAGGTCCTCGAGGCGGAGGAAGTCCGGCAGGGTCTCGTCGCGGCCGCCGGCCGTGCCGGTCGGCAGTGGGGTGGGCTGGTTCGCGCTCATGTCAGATGGCCTCCATCATCGCCACGGTGGTGTCCAGCATGCGGTTTGAGAAGCCCCACTCGTTGTCGTACCAGGCGGTGACCTTGACGAGGTTGTGGTCGACGCGTGTCAGGGTCGTGTCCTGGATGCTGGAGTGCGGGTTGTGGTTGAAGTCGCACGACACGAGCGGCAGTTCATTGACGGACAGTACGCCGGCCAGGCGACCGCGGGCCGCTTCCCGCACGAGGTTGTTTACTTCCTCGACGCTGGTGCTGCGGCTGGCGATGAACGTGAAGTCGGTGAAGCTGACGTTGGGGGTGGGCACGCGGATGGCGAAGCCATCGAGGCGGCCGGCCAGATCGGGCAGCACCAGGCCGACGGCGGCGGCGGCGCCGGTCTTGGTCGGGATCAGCGACTGGGTGGCGCTGCGTGCGCGGCGGAGGTCCTCGTGATAGACGTCGGTCAGGACCTGGTCGTTGGTGTAGGAGTGCACGGTGATCATCTGGCCGCGGACGATGCCGAGGGGACCGTGCAGGGCGTGGACCAGCGGGGCGAGGCAGTTGGTGGTGCAGCTGGCGTTGGACACGACCCGGTGGGCCGACGACAGGGTGCCGTGGTTGACGCCGTAGACGACGGTGGCGTCCACATCGGCGGCGCCCGGGGCCGACAGCAAGACCTTCGCGGCGCCGGCCTCGAGGTGGGCGGTGGCCTTGGCCTTGCTGTTGAAGCGGCCGGTGCACTCGAGCACCACATCCACCCCCAGCTCGCGCCACGGCAGTTTCGCGGGGTCGCGCTCGGAGGTGACGCGAATCGGCCTGCCAGCGACCGTCATCGTGTCGCCGTCGACTTCGACATCATGGGGAAAGGGGCCATGGACGCTGTCGAAGCGGGTCAGGTGGGCGTTGGTCTGGGGGCTGCCCAGGTCGTTGATGGCGACGATCTCGATCGGATGCGTCTGGCCGTCCTCGAAGTGGGCGCGCAGGACGTTCCGGCCGATGCGGCCGTAGCCGTTGATGGCGACACGAATGCTCATGGTGGTTGTCTCCGGTTCTCTCTTGAAATGGAAGTCGAATAAGAAGGCGGCTCGCGCACGGTCAAGGCAATGAACCTGGCCGGAGGAGGGAGCAACGGCGAGGTCCCCGGGGAAGTCGGGATCCGGCGCGGCCGCACGAAATCGTCAGTGGTTCGCGATGGCGCGGGCTGCGTCGGCGACCCGCTCGGGGGTCATCGCGAAGAAGGCCGCCAGGTCGCCGGCGGGCGCCGATTCGCCGAAGCGCTCGATGCCCACCACGGCCGCCCGCGGCGCGCCGGCGAGGGTCTTCCACCACAGGTCGGGTTGCGAGGCCTCGACCGCGACCCGGGGCAGGCCCGGCGGCAGGACCGCTTCCCGCCACCCGGCATCCTGGCGCTCGAAGGCGTCCGTGCAGGGCATCGACACGACACGCGCCGGAATGCCGTCGGTCTCCAGGCGTTCGGCGGCAGCCACCGCCAGGGCGACCTCGGAGCCGGTGCCGATCAGCACTACCCGGGCGCTGCCGCCCCTGGCTTCGCGCAGGACGTAGCCGCCGCGCGCAATGTCGCCCAGGCGCTCGTCTTCGCGCGGCTGGTGTGGCAGGTTCTGGCGTGAGCAGGCCAGCAGGCTCGGGCCGTCGGCGCGATTGACCGAGGCGATCCAGGCCGCCTGGGTCTCGACCGCATCGCAGGGACGCCAGAGGTCCAGATTCGGGATCAGCCGCAGGCTCGGCAGATGCTCGATGGGCTGGTGGGTGGGGCCATCCTCACCCAGGCCGATGGAGTCATGGGTCATCACGTAGATCACCCGCTGACGCATCAGCGCGCTCATGCGGATTGCGTTGCGCGCGTAGTCCGAGAAGGTCAGGAAGGTGGCGCAGAAGGGCAGCAGCCCCCCATGCAGGGCCATGCCGTTGCAGGCGGCGGCCATGCCGAACTCGCGCACGCCCCAGCTGATGTGGCGACCGGTGGCGTCGGCGGTCATGCGGCCGCAGTCGGGCCAGTCGGTCAGGTTCGAGTGCGTCAGGTCGGCGGAGCCGCCGATCAGCTCGGGCAGCGCGCGGGCCACGCGACCGATCGATTGCTGGCTGGCCTTGCGGGTGGCCGGGCTGGCCGCTTCGTTGTTGACCGCCTTCAGGATCGCCCGGGCGAGCACGTCGAAGCCGATCGACAGCGCGCCGCCCATGCGTCGCTCGAACTCCGCCGCGGCCTCCGGGTGGTGCTGGCGGTAGGTGGCGAAGCGCGCCTTCCACTCGGCGTGGGCGGCCGCCCCCCGCGGTCGGGCATCGAAGGCGTTGCGCACGTCGTCGGGAATTTCGAAGGGCGCGTGGGGCCAGCCCAGCGCCTGGCGGGTGGCGGCAATCTCCTCGGCGCCCAGCGGGGCGCCATGCACCCCGGCGCTACCCGCCCGCGAAGGGCTGCCCTTGCCGATGGTCGTCCGGCAGCAGATGAGGGTCGGGCCCGCGTCGTTCGCGGCATTGTCCTGGGCCTGGCGGATGGCCCGGTCGAGGGCCTCCACGTCGTGGCCATCGACCGCCTCGACCACGTTCCAGCCGTAGGCGCGGAAGCGGGCCGGGGTGTCGTCGCAGAACCAGCCCGAGACGTCGCCGTCGATCGAGATCCGGTTGTCGTCCCAGAAGGCAACCAGCTTGGATAGCCGCTGTACGCCGGCGATGCCGGCGGCCTCGTGGCTGATGCCCTCCATCAGGCAACCGTCGCCGAGGAAAACCCAGGTGCGGTGGTCGACGATGGCGGCCTCGGGGCGGTTGAACTCGGCGGCGAGGCGTTTCTCCGCCATCGCCATGCCGACCGCGTTGGCGAGGCCCTGCCCGAGCGGTCCGGTGGTGGTTTCCACCCCCGGCGTCATGCCCACCTCGGGGTGGCCGGGGGTCTTGCTGTGGAGCTGGCGGAAGCGGCGCAGCTCGGCCATCGGCAGGTCGTAGCCCGCCAGGTGGAGCAGACCGTAGATCAGCATCGAGCCATGCCCGTTCGACAGCACGAAGCGGTCACGGTCGGCCCAGGACGGATCCGAGGGGTCGTGCTTCAGGTGTCGCGTCCACAGCGCGACGGCGATCTCGGCCATGCCCATCGGCATGCCGGGGTGGCCGGACTTGGCGGCCTCGACGGCATCGATGGCGAGGAATCGCAGGGCGTTGGCGCAGCGGGCGTCCAGGGCGGCCTGGTCGGCGCGGGCTTCGACGGGCATGTTCATGGGGCGGGTCTCCGAATCACAGCAACTTGCGACGGCGCTCCATCAAGCGCCAGATGAACGGGGTGAAGATCAGCTGCATGGCCAGTTCCATCTTTCCGCCGGGCACGACGATGGTGTTCGCGCGGCTCATGAAGCTGTCGTGAATCATGTTCAGGAGGTAGGCAAAGTCGATGCCTTTCGGGTTCGCGAAGCGGATCACCACCATCGACTCGTCGGCGGTCGGGATCGCCCGCGCGATGAAGGGGTTGGAGGTGTCCACCATCGGCACCCGCTGGAAGTTCACGTGGGTGCGGGCGAACTGGGGCACGATGTAATGCACGTAGTCGTGCATCCGGCGCAGGATGGTGTCGGTCACCGCCTCGGTGGAGTAGCCGCGGGTCTTCTTGTCCCGGTGCAGCTTCTGGATCCACTCCAGGTTGACCACCGGCACCACGCCGATCAGCAGATCGGTGAAGCGCGAGACGTCGATGTCGTCGTGCTTTACGGCGCCGTGCAGACCCTCGTAGAACAGCATGTCGGTGTTGGCCGGCAGTTCCTCCCAGGGGGTGAAGGTGCCGGGCTCCTGACCATAGGGCTCGGCCTCGGCGTGGTCGTGGAGGTATTTTCGGCGCCGGCCGCCGCCGGTTTCGCCGTATTCGCGGAAGAGCTGCTCCAGCTCGCCGAAGAGGTTGGCTTCATGGCCGAAGTGGCTGAAGTGCGAGAGCTTGCCGCCGGATTCGGCGTCCTTCAGCTTCTGGCGCATGGCGAGGCGGTCGTAGGCGTGAAAGCTGTCGCCTTCGATCACCGCCGCGGTGACGCTCTCGCGGCGGAATATCTCTTCGAAGGTACGTTGCACGGTGCTGGTGCCGGCGCCTGAGGAGCCGGTGATGGCCACGATCGGGTGACGTTCGGACATGGTCGGGCTCCTTACTGGATGATGGCTTCGTCGCGGAACAGCGAGCGCTCGTGGAACAGGGGCATGCCGTGGTCGGTGCCGCCCATCGGCAGGTCGTTGTGGTAGCGCTCGATGCGCTCGACTTCCTCGCGGGAGCCGAACACGAAGCCGATGCGCTGGTGCAGGGCCTCGGGCTCGACCTCGAGGACAGGGCGGGCGCCGGTACTGGCCCGTCCGCCAGCCTGTTCGACGATGAAGCCGATCGGGTTGGCCTCGTAGAGCAGGCGCAGGCGGCCGGCCTTGGATGGATCCTTCTGGTCGCGGGGGTACATGAAGACGCCGCCGCGCATCAGGATGCGGTGGGTCTCGGCCACCAGCGAGGCGATCCAGCGCATGTTGAAGTCTTCGCCGCGGGGGCCGCTGCGACCGGCCAGGCACTCGTTCACATAGCGGCGGATCGGCGCCTCCCAGAAACGCGCGTTGGAGGCGTTGATCGCGAACTCGCGGGTCTGCGTCGGGATCTTCAGGTCCGCGTGGGTCAGGAAGAAGTCACCCAGCACCGGGTTGAAGGTAAAGCCCACGACACCGCGGCCGACCGTCAGCACCAGCATGGTCGAGGGACCGTAGATGGCGTAGCCGGCCGCCACCTGCCGCGTGCCCGGCTGAAGGAAATCCTCCGGCTTGGCCTCCTCGTGCGGGGTCTTGGCGCGCAGGATCGAGAAGATCGATCCGACCGACACATTGACGTCGATGTTGGAGGATCCGTCGAGGGGGTCGAAGGCCAGCAGGTACTTGCCGTGCATCTTTCCTTCGGGCAAGGGGATGGGCGCTTCGTTTTCCTCAGAGATCATGCCGGCCAGGCCACCGCCCCAGTGGGTGGCGCGCAGGAACATCTGGTCGGCGATGACGTCGAGCTTCTTCTGCTTCTCGCCCTGTACGTTCTCCGCGCCGTGGTCGCCGAGCATGTCGGCGAGGGCGCCGTGGGCGACGGCCCGCGAGATCGCCTTGCAGGCCTGGGCGACCTGAAGGATCAGGGCGTTGAGTGCGCCGGTGGCGTCCGGGTGGGTGCGGCGCTGCTCGATGAGGTATTCGGTGAGGGTCTGACGCTCGATGCTGAACATGTGGTGTCTCCAGTCGCTGCTTGTTCTGTCTTGTTATGTCTCTCTGCTGCGGTCAGGGGTCAGTAGTCACCCCGCTCGCTGATGCGCTCCGGGTCATAGATGTCGGCCGGTACGCCCTGGGCTTCCGGCTCCGGCGGCTCCTGGAAGTGGCGACTGGCGCGGACGTCGGCTTCGGTGATCAGCGTCAGGGCCGATTCGTCGACCACCTCACCGCACTCGAACAGGCGAAGGGCCTGGCGCAGGCGCATGCGGTCCAGTGCATTGCGGATCGAGCGCGCGTTGGCGAAGCCGGGCTTGGCACGTCGCAGCGACACGTACTCGGCGAAGGCCTTGCGTCCGCCCTCGTCGAAGCGGTAGTTCCACTGGGCCAGCATGCGATCACCGATCTCCGACAGCTCGACGTTGGTGTAGTCGGGGAAATCGACGTGGTGGGCGATGCGCGACTTCATGCCCGGGTTCGATTCGAAGAAGCGCTCCATCCGGTCGGCGTAGCCGGCCAGGATGACGACCAGGTCGTCGCGCTGGTTCTCCATCACCTGGAGCAGGATCTCGATGGCCTCCTGGCCATAGTCGCGCTCGTTTTCGGGCCGGTAGAGGTAGTAGGCCTCGTCGATGAACAGCACGCCGCCCATGGCGCGCTTGAGCACGTCCTTGGTCTTGGGCGCCGTATGGCCGATGTACTGGCCCACCAG
>JBNLCM010000189.1:0-5954 GCA_050303815.1 Rhodocyclaceae bacterium
AGGATGTACTTCTGGATGACGTTCTCGGCGCCGCGGGGCAGGTCCACGAACTGGCAACCCGCCCGCATCATGGTCATGCCGTTGCGGTTGGTGACCTGGAACATGTTGCGGATGCGAAGGCGCGTGCTGATGTCGCCGAATTCGGGCAGTAGCAGGGAGCAGCCGTCGAATACCATGTCTGGAGACAGCGCGAGTCCGCGAGGCGGCACCAGCACGCCGATACCGCCTCCCGAGATGTCAACCACGCGGGCCTCGAAGGTCTTGACCGCGTCGTCGACAGGGACTGGGATATTGCACGTGACGGAATGGGCCACGGGCGTGATCAGGCGGAAGTACTCCCGGCGCTGGAGCCGCAAGAGCTTCTCGGGCCAGGGCACGATCAGCGCAGTGTGCCCTTCAAATGTGCCGGCGCTGACAGGGGCACAGGTGAATTGCACCTTGATCTTTTCCAGCAGCGCCGAGAAGGTGATCGAGCCGGCTTCAAACGCCCGTTGGCGGGAGATCTCGTCCGAAGGCGCATCGAAAATCAGCGACGAGCCGGCCCGGTCCGCCGAGAGCAGCGACGTCAGCAGGAAATTGCGTTTGCCGTCGGGGTGAGCGGACACGATGCAGCGCTGCTGGATCAGGCCGTTCAGAACGGCCGCTACCTCGAGGGGGTCGCGCAGGACGTACTCCGGGTAATTGTCGGCGTCGAGGAGCTCAATGCGGTTGTCGTCGGTTCTTATGGCCATCGCGTCGCGTGCCAAGGGCTCAATGCGGGAGGAAGAGTGCATGGTATCTCTTGTGGCCGAGCCGCCGGAATCGCGTCATGACCTGCGGCGGCGGTCGAGGGACGAAGGCAGGTCATGAGGCGCTGGCGCAGGGCTGTCCGCCAGGCCCTGCTCCAGGCGGTAAAGCCAGGCCAGTAGCTCGGCGATGGCGACGTAGAGTTGGGGCGGAATGCGCTCGTCCAGGTCCACCTGCATCAGGAGCGCGAGCAATTCCGGCGATTCGTGGACATAGACGCCCGCCTCTCGCGCACGCTCGATGATCTCATGGGCGATCAGACCCTTGCCCTTGGCAACCACCTTCGGGGCGGCCTCGCCGGCTGTATAGGCCAGAGCCACGGCTTCTGCCCGGAAGTCCTCTTCGGATTCGCTCACGACCCGGCATCCTCGCTGGACGGGGCCGTGATACGCAGGCGCTCAAGGGTGAGTTCGACGGCTGCCAGGGCGTCCTGAAGGTCCTGGCGGGCCGCTTCCAGCGAGTCGGCCGTGCCCTGGTCGCTCGCCGTGAGGTCGAGCCGCACACGCCCCGCTGCGAGGCTGAGCCGGGCCTCGATGCCACCCAGGCGAGGCAGTGCCAGCCTCAGGGTCGTCTTCCAGGCGGTTCCGTCGTCATCCGACCCATCGCCATTCCGCTCGTCGGGCTCTTCGATCTCGAGCGCCAGTTGTTGGCCGGGCCAGATGTTTCCCTGCCACGCGTAGTTGTTCGTGGCGAGGGCGTCGAGTTGCTGGTGGACCAGGGGCATCAAGCGTTCTGGTACCGCCTGGGAAGGATTCTGCCCGGCATGGCGCTGCGTGGCGACGCCCTGATTGGCTGCACGGACTTCCTCCGCTTCCTGGCCCAGCGCGGCCGTCGTGGTCGCGCTGGCCGACGCGGACGTCGGCGCAGGCGGGGACGGCCCTCCGGCTGGGGTGCCTGCGGCAGCGGCAGGCGCGTTCGTGCCAGCCGCCGGGGCGGGGGAGCCCCCGGGTGCCAGGCCGATGAGCCCCGTCGGGCGACCCCGGGTGAGCAGACTCTGGGGCTGCTTGAGCAGGCTTTCGGTGCTGACCGCACCGGACAGCCAGCGGGCCAGCTGGGCTTCATAGAAAAGGCCGCTCTCGGCAACCGCCTGGCGTAGCACGGGCGCAATCTGGGTCGCGAGTTGCGACGCACTCTGCGGCACGGTCGGCAGCAAGGGCTGGCCACCCGCCAGGGGGGCTGGCGGCGGTGTCGGTTGCCCGGTCAGCAGGAAGCTGATCATGCGACCCGTCTGGCTGAGGTTTGTCGCAACGGCCGCAGTGCCGGGTTCGGCCACCGTGGCGACGAGGGCCTTGGGCGATGCATGGGTGACCACCAGATCGAGCGTCTGGCCAGAGCGTGCGGTGTTTCGGGGCAGGGTCAGCGTGTATTCACGCCCATCGATCAGGGCGCGAAAGGTATTTGCCGACTTGGCTTCCCGCAGACTGGCGAGAATGCGGTCGCCGGGTAGGAAGTCCGGCAGGTCTTCGGAGACTGCCTGGGCATTCTTGAGCGCGCCGACTTCCCGCGGTTCCTTCGAGAAGAAGCTCGCCTCGGAGAGAAGGCGAAGCCTGGCGGTGAGATCGGCCGGGATCATGGGTTGTCCCCGATCACGGGCCCGTCAGGGCGATTGCCGAAACGCGCCGTAAGTGCGGTTAAGATCGAGGGTGCGGTCCTTGCGCCCCAGCATCTCGCGCAGGCTCTCCCGCATCGGGCCGACGATCTCCCGGATCTTGTGATCGTTGCCCTGCATCTCTTCGATCAGGGCAACGACCGTGTCGCGTTGTGCCGGCGCGAGGTCGGGACCGGTTGGCGGCAGGGATGCGATGTCCTCGCGATGGCGAACAAGATCGTCATTGAGCCGCACCAGATCGTCCCATTCGTTCGCCACGGCGGCGTCGAGCATGCGCCGGGAAACCGACGCCATGGTCTCGAATCGATGAAGGAGATCCGTGGCCGGCATAGCGTCAGGCCGTCTCGGCAGCGGCGCTGGCGATGTCGAGCCACGCACCCCTGAGCTCCGTCAGCAGGCCGCTGACCTCGTCGAGGGCGGGGCGGCTGTTCTGCAGATTGGCCTGCAGCAGCCGCTGCGCCATGTACTCGTAGAGGGCCGCCAGGCGGCCGGACAGTTCGCCTCCAGCCTCCATGTCCAAGCTCGCCTTGAGGCCGTTCGAAATGATGTTGATGGCCTTGGAGATGGCCTGACCCTTGCCCGGGATGTCGCCGGACTCCATGGCCACGGCTGCTGAATTGACCGACAGCAGGGCGCCGTCGTAGAGCATGACGATCAACTGGTGCGGGCTGGCGGTGCTGACCTTCGTTTCGACGCCGACCCGGGCGTAGGCACTGGCTGCCGTGTTCTTCTGACCAAACATCAATGGGTTCTCCGTGGGTGTCAGCGGCTGGTACTCAGCCCTTGCAGGGCGGTCAGCTGCTGCTCGAGGAACGAACTCGTGCCGTTCATGCTCGCCATCAGGGTGTCGAGGGCAGCGTACTGCCGCCGATAGCGCTCCTCAATCGATGTCATTCGGAGCTCGAGCTGAGCGATCCGATCGTTGAAGCCTTCCTTCGTCTGGTTATAGCTTGTGGTGCGCGACTCGATCGTGCCCTCCACGCCGAGCATCTCTCCCAGGCGATCCGAGAACTGCGTCGCGAATCCGGTGACGGTCCCGTTGCCTGCGAACAGGCCGGCCACGTCGACGGCGGGGTCGGACAGCGCCTCGTCCAGGCGGGTGCTGTCGATTTCCATCGCCCCTTCGACCGTGAACCGGATGCCGATATCCGACAGCCGGTTGAGCCCTCCGACCGTGGCGCTCAGGTCGGATGAGCCGATCGTGCGCAGCTGGTCGCGAATCGAGCGCACGGAGGCGTCGGAGTTGAGCGTACCCGAGGTGCCGGAATCCGCATTGAAACCGGTCTCGGTACGAATCAGGCTGTTCAGGCTGTTGAAGGCATCGACAAAGGCCTGGATCTTGGCCTTGATGGCGTCGGTGTCCTGCGAGACATCCACGGTTGTCGGCGAGCCGTCGTTCTCGCCGGTGAGGTTGAGCGTCACGCCCTGGATCGCGTCGGTCACGACATTCGAGGAGGCGGTGATGGGGATGCCATCGACCACGAGGCTGGCGTCCGCCGCCGGGACGGTCTGTTCCATCGACCCGGCGAGCGGGGCCGTGGGGTCGAAGTCGAAGCCGGCCAGGCCCGACATGCGGATGACGTTGCTCGTGCCGGAATCCTTGGGGCTGATCACGAGGCGCGCCGGGTTGGCGCTGCCGTCATTGATGATCGAGGCCGTGACGTCGGCGTCGAGATCGTTGATCGCGTCCCGAAGCCCCTCGAGGGTGTTGTTCTCGGTCGTGATGGTCACGGGATAGGTCCGCGCCGGATCTGCCGTGAAGCTGCCGCCGGAGAGTGTACCCAGTTCGAGGGTGAGGCTTCCCGTCGCAATCGTCGCCGTGCCGCTCGACATCCCCGGGGCGGCGAGTTTCTGGGTCGCGGCGAGGGATTTGACCTCGACGCTGTGGTTGGCGACCGTTGCCGTCGTGCCCGCCGAGGCGGTCAATACGGTGCTATCGCCGACCGATGTCTTGAAGACGGAAAAATCTGCCGCCGTCTTGATATTGTTTGCCGCCGTCTGGAAGGCGGACATGGCGCTCTTGACCCGCCCGAGCGCCGACAACCGTGCGTCGACGGTGGAAATTCTCGACTGCAGCTGAGTGATCGGCTGCCGCTCGAGTTGCATCAGCTGGCTGATGATGGACTCGACGGCCAGTCCGGACCCCAGGCCTGCCGATGTGATCGTGCCGGCCATTGTCGCCTCCTGCCAATCAGGCCTTCTGTTCGAGGAGGAGGCCGCTGAGCTTGTCCAGCGCCTTGGCGATGGACAGGATCTCCTCGCTCGGGATCTGTCGGATGACTTGGTCGGTGGCGCCGTCCATGACTTTCACGACGGTGCGACCGGTGTCTTCATCGACAGTGAATTGCAAGTTGTGTGCCACGGGTTCGACCACGCGGCGGATGTTCTCCAGTGCGCGCTCGAGCTGCTGGCGGTCGACCGGGGTGCCTCCCGAGACATCTTCGCTCTTGGCGACTTCTGCCGCGTTTGGCGTCCGACCGGCTTCTGCGACCGTGTTGCGCCGCTCGGCCTGCTGCGCTTTCGGGTCTTCCTGGGCGGGTGCTTGACGCGCCTGGAGCGCCGTGGATTGCGTCAGGGCAAGCTGGCTGGCGGGTATCGATTGAACGGACATGGTGTACCTCCGCGGATTGCAAGCGCGGGAGAGGGCCTCGCAGCCGTCTCCCGCGCGTTATCTCTGGAAGTCGCCTTAGCCGAGGAGACTCAGCACGTTCTGCGGCAGGGCGTTGGCCTGGGCCAGCATGGCGGTACCGGCCTGCTGCAGGATCTGGGCGCGGGTCAGCGCCGCGGTTTCGGCGGCGAAGTCGGCGTCCATGATGCGGCTGGCGGCGGCTTCCTGGTTTTCGCGCGAGATCTGCAGCATCGAGACGACGCCTTCAAAGCGCACCTGGGCGGCACCGTAGGTGGCGCGGTCGGTGTTGACCTTGTCGATGGCGGCGTCAATGGTCGCGATGGCAGCAGATGCGCCACTGGCCGAGGCGACGGTGGTCGAGGCGGAGGCCGTGGCCGACGATACGGCACCACCCGAGATCGCGGTGGTCGTTACCGAGATCGTCTCGCCGCCGTTGGCGCCGATCTGGAAGGTCTGGGCGCCGGCGTTCGAGTCCAGGATCTTCAGGCCGTTGAAAGTGGTCTGGGTGCCGATCCGGTTGATCTCTTCCTGAAGCTGGTCGAATTCCGATTCCAGCGCGGCGCGGTCGCTCGACGAGTTGGTCGCGTTCGATGACTGGACTGCGATATCTCGCATTCTCAGCAGGTGTTCCTTGACCTGGCCCAGCGCGCCTTCGGCAGTCTGGGTCAGCGAAATCGCATCGTTGGCGTTGCGGATGGCCACGGTCATGCCGCGCGATTGGGCGGTCATGCGGGTGGCGATCGCGAGTCCGGCTGCATCGTCCTTGGCGCTATTCACGCGCAGGCCGGAAGACAGGCGCTGCAGCGAGGTGGCCAGAGAACTTTGCGACATCCCAAGGTTCCGCTGAGCATTCAGGGACTGGATGTTGGTGTTGATGATGGCAGCCATTTTATGACTCCTTGATTCCTCTAGTTTCGGTCGAACACCGGG
>JBNLCM010000190.1:0-3758 GCA_050303815.1 Rhodocyclaceae bacterium
AGAATGGCGACGCATCTTCCATGCGCATGAGCTTCTTGTCGACGACTGATGAATTGCCCGCACTGCTACAAACGAGTTTCCGTATTTTCGAAGCGCATGCTCTCCTGGGGCCGAACAAGGACCTGTCCGCATTGCGAGGCACAGGTAAGACAGAAATGCGCGTTCGGAAAGTATTTCCTGCTGTGCCTTGTGATCCTGCTGCCCGTTAAGTTGGCCGCTGTGTTCGTGCCGCCTTTATCGTTTCTGAAGGGGCCTTTAGTAACAGGATTGGCTATCGGCCTCTTCCTCCTTCTAAGCCTGAAACTCGAGCCCGCATGACTTCCACGCAATCGCCCATGGGTGCAGGACTGGTACTGCTTGCGCTGTCGGCCGGGGTGAGATGATTTTCTACTGGTTAAAGGGGGATCCGTTCGAGCCGCTGGAGGCTCTGGCCGAATTACTCATCCGAGTGTTCGCACGATCCATGGCTCGCGCCTTTCCGTCAGAGCCGATAGATCAATGGCAACTAGCCCAGTGGATTCATACGATCGCGGTTGCCGCGCTTGTCGCTCTTGCGGTTTGGGTCATCTATCGGCAATTCGTCAAAGGGAAGCGCGCCTAAGCGCCGATCTTCGGCAGTTCGTAGCGCCCCACATATATTGGATATGGGGATTCCCGAGCCGCGGATTATCCGTTCCACATCCTCGGAGGCCAGCATCAGCTTGCCCCAATCAGCCGCCTTCCGCGCATAGGCAAGGCGAGCGACGGCAACGGGTCGAAAGCTGCAGAAGCGCCGCGCACCGGGCCGCGTCAAGAGGTGTCGAGACACGCTCTGCGCTTCGACGCGTCAGCGGCGACAGCCCATCTTCCCGTGGGCCGCACACAACCGCCCGACCCACCTCAGGCGCTTTCGCCGAGCCAGCGGTCCATCTTCCGGATTACCGCGATGTCGGTCGATTCGGCCACGATCTTGGGCAGCAGGAACTCCGGGTAGGCGGGTTCGTCCCGCTCCGGGATGCCTTCGACCCGTTCGCCCCGGACGACCCGGGCCTGGAATTCGTCGGCGTGGGTCGGCAGGTAGTTGGAGCCGGTGTCGGCATTGAACTGCTGGAGCAGCGCCACCGCATCTTCGAACAGGCCTTCGTATCCCTGGCCGAGGATGTGCCCGATGGCATTGTCGAGGCGGGTCAGCAGCGCGTTGGCGCTTGCCAGGTCGTAGTGGATGAATTCGAACTGGCGCAGGTCTACCGGCGCCGACTCGGGTGCCTCCTGGGTCATGAAGATGACCGGCTTGCCCAGCGCGCGCGCGATGCCCAGTTCGTAGAAGACGTTCGGATTGGCGCCGGTGATGTCGCCGACGATGACATCGGCCGCGCGGATCTCCGCCTCGACCTTGTCCATCAGGGCCTTGGTCAGCACGCTGGTGTCGCCGCGCCGCACCGCGAGGCCGTGGCGCTCTTCCAGGTAGCGCTGCAGGTAGAGGTAGACGAAGTTGAGCTCCGCCCGGAACGGCATCACGAAGAAGCAGGTCCGCCTGGCCGTCATGATGCAGCCCCCCGCCGGTTGCCCAGGTGACGCGCCGTGCGTTGCAGGCGATCCACCAGGCCGCGCAGGTTGTCGGGCGAGTAGGTGAGGTACTGGAAGCCGGCGAGGTCGCTGGGCAGCTCGGCATCGCTGTCGTCACTCACCAGCAGGATCAGTGGTTTGCCCAGCCCGTGCGCCACGCCCAGCTCGAACATCACGTTGCCGGCCTGACGGGTCACGTCGGCCACCACGGCATCGCTGCCGCGTATCAGTTCGACAACATGGTCGACCCAGGCCGCACCCACCACCGCCTCGTCCACGAAGACCGCCTCCGCGCCCGTCTCCCGCAGGGCGCGGCCGACTGCATCGCGCAGGCGGCGCATCGACGCGTCGAGGGGCAGCAGCGACAGGAAGCGCAGCGGGGCCGAGGCGTTCTGAGGCGACGTATCGACCGGCGCCGGCTCCAGCTCCGCCTCGGGCACCGGGGTGTCGTGACGCTTGTCGCGCAAGGCGTAGAGCGGCTGCCCGCCGCTGCCGGCCCGCGCGCCGCGCACCACCTCGCGCGCCGTCTCGAGGATACGGGCGACCTGGTCCTCGGCGATGCCGCTGTCCCGGGCGAGGCCGGACGGGGTGCGCCAGCGGCGCGCCGAGCGGGCCAGTGCGTCGAGCACGGCCTTGTGTGCGTCGGTCTTGCTCAAGGGTTGTCTCCGGGACCGGTTGGCCTGACCGAGTATGCCAGAGCCACAGGCCTGTCGCGCCGGCGCCACGCCCGGCGGAACCAGTCGGCGCTCGTGGGCTATGGTGAAAGAGAACAGGACCGCCGGGGCGACACCCCGGAAGGAGGGTCATCATGAGTTCGAAACACCGCAACCTGCTGCGCCAGATCTACCAGGACCCGGCGCCCGGCAACATCCAGTGGCGGGAGGTCGAGTCACTGCTCACCCACCTGGGGGCGGACATCCAGCCGGGCCATGGCGCGCGCTTTCATGTCTGGCTGAACCGGCGCGAGTACGTGCTGCACCACCCCCATCACGGCAACAGCTTCGGCCGTCAGGATGTCCGCCACCTGCGCGATTTCCTCGCCTCGGCGGGCGTCACGCCGTCGAGCTACGAGCACGCGGGCGAGGCCACAGGGGGCGGCTGAGACGCACGGCGCCGGACGCGAGGGCTTGCATTACCGGGGCGATGCCCCAAGCTACGGGTTTCTGCCGCCCCGAATGGCGGCGTCACCCTGCGCCCCGGCGCCCCCCAGAGGAGCCCCATGCCCAACCCGGATCCCCGCTTCGACCCCCTGCTCAGAGGCCTGTCGGCCCGGCCCCAGGGCGGCAACTGGCTGCAGAGGGCTGGTGCCGTGGTGGTCACGCTGGTGGTCTTCGCCCTCGCGATGACCTTCTCCGTGGTGCTGTTCGCGGTCGTCGCGACCCTCGGCCTGCTGATCTGGGGCTGGGTGTGGTGGAAGACCCGTGAGTTGCGCAAGGTGATGCGCGAACATGCCGCCAAGCACGCGCGCGCCGCGCGCGAGGCCGAGGCGCGTGGCGCGGGTGCCGGCCCCGGACGGTCGCGCCCGGACACCGGCATTGTCCTCGAGGGCGAGGTGATCCGCGAGGTACCGGACGACGATCCCCACCGCCCGGGTCGCTGAGTCAATCGTCCTGGACGACTCCGCTGGCCAGCAGCACGGCCCACTCGGCATCAGTGAATAGCCGCGAGCCGGAGTGAAAGTGCTTGCCCTCGGGCGCCTCCAGCGAGAAGGTACCGCCCCCCGCGCCATCGAGCGCATCCAGGATGATCTGGGTGCGCTTCCAGGTTTCGTACTGCAACTTGCCGATGTAGAACGGGCAGCCGCCCACGTCGCCGAGCAGGACGTCGGCCGGGCCGACCATCAGCTCGCCCGGCAGGTAGCAGTTGGCGGCGCTGTTGTCGCAGCAGCCGCCGGACTGGTGGAACATCAGGGGGCCGTGTTTGTCCTTCAGCAATTCGATCAGCTCCAGAGCCGCCGGTGTGGCGACAACGCGATCGACCATGGTTTTGCCTCCTCGTGAAATGCAAGCGGGCGACCCGCATCGGGTCGCCCATCTTCGTGTGTCAGTGCGCCTCGCGCCGACAAACGGCGCGAGGACCATCCATCAGAAGAAGCCGAGCGCGTTCGGGCTGTAGCTGACCAGCAGGTTCTTGGTCTGCTGGTAGTGGTCGAGCGTCATCTTGTGGGTCTCGCGACCGATGCCCGACTGCTTGTAGCCGCCGAAGGCCGCGTG
>JBNLCM010000191.1:0-17386 GCA_050303815.1 Rhodocyclaceae bacterium
TGCGGCCGATCCGGCCGCAGCTGCCCGCGGTGATCGGGCGGATGATCGCGGGCGGGCCAGCCGAGCGTGCCGGCATCGAGAAGGGCGACCGGGTGGTCGCCATCGACGGCGAGGCCGTCGCCGACTGGGCCGCCCTCGTCGAGCGTGTGGTGGCCTCGGACGGCCGTGTGCTGAGCGTCGACGTGGAGCGTGGCGGCGGGCGGCTCACCCTGACCGTGACGCCAGAAATGGAATCGGTCAGTGGAAGGCCCGTGGCACGGATCGGCGTGGGGGTGGCGGAAGACCCGACCCTGCGCGAACGCATGTTTGCGACCGTCCGCTACGGGATCGCCGAAGCGCTCGGCAAGGCGGTCCAGCAGACCTGGGAGACATCGGTACTCAGCGTCACCGTGATCGGGCGGATGATCGTTGGCGACGTTTCGTGGAAGAATCTCTCCGGACCGGTCACCATCGCCGATTTCGCCGGCCAGTCGGCCAAGATGGGCATTCCGCACTACCTCAAGTTCCTGGCGCTGATCAGCATCTCGCTGGGCGTCCTGAACCTGCTGCCCATTCCGGTGCTGGATGGCGGGCACTTACTGTATTATCTCGTCGAAATCGTCAAGGGCAGTCCGGTTCCGGACCGCATCATGGAGATCGGCCAGCAGGTGGGTCTTGCGCTGCTGGTGATGCTTATGGCCTTTGCGTTCTACAACGACATCAATCGCCTGATCTCGGGCTGACCACTTCATGAACCCTAAGCTTCTTCCCGGGCTCATTTCGGCCCTGCTGGCCGTGCCATTGCCTGCTGCGGCGTTCCAGCCGTTCGTGATCAAGGACATACGTGTCGAAGGCATCCAGCGGACCGAAGCGGGAACCGTCTTCAACTACCTGCCGGTGCGCGTCGGCGACCAGCTGACCGAATCGGCCGCCTCGTCGTCGATCAAGGCGCTCTACGCCACGGGATTCTTCCGCGACGTGCGCATCGAGGCGGATGGTGACGTGATGGTGGTGGTGGTCGACGAGCGACCGGCCATCGCGCAGGTGAACTTCGAGGGTGTCAAGGCGTTCGAGAAGGATGGTCTGAAGACGGGGTTGCGCGAGGTCGGCCTGGCCGAGTCCCGCATCTTCGACCGGGCGCTGCTCGATCGTGCCGAGCAGGAACTCAAGCGCCAGTACCTCTCAAAGGGCCTCTACTCGGCAAAGATCAGTACCACGGTCACGCCGATGGAGCGCAACCGGGTAGCGGTCAATTTCGACGTCATCGAAGGAGAGGCCGCCAAGATCCGCAGGATCGGCATCGTCGGCAACAAGGCCTTCGGCAGCGACGAGCTGCTCGACCTGTTCCAGCTGACGCCGCCGGGCTGGCTGACTTGGTACACAAAGAACGACCAGTATTCGAAGCAGAAGCTCTCCGCCGACCTGGAGAAGCTGCGCTCCTTCTACCTGGACCAGGGCTACCTGGACTTCAGCATCGACGCCACCCAGGTGTCGATCACGCCCGACAAGCAGGACATCTACATCACCGTCAACATCAACGAGGGCCAGAAGTACACGGTCTCGGGGGTGCGCCTGACGGGTGATCTGATCCTGCCGGAGGCGGACTACCGCAAGCTGGTGAAGGTCCGGCCGGGGGAGACCTTCTCGCGCCGCAGGCTGACCGAGACGAGCAAGGCGATCACCGACCGCCTGGGCAACGAGGGCTACGCGTTCGCCAACGTCAACGCGTCGCCGGAGGTGGACCGGGAAAAGCAGGAGGTGGCCTTCACGATCTTCGTCGATCCGGGTCGCCGCGTGTATGTCCGGCGGATCGATGTGTCGGGCAACACCCGCACGCATGACGAGGTCGTGCGGCGCGAGATGCGGCAGATGGAGGGCGCCTGGTACGACGCTGCGAAGATCAACCGCTCGCGCGTCCGCGTCGAGCGCCTCGGCTTCTTCGACGAAGTCAACGTCGAGACGCCACCGGTTGCCGGTACGTCCGACCAGGTGGATCTGAATTTCGCGGTCAAGGAGCGTCCGACGGGCAACCTGATGTTCGGAGCCGGCTTCTCGAGCTCGGAGAAGGTCGTCATCACGGCCTCGATCTCCCAGCAGAACCTCTTCGGCAGTGGCAACTCGGCCTCCCTGAACATCAACACCAGCCGCATCAACAAGACCCTGTCGCTGTCGTTTACGAATCCGTACTTCACCGTCGATGGCGTGAGTCTCGGCTGGGACATCTACCAGAAGAACGTCGATCCCACCTCGCTGACGGTGGCGCGCTACAAGACCGAGTCCGTCGGCGGCGGCGTTCGCTTCGGCTACCCGATCGCCGAGGACGACAAGATCAACTTCGGCCTCGCTGTCGATCGCACGAAGATCACCACCTACGACAACAGCCCCGATCGCTACAAGCAGTTCTGTGAGGACTTCGACTGCGAGTCGGTCTCGAGCCTGATCGGTACGGTGAGCTGGGCGCGCGACGAACGCGACAGCTTCCTCTATCCGACCAAGGGGACCTACCAGCGCGTCCTGTTCGAGAGCGCGCTGCCGCCCGGCACGTTGCGCTACGGCAAGCTGATCTACGAACACCAGCGCTGGTTCCCGTTCGGCTCCGACTACTCCCTGATGCTCAATGGCGAGATTGGCTGGGCCAAGGGCTGGAACAACAAGCCGCTGCCCTTCTACAAGAGCTTCTATGCGGGTGGCATCGGCTCGGTGCGGGGCTTTGACCAGAGCTCGCTCGGCCCCCAGTTCATCGACAGCACCACGGGTGACCGGGAGTCCCTCGGTGGAGACCGGCGGATCATCGGTAATGCCGAGTTCTACTTCCCGGTGCCAGGCTCCGGCAAGGACAGGTCGTTCCGGATATCGACCTTCCTCGACGCCGGCCAGGTGTACGGCGAGGGTGAGGCGCTGAAGCTGTCGGAATTGCGCTACAGTTCGGGCTTGGCGTTTTCCTGGAGTTCGCCCATCGGCCCGTTGAAGTTCAGCCTCGGCTGGCCGCTCAACAAGAAGCCGGGCGACCGGACCCAGCGCTTCCAGTTCCAACTCGGATCCATCTTCTGATTCGGAGCGAAGGCAAGTGGAGACACAGTTGAATCGATTTGGCATGGCGCTCGTGGCGGCCATGCTGGTCGCGTTGCCCGGCGTTGCCGCGGCGCAGGCGAAGATCGGGTTCGTGAACTCGGACCGGGTAATGCGTGAAGCGGCGCCTGCCGTCCAGGCGCAGAAGCGGCTCGAGAAGGAATTCGAGCCGCGCGACAAGGCCCTCCAGGCCCGCGTCCAGCGCCTCAAGACGCTGCAGGAAGATCTCGAGACCAACGGCATGACCCTGTCGGCCGAAGAGCGTCGCAAGCGCGAACGTGACTTCAACGAGCTCAATCGCGAGGTGCAACGCAACCAGCGCGAGTTCCGGGAAGACCTCAATGCCCGCCGCAACGAGGAGCTGGCCGCCGTGCTCGACCGGGCCAACAGCGCGATCAAGAAGATCGCCGCCGACGAGAACTACGACATCATCTTTCAGGAAGCGGTCTACGCGAGTACGCGGATCGACATCACGGACAAGGTGATCAAGGCCCTGGGCGAGGGCAAGTGAGCGTGGGCGGCGCCCGCATCTTCCGGCTGGACGAGATCGTCGCCACGCTGGGTGGCGAGCTGGTCGGAGACGGTGGTGTCGTCGTGCGGCGGGTGGCCACGCTGGAGCGCGCCGGGTCCGACGAGATCGGTTTCCTGGCGAACCCGCGCTATCGATCCCAGGTCGCCGCATCGCGGGCGGGAGCAATCATCGTTTCACCCAAGTTGCGGGACATCACCGACGCCCCGCGAATCCTGGCGGACGACCCCTACCTGTACTTCGCACGGCTGGCCCAGCTGCTGAATCCGCCGCCGGCAGCTTCGGGCGTAGTCGCCGCGACGGCAGTCGTGGAGAGCCCGTTGCCCGAGGGCACCGAGGTTGGCGCCGGCGCCTGGATCGGTCCGGATGTCGTGTTGGGGCGCGACGTCATCGTCGGGCCGGGATGCCACGTCGCCCCGGGCGTCAGCATCGGCGACGGCACGCGACTCTACCCCGGCGTCTCGATCTACGCGTATTGCCGGGTCGGCGCCCGCTGCATCCTGCATTCCGGCGTCGTCATTGGCGCCGACGGCTTTGGCTTTGCACGGAGCCGGGACGCCGAGTGGGTCAAGATTCCCCAGACGGGCAGGGTCGTCATCGGCGACGACGTGGAAGTGGGTGCCAATACCAGCATTGACCGCGGTGCCATCGACGACACGGTGATCGAGGACGGGGTCAAGCTGGACAACCAGATCCAGATCGGCCACAACGTGCGGATCGGGCGTCATTCCATCGTTGCCGCCGCGGCGGCGATTGCCGGCAGCACCCGGATCGGCGAGCGCTGCATGATCGGTGGGATGGTGGGCATCGTCGGCCACCTCGAGATTGCCGACGATGTCGTCGTCTCGGGCGGCACGGTCGTCGCCAAGAGCCTCCGAAAGCCGGGAATGTACACGTCGATCCCACCCCTCCAACCCCATGCGGACTGGGTGCGCAACTTTTCCCATATCCGCCATCTCGACGCGATGGCGGATAAAATACGCGCCCTCGAAAATCGAATTTCAGAACTGGAAGAAGGGTCCTCCTCGCGATGAACATCAACGAAATCCTGCAGTATCTGCCGCACCGCTATCCATTCCTGCTGGTGGACCGGGTGAATGAACTGGTGGAGGGCGAGAGCATCGTCGCGATCAAGAACGTGACGATGAACGAGCCGTTCTTTCCGGGGCACTTCCCGCACCACCCCGTGATGCCTGGCGTGCTGATCGTCGAGGCCATGGCGCAGGCGGCGGCCATCCTGTCGTTCAAGACCATGGGGGCGCTGCCGGACGATGATTCGGTGGTGTATTTCGCCGGCATCGACGGGGTACGCTTCAAGCGCCCGGTCACGCCGGGCGACCAGCTCGTCATGACGGTGACCATCCTCAACAACAAGCGCAACGTCTGGAAGTACAAGGCCACCGCGCGGGTCGATGGCGAAGTGGCTGCCGAGGCCGAGTTGATGTGCGCGCTCAAGAAGCTGGCATGATCCACCCGACCGCCATCGTCCATCCGGATGCCCGCCTTGCCGACGGAGTAGAGGTCGGGGCGTATTCGCTCATCGGTCCGCACGTGGAGATCGGTCGCGATACCTGGATCGGACCCCACGTGGTCGTCGAAGGTCACACCCGGATAGGCGAGCAGAACAGGATTTTCCAGTTCTGCTCGGTTGGCGCCGTACCCCAGGACAAGAAGTACGACGACGAGCCGACCCGGCTGGAGATCGGCGATCGCAACACGATCCGCGAATACTGTTCGTTCAATGTCGGAACGGCGCAGGATGGCGGTGTGACCCGGGTCGGCAACGACAACTGGATCATGGCCTACGTCCACGTCGCGCACGACTGCGTGGTGGGCGATCACACGATCTTCGCCAACAACGCGACCCTCGCGGGCCACGTGGAGGTGGGCGACTGGGCGATCCTGGGGGGATTCACCGGGGTGCACCAGTTCGGTCGCGTCGGCGCCCACTCGTTCTGCGGCGTGGGTACCGTCCTGCTTCAGGACCTGCCGCCCTACGTCACCGTGGCCGGCAACCCGGCCGCACCCCGCGGCATCAACTCGGAAGGCCTGCGGCGTCGCGGCTACACGGCTGAGCAGATCAGCGCCATCAAGCGCGCCTACCGCGTCCTGTACCGGTCGGGCCTGGGGCTCGAAGAGGCTCGCGAGCAGATCGAGACGATCGCCGGCGAGCACGAGGCCGTGCGGCTGTTTGCCGACTTCATCGGCGTGCGCAACCGCGGCATCGTCCGCTGAGCCCATGACCGTCCGCATCGCCATGGTGGCCGGAGAGGCCTCGGGCGACCTTCTCGCCGCCCACCTGATTCGCGCCCTGAAACAGCACCTGCCGGACGTCGCGTTCTACGGCATCGGCGGTCCCAAGATGGCGGCAGAAGGCTTCGACGTGGTGTGGCCCTGCGAGCGGCTCGCCGTGCATGGCTATGTTGATGCGCTGAAGCGGTATCGCGAGCTGTCGGGCATCCGGCGCGAGCTGGGCCGCCGCATCCTGCGCGATCGACCGCACGCCTTCATCGGCGTGGATGCGCCCGATTTCAACCTCGGGCTCGAGGCGCGCCTGAAGGCCGCCGGCCTGCCGACCATTCATTTCGTCAGCCCCTCGATCTGGGCCTGGCGGGGCGGGCGGATCAAGCGCATCGCGCGCAGCGTCAGTCACATGCTGTGCCTGTTCCCGTTCGAGCCCGAGCTGTACGAGGCGCGCGGCATTCCGGTGACCTATGTTGGCCATCCCCTGGCCGACGTGCTGCCGCTCGAGCCGGACCGCGCAGGCACCCGGGAGACACTCGGACTGCCCCAGGACCAGCTCATCTTCGCGATGCTGCCCGGCAGCCGCCAGTCGGAGGCGCGCAACCTGGGGCCGCTCTTCATCGAGACGATCCAGGTGCTCGCCCAGCGCCACCCCGATGCGCAGTTCCTTGTGCCCCTTGCGACCCGCGAGACGCTGGAAATCTTCCAGCAGGCGGTGGAGGCGGCCGGGGGGCGCGAGCTGCCGGTACGCCTGATGCGGGGCCACGCCTGGGAGGCCATGACCGCCGCCGACGTCGTGCTTGTCGCGAGTGGCACTGCCACGCTGGAGGCAGCGCTGCTGAAGCGGCCCATGGTCATCACCTACCGCATCGGGCAGTGGCAGTACCGTTTGATGAAGCGCATGGCCTACCTGCCGTGGGTCGGCCTGCCGAACATCCTTTGCAATGACTCGGTCGTGCCGGAGATCCTGCAGGATGCCGCCACGCCGGTGGCGCTGGCCGATGCGCTCGACCGCTGGGTGGCCAGTCCCGACGCCTGCGCTCATCTCGCCACCCTCTTCGCCGAGATGCACATTCATCTTCGCCAGGACACGGCGAGCCGGGCGGCCGAAGCCATCCTGCCCTACCTGGACGCCGCATGAGCACGCCGGGGTGGGTCTGTGGTGTCGACGAGGCAGGACGGGGCCCTCTGTGCGGCGCGGTCGTGGCAGCGGCTGTGATCCTGGATCCAGCCCGGCCGATCGCCGGCCTGGCTGACTCCAAGCAGCTCACGGCGCGCAAGCGCGAGCGGCTCGCCAGCGAGATCCGCGAGAAGGCGCTGGCCTGGCAGGTGGCGGAAGCGAGTGTCGAGGAGATCGACCGGCTGAACATCCTTCACGCCAGCCTGCTGGCCATGCGTCGCGCCATCGAGGCGCTCGATCCGCGTCCCGGAATGGCCCTGATCGACGGCAACCGCTGCCCGCCGGGGCTGCCCTGCGAGGCGCGTGCCGTCGTGGGGGGGGATGCCCTCGAGCCGGCCATCTCGGCGGCCTCGATCCTGGCCAAGACCGTGCGCGATGCGCAGATGGTGGCCCTTGACGCGCGCTACCCGCAGTATGGCCTGGCGAGCCACAAGGGCTACCCGACGCGGGCGCATCTCGATGCGCTCCGGCTGCATGGTGTCCAGGACTTCCACCGGCGCAGCTTCGGGCCGGTCCGTGAGATCCTGCAGAATCCACCGCTCTGGACCGACGGAAACACCCCATGAACTTCTTCCACAATGTCGCGCTGTTCCTCCACCTGATCGGGGTCATCGTCTGGGTGGGGGGCATGGCTTTCGCCTATGTCTGTCTGCGCCCGGCGGCCGGACCACTCTCGCCGGCCGATCGGCTCACCCTGTGGCGCGGCGTGTTCCAGCGCTTCTTCCCGCTCGTGTGGCTCTCGATCGGGCTGATCCTCGTTTCCGGCTTCGGGACGCTCATCAAGGTCGGCTTCGGGCATGCGCCGGGCGCGTGGCATGTGATGATGCTGGTCGGCCTCGTCATGGTCGGCGTCTTTGTCTCGCTCTGGTTCGGGCCCTGGCCCCAGCTCAAGCAGGCCGTCGAGGAACAGGACTGGGCGCGGGGCGCCAAGGCGCTGAACGCGATCCGGCAGCGGGTCGCCCTCAATCTGGGCCTCGGTGCGTTCAACGTGGCGGCCGCGACGCTCGGGCTCGCCTTCTGATGCAGTCCATCACCTCGCGCGACAACCCGCTGGTGAAGCGGGTGCGGGCCGTGGCGCGCTCCCCGCGCGAGGTGAGGAAGCAGGGGCTGACCCTGCTCGACGGCGACCACCTGCTGGGCGCCGCGCTGGAGGCCGGTCAGCCCCTCGAGCATGTGCTGCTCTCGGCCTCCGGCGCCCAGCGGGAAGCCCATCGCGCGCTGGCGAGCCGTGTGACCTGCCCAGTGGTGGAACTGCCCGACGCGCTGTTCGCATCGATCAGCCCGGTGGACACGCCGAGCGGCATTCTCGGCGTGCTGGCGGTGCCTCCGTCCGCCGTGCCGCGGGGCTCAGGTACCGTGATCGTCCTCGACGAAATACAGGACGCGGGCAACCTGGGCACGATCCTGCGCACGGCAGCGGCGGCTGGCGTGGCGCAGGCATGGCTGACCGCCGGCTGCGCCCAAGCGTGGGCACCGCGCGTGCTGCGTGCGGGCATGGGCGCGCACTTCGCCATCGAGATCAGCGAACACGTGGATGCCGAGGCCCTGCTGTCCGGCTTCGAGGGCTCGGTGCTGGCCACCGATCTGGGTGAGGGGACCCGCAGCCTCTACGAGTGCGTCCTGGATGAACCCATTGCCTGGCTCTTCGGGAATGAGGGGCAGGGTCTGCGACCCGGCCTGTCGGCCCTGGCGACGCAGCGGGTTCGCATTCCGATGCCGGGACGGATCGAATCGCTGAACGTCGCTGCGGCCGTGGCCGTTTGCCTCTTCGAACAGCAGCGGAGATGCTGCAAGGCAGCATAATGGCGCAGGCACCTGTGCCGTGCCTGCGCCAGGGGCAGCTGTCAGGAAAAGACCGTCTTGTCCGCGGGTTTGCGACGTTGGGAGAGGAGGTGCTCGAGGAACCGGCGCGGCGCTGAAAAGACGGCTGTCAGCGCCTTGGTGACTTCCTCGCTGCGCATCTGGTGCGCACGGTCGATGTAGAGGTTGATCAGTTCCGGCGTCAGCTCGGGGCTTGTGGCCCGTTCGCCGACCATGGGGTTGGGTCGATTGCTCATGGTGATATCTCCGTACTAGGTGCGCCGTTTGTGCGGTGCACGATTTCAATGTACGTGATTACCCTGATGCCGGCAAGCGAGGAATATTGCGCCGATGGATAAGATTTTCTATCGCATTCTGTCCGTTGACCCCTGACATCGTGAGCCAAGAACCGGTCATTCCGGCTACGGTGACGCGCGAACGCGGCTGGCGGCCTCCACCACCGACATCCCGGGCAGGACGCCCAGCCCCTCCGCAAGGCCATTGACCCGGGTGACCTTGCCATTACCGAAGGCGTCGCGCGCGTCGCCGATGCGTGCGCTCAGGTGACCGTAGCAGGCGGCGGCCAGGCCGTGGCTCTCCAGCAGCGCCAGCGCCGAGATGCCGGCACCATCCTTGCCCTCGCCGGCATCGTTGAAGAAGCACAGGCGTGGTCGGGCCGCGAGGGCGTAGCGGGCGGCGCTGACACCGCCGTGGCTACCGGTGATCACCACGCGGCCGGCATGGGCACCCGCCAGCTCCGCCGCACTGTCGAGGATCGCGATCGCCGCGCCCGGCAGGGGTGGCGCTACCGTCGGGAGGGAGAGCGCACTGGCGACGGCTCCGGCATCGCCGTCCTGGCGATAGGGCAGCACGCCCAGGCGGGGGCAAGCCAGGCGCGCGTCGAGCGCTGCGAGATTCTCGTCGAACCGGCTCATGCCGGGTGCGACCTCGTTGGCAATCCAGCCGACCAGCCGCAGACCCCGCGCCCGGATGGCTTCGGCGGTGAGCAGGGCATGGTTGATGCAGCCGAGACGCATACCGACCACCAGCACGACGGGTGCGGCAAGATCGCGAGCCAGCATGGCCGTGTCGTAGTCCGGACCGAGGGGGACGCAGAATCCGCCGACGCCCTCGATCAGCAGCAGGTCGCAGGCGTCCGCGAGGCGCTGGGCCGCTGCCAGGATGGGGCCGGGTGCGATCGTGGCCTGTTCCAGCGCCGCGGCGATGTGTGGGGCAATCGCCTCGCGCAGGCAGACAGGATTGATGGCTTCGTAAGGCAGGTCGGTGTCGGCCGCGGCCATCAGGGCCAGGGCGTCCTCGTTGCACCATCGGTTGCCGTGGCGAATCGCGCCAGCCGCCACCGGCTTCATGCCGATCGCGTTCAGGCCGTCACGCCGTGCCCGGTGCAACAGGGCGCAGGTGGCGAAGGTTTTGCCGATCTCCGTGTCGGTTCCGGCGATGAACAGGCGCTGGGCAGGCATCAGAACGGTTTCCTCAGGACCAGGAGCAGGGCATCGTAGCTGATGGTCACCGAACCATCCGCCTGCCGGAAGGCTTCATAGCGGGCCTGCACGGCCCGCCATGCCTGCCTGCCCAGAAGGCCGCGCCGGCGCCCGGCGCCGACACCGTGGGCGCCAACGGCCTTGACGTCCCGCAGCAGTTCGGGCAGATCCTGCGCGCCAGCCAGCTGGAGGTGGCGGGCCTCGGCCTCGCAGCGGAGCCCGGCCGACGTTGCGGCGCCGAGCAGCCGCTCGGGTGCCGGACAGTCCAGGACATGGCGCGCCGTGTCGATGCCGGCGAAGGCGTGGCGCAGTTCGGCGAAGGTGCGCGGTCCGAGCGTCGCCAGCCACACGACCCCGCCCGGGCGCAGCACCCGGGCGAATTCGTGGAATGCCCGCTCGGGGTTACACCATTGCAGGCAGAGGCTGGACCAGATGCCGCCGACGCACGCGGTGGCCAGGGGCAGGGCCTCCACGTTGGCCGCGGCGCAGGCAGCGGCCGGATGCCGACCGCGCAGGCACTCGAGCATGGCTGGCGCGATGTCGATGCCCACGGACGTTCGCCCAGGGTGATGGCGGGCAAGGTGGTCGAGGCCGAAGCCGGTGCCACAGCCGGCGTCCAGCAAGGGCCCGTCGGCGGGCGCGTGGGCGGCGCACAGCGACGCCAGCTGCACGCAGATGTCCCGCTGGACCGTCGCCGCGTCGTCAGAGCGGCTCGCGGCGCGGCCGAAGCGCGCCGCCACGCCGGCATCCTGCCGCCGCTCAGTCATCGAGAAAGCCGTCGATCATGGCGGCGCAGTCCGCCGCCCGCGAGAGGTGGGGGGCGTGGCCGCAGTCGCTGAATACGGTCAGCCGGGCGTCGGGCAGCGCGTCGGCGAGCGCGGTGGCACCGCTCGCCGGCATCAGCGCGTCGCCGCGGCCGTGAAGGATCCGGACCGGGCAGGCGACCTGCGCCAGCGCGTCGCGCAGGTCGCAGTCGCGCAGCAGCTGGAGGCCCGCGGCCATGGGGGTCCGGTCGCCTGGCAGCGGTGGCTGGCTGGCGCGCAAGGCGGCTGCCACGGCGCGACGTCGCTCGTCGCCGAGGGCCTGCAATGCAACGAACCGCTTCATCAGCGCGGCCGCGTCGCCTTCGAATTCAGCCTGGAAGGTCGCGATATCGGCGTCGGGAAGCCCGTGCGACCAACCGGATCGACGGGCGAATGACGGCGACGCGCCGATCAACACCAGCCGACGGACCCGGCCGGGTCGCGTCGCCGCCAGCGCCAGACCGAGGAGACCGCCGAGCGACCACGCACAGATATCGACCGGATCCCCGGCGCGGGGCAGCACCGCGTCGCCCCAGGCGTCGATCGATGCCCCCGGCAGGGGGCCACCCGGATGGCCCGGTAGCGGCGGCGCGAGCCGCGGCCTCAGGGGCGACATGTCGGCCAGCAAGGGATCCCAGCTGGCCGGCGAACTCCCCCAGCCATGGAGCAGGAGCAGGGGCAGGGTCATGGCGCGTGTCCGAGCTCGGCCAGCGCGGCGAGTAGACGATCGACATCCTCGGCGGTGTGCGCGGCCGAGAGGGTGACACGCAGCCGCGCGGTGCCTCGCGGGACGGTCGGCGGGCGGATCGCCGGCACCCAGATGCCACGCTGGCGCAGGCCGTCGGACAGGGCGAGCGCCGACGCATTGCTGCCGGTGATGACCGGCTGGATGGGCGTGCCCGACTCCGCCAGGGTCCAGGGACTGTCAGCCAGTCCGTTGCGCAGCCGTTGTATCAGGTGAAACAGGTGCGCGCGCTCCGGTTCGGCCTCGTGAATCCGATCGATGGCGCAGAGCAGGGCGTGCGCCAGCGCCGGCGGTGCGGCGGTCGTATAGATGTAGCTGCGGGCCTTTTGCAGCAGCCACTCCACCACCGTGGCGCTGCCTGCCACGAAGGCGCCTGCCAGGCCAGCCGCCTTGCCCAGCGTGCCGACCAGCACGACGCGCTCCGAGCGCAGTCCGAAGTGGGCCAGGGCACCCGCGCCGCATGGCCCCAGCACCCCCAGCCCGTGCGCGTCGTCGAGGACCAGCAGGGCGTCGTGCCGTTCGGCCAGCGCCAGCAGGTCGGGCAGCGGGGCAAGGTCGCCATCCATGCTGAACACCGTGTCGGTTACGATCAGCTTGTGGCGGGCGTCGGAGGTCGCGAGGGCGGCTTCCAGGGACGCCATGTCGCGGTGCGGATAGCGCTTGAAACGAGCGCCGGACAGCAGGGCGCCGTCGACCAGGGAGGCATGGTTCAGGCGGTCGGCGAAGATGGTATCCCCTCGACCCGCCAGCGCCGTTACGGCGGCGAGATTGGCCATGTAGCCGGTCGAGAAGCTCAGGCTGCGAGCACATCCGCACCACCTGGCAAGGCGTGCCTCAAGCTCGTCGTGCACCGTGTAGTGCCCGCTGACCAGATGGGATGCCCCCGAGCCCGCACCCCAGCGTCGGGCCCCTTCGGCCAGCGCGTCGGCGAGACCCGGGTCGCCGGCCAGACCGAGGTAGTCGTTGCTGCAGAAGGCCAGGCAGGCCTCGCCATCCACGCGGGCCCGCGGGCCGCACGGTGTCTCGAGCGCACGTCGCGTGCGTCGCAGCGCCTCGCGATCCAGCTCGGCCAGGCCATCTCGGAGATCCTGCAGGTACATGAGGCAATGCGGGTCGGGGTGAACGCCGCATTTTATCGCATGCCCGGCCGTGCTCCCGCCGTGAACGGAGAACGGGGCTGACGCCCCGTTCTCCGAGTGCCCTGACCGGGCGGTGTCAGGACTCGCCGCGCATCCGGCGCTGGGCGGCGTAGCCGAGCATGCCGATGCCGGCAAGGAACAGCGCGTAGGTTTCCGGCTCGGGGACGGCCGTCACGTAGGACTCGAAGCTGTAGGACGAGAACATCGACCCGCCGCTCGGGAAAACCGGCGCGTAGTAGTAGTCGCCTGCGTCCAGCGTGACACTGGTGAAGCTGGTCTCGTAGGTCGTGGGCGAGAAGAGGGTGCCGCTCACCAGGGCGTTGCTGGCATCGAACAGGCCGAAACCCAGCATGGGCAGGGTCGATGCGCCGGTGAAGGTCACCAGGGACTCGGTGCTGAGGGAGAAATCGAAGATGCCGGCAAAGCTCTCGGGGCCGAAGAGGATTTCGCTGCCGCTCTCGACGGCGTCGTGCTCTCCCCCGAAGGAGGAGAAGACCGCAGCGTGGGTCGGCGACGCCGCGAAGGCGGCGGGCAACAGCAGGCACAACAGGCGCTTCTTCATCATGGGACTCCTGTATCTGGGCTGGGGGAGGGCTGCGGCATTGCAGCCCCACGGGCGCTATTTAGGCATGACGCATGCCGCTGTGGTATTGCACGTTCATTTTCTTACAAACCTCTTGCGCGATTAAAAAAGACACGCAAAAACAAGGCGCTGCGGCGTTTCGGGATGTGCAATATTCAGGACATTGTCGTGCGTTGGCGACAGTGCAGGAAAACAACATTGGCATTGTGCGTCGCGATGGTGCGCGTTGCACCAGCGTGAAGCATGTCACGCTGGGGTCAGGTGCCGTTCCGCCGCCCCCCGCGATGCCGGTGAAGTGCGCCGGGTGTGTCGATCGACGGGTCTGCGCAGTCCCGGACGGCATGCCGCCGTCGTGGCCCCACCGCCGAGGCGTCGGGTTCGCCGAGGGGGATGGGCGCCGACGGCGTCGGCCTCAGAGACTGCGGTCGAGGGCCAGGCAGGTCGCGTCCGCCATCCGGACCGCCAGCGGCTCGTCGAACACATAGGGTGGCATCAGGTAGACCGTATGGCCGATGGGGCGCAGCAGGATCGACGCCTCGAGCCCCTGCTGGAACATGCGCTGGGCGAAGTCGGCCGGTGCGTCCGGTACGTCGAACGCCAGGATCATGCCGCGCTGGCGCAGGTGGGCAATGGGGCGATCCGCCAGACGCGCGCGCATCGCATCGCCGAGCCAGCGCGCGCGCAGCCGATTGGTCTCGATCACGGCGTCTCTCTCGAAGAGGTCGAGCACCGCCAGCGCGGCGCGGCACGCCAGGGCATTGCCGGTATAGGAGTGGGAGTGCAGAAAGGCCCGCTCGACGGCGTCGTCGTAAAAGGCCTCGAAGATGCCGTCGGTGCACAGCACACAGGACAACGGCAGGTAGCCGCCCGTGATGCCCTTCGAGAGGCACAGCAGGTCGGGCCGGATGGCCGCCTGCTCGTGGGCGAAGAAGGTGCCGGTGCGACCGAAGCCGACGGCGATCTCGTCGGCGATCAGGTGCACCTCGTAGCGGTCGCACAGCGTACGGGCCTGGCGGAGGTATTCCGGGTCGTACATCACCATGCCCGATGCGCCCTGGACGAGGGGTTCCACGATCAGGGCCGCAATCTGGTCGTGCTGCTCGGCGAGGACAGCCTCGAGGCGCCCGGCCGCCCGGACCGCGAGGTCGGCGGCCGACTCGCCGGGGGCGGCCAGGCGCGCGTCGGGCGTTGGTACCGTCTGCGCCGCACGCACGAGGGGCGCGTAGGCATCGCGGAAGATCGCCACATCGGTGACGGCCAGCGCGCCGACCGTCTCACCGTGATAACCATGCTCGAGGCACAGGTAGCGGTTCTTGGCGGGCCGGCCGAGGTTGCGCCAGTAATGCTGGCTCATCTTGAGGGCGATCTCGGTGGCAGAGGCGCCATCCGAGGCGTAGAACGCATGGCCGAGCGTGTGACCGGTCAACGCGGACAGCCGTTCGGACAGCTCGACCACCGGTCCGTGGGTGAACCCGGCCAGCATCGCGTGCTCGAGTTGCCCGAGCTGGTCGGTGATGGCGGCGTTGATGGTCGGATTGCAGTGACCGAACAGATTGGTCCACCACGAGCTGACGGCGTCGATGAAGCGGCGCCCCTGGGTGTCTTCGAGCCAGAGGCCCTCTCCGCGCCGGATCGGCAGCAGCGGAAAACGCTCGTGCCGCTTCATTTGGGTACACGGGTGCCAGACGGCGTCCATCGAGCGCCGCAGCAGGTTGTCTTGCGTCATCGTCACCTCCCTCGGGCGTTCGATGGTGTCGGCCGACAGGGGTGCTGTCAAACACCAGAACGGCGCCTTTGCTACCATCGCCGCTGACACCCGAACCCGGAGCCCCGATGCTGATCGTCCTCTCGCCTGCGAAGGCCCTGGACTTCGAATCCCCGCCTCACGTGGAGATCCGCTCGCAACCCGATTTTCTCGACGAGGCCGAGGCGCTCGTCGCGGTGATGCGTGAGAAGAGTCCCCAGGAAGTGGCCGGACTGATGAAGCTCTCGGACCCACTGGCAAGCCTCAACGTCGCCCGCTACCAGGCCTGGAAACGGCCGTTCACCAAGCGGAACGCGAAGCAGGCGGTGCTGGCCTTCGACGGCGACGTGTATGGCGGGCTCGATGCCCGCCACCTGGACGAACAGGACCTCGACTGGGCCCAGGACCACGTGCGCATCCTGTCCGGGCTCTATGGCCTGTTGCGCCCGCTCGACCTGATGCAACCCTACCGCCTCGAGATGGGCACCCGCCTCGCCAACCCGCGTGGACAGAACCTGTACCGCTACTGGGGTGACCGGATCTCGCTTGCCCTGAACAAGGTGATGAAGAAGCAGCCGGGCCCGGCCCTGCTGGTGAACCTGGCCTCCGAGGAGTACTTCAAGGCCGTGGACCGCACCGCGCTGCAGGCGCGCGTGATCACTCCGGTGTTCGAAGAGTGGAAAGGTAGCAGCTACCGCATCATCAGCTTCAATGCGAAGCGTGCGCGCGGCCTGATGACGCGCTACGCCATCGAGAACCGGATCGAGGACCCGGAGCGCCTGAAGGCCTTCGACCGGGATGACTATGCCTATTCGCCCGCGGCCTCGGAAGGGGATCGCTGGGTGTTCCGCCGTGGTGGCCAGTGAACCGGAGAGCCCGACATTCATGACCGAACCCAGAAAGCTGAGCCTCGTTCGCCTGCGTGACGACGTACCCAACGACGTGGCGGTGCGCTATCCGTTCCACGGTGACGTGCCGCTGGTGTATCTCGGCGAGATTCCCAACATGGCGGGCCACGGCGTGTTTGTCGGCTACGCCTCGGGCCGGATCTATTCCGGCATCCACGTTGCTCACTTCGAAGAACTCGGCGAAGACGAGGTCTGACGGGGGTCGTCCGCCGGACGACTGGAGCTTGCGCGACAGGGAGTGGCCATGCGCATCAGTGCCAATTTCGATGGGGGGTCGGTCGAGGTCGTGGACGCGCGCGATCCGGCCGACATCCGGCTGCGCCTGCGCGCCGACAACGCCGCCGACTTCCGCCAGTGGTTCCATTTCCGGGTCCTCGGGGTGGCCGGCACGCCGCTGACCATGCGCTTCGAGAACGCCGCCGACGCAGTCTTCGCCGACGGCTGGCACGACTACCGGGCGGTCGCCAGCTACGACCGGCGCCACTGGTTCCGGGTGTCGGGCACGTCCTACGAGGACGGCCGGCTGGTCATCCGCCATACGCCGGAGCGGGCCAACATCTACTACGCCTATTTTGAGCCGTACTCCCACGAGCGCCACCTGGAACTGGTCGGCAAGGCCGAGCTGTCGCCCTGGGCCCAGGTGGAAGACCTGGGCCCCAGCGTCGAGGGGCGCGACCTGGAGATGATCGTGGTCGGCCGACCGATGCCCGACCGCCTGCCGGTGTGGATCACCGCCCGCCAGCACCCCGGCGAGACCATGGCCGAGTGGTTCGTCGAAGGCCTGCTCGAGCGCCTGCTCGACGGCGCTGATCCGGTCGCCCGGCGGGTGCGCGAGCTGGCCTGCCTCTACGTCGTGCCCAACATGAACCCGGACGGCGCGGTGCGGGGCAACCTGCGCAGCAACGCCGCCGGCATCAACCTCAACCGCGCCTGGCGCGAGCCGGATCCGACCACCAGCCCGGAGGTCTTCCACGTCCGCTGCGCCATGGAAGGCACCGGCGTGGCCCTCTACCTGGACATCCACGGCGACGAGACCCTGAACTACGTGTTCTTCTCCACGGCGGAGGAGGTGCCCGGCTACAGCGACACCATCGCCCGCCAGCAGGCCGCCTTCTGCGAGGCCTTCCGCGCCGCCAGCCCCGATTTCCAGACCGAGCACGG
>JBNLCM010000192.1:0-38805 GCA_050303815.1 Rhodocyclaceae bacterium
GAAGCCCTCGACGAGCAGCGCTCGACCAGTTCGCTGGTCGCCAACAAGGTCGAATCCGTGGCGCAGAGCGCCGACGAGAGCGCGACCTCGGTACGCAGCATCTCGGACGCATCGCACGAACTGAAGCGCGTTTCGGTGACCCTGTCAGAGACCGTTTCGCGGTTCAAGGTCTAGCCCCGGGCTCGGGGCAGCGGCCCGCCGGACGGCGCATTCCGCGCAGCCCGACGGCGTCCGGGCCATACCCCGGCCGCGAGCCGGACGCACGAAGCCTCGTACGGGCGGCGCGAGCCGCCGGACGAGGCTTCGGGCATTTTGCCGCCCGCCTCAGGGCCGAATGCCCTGCCACGCCCGGCCGGTCGCGCAGACACTGGACGGACATCGACACAGGAGACCACGATGTCCGACACCCACCCCCTTGCGGCCTTCGAGCGGGACTACGCCTGGCACCGGCTGGGCGACTTTCCCCACTTCCACTACAACGTGCTGGCTGTCGACCCCGAGCGGGAGATCGCCGATTTTCTGATCCGCTACGAGCCGGAGGGCCGCATCTTCCTCCATCGCCACCGCTCCGACACCCACACCCTGGTGCTCCGGGGAGAGCATCGCCTCTTCGAGCCGGACGGCCGCCTCAAGGAAGTGCGGCCGGTCGGATGCTATACGGCCGCGCCAGCCGATGCGCCGCCCCACAGCGAGGGCGGCGGCGCGGAGGGCGCCCTGGTGCTCTACTCGACCCGCGGCAGTGCGGACGGCGTGCTGTTCGACGTGCTCGACGAGGCGGGCACCGTGGTTGCCACGCTCGGCCTCGCCGACGTCGAGGGTCTGTTCGACGCCCAGGGCCGCCGTCCCGGCGGCTGAGGCGCGCCTCAGGCGGCCTCGGGCAGGTGCCGGTGGGAGATCCCGCTGGCCTGGGCCGCGCGCTCGCAGGCCGGGCAGCGTACGGCCGCATCTCGGGCGCCGCCGTGGACGCGGCACAGCGGCCGGCCACACGCCGCGCAGGCGCCGCCCTCATGGGGCCGGAACTCGGTCTGGCAGTGGCTGCAGCGGCGCCCCGCCGCGAGCTGGGTAGATCGGTGGGTCGTCATGTCCTGTACTCCCGTTTCAGTCCTCGGCCGCATGGCTCGGCAGGCGCACCGTGAAGCGCACGCCGCGGCCATCGGCGAGGTTGGCGGCGCTCAGTTCGCCACCATGGAATCCTGCGATCATCCGGGCCACATAGAGGCCCAGGCCCAGGTGCGGGGTCTCGCCGCCTTCGCCACTGCGGCCCGAGACCATCGATTCGAACAGGCGGTCCTTCAGCGCCTCGGGCAACGTCGGCCCCTGGTTCTCCACCGCCAGGCGGGCGTGGGCCTCGCCATCGAAGGCCAGCTCGACCCGCACCGCCGACCCGGCGACGGCGAAATCGAAGGCGTTCTCGACCAGCTTGTCGAGCAGCTGGGCCATCAGGTCGGCCGAGCCACGGACCCACACCGGGTGCCGCGGCAGCGACAGGTCGAGGGCCTGGGCCGGTCTGGCGACCCGGTAGCCCGCCATGCACTCGTCCACCAGCCGGCCGAGATCGAAGCGCTCGACCTCGGTGGTCGCAAGGCTCTGCTCCATCCGGTTGGCCTCTGACATCCGGTTGAAGATGCGCGACAGGCGCGACACACCCGCCTCGGCCCGCTCGATGTAGGTCCGGGCCGACTCAGGCAGCGCCTCCATGTGCAGGTTCTCCAGTGAGGAGCGGACCACCGCGATCGGCGTGCGCAGCTCGTGCGAGAGCCGGCTGGCCATGCTCTCCAGATAGCCGTGGTGCCGCCCGATCCGCCCGAGCAGCGCCGAGATGCTGCGCGACAGGTCGCCCACCTCGTCCCGCGCCGTGGACGCGGACGAGATGCGCGTGACCCGGCCGCTCGCATCGATTGCCCCGTCGGCCTCGTCGCGCAGGCGGCGAATGCGCCACGACAGCCGGCTGGCGAAGCCGATCAGCACCAGTGCGACCGCACCAAAGGCACCCAGCGTGACCAGCAGCAGGCGCTCGAGCGCCCGGTTGCGCAGGCTGAGGATCGAGTGGGTCGATTCCTCGACGACCACCGCGCCCCGCACCTGGTCACCGACCCACACCGGGTGGGCCGCCGAGACGATGCTCGGACGGCCATCTCCGGTGCTCCGCACCGACACCGCGGGTAGCCCCAGGAGCGCGTTGCTGATGTCCACGCCCCGGGTCAGCGCTTCCTGGTCGGCGCGCCGGATGTACTTCTGCGATGGCGGCGGCAGCAGCTTGCCGATGATCCAGCGCCAGGCCTTCTCTGCCGGGTTGGCGTCCGGCTCCGTCTTGGGATCGGGGGCCACGAGACGGCCGGCGCGTGCCACGACGCGCAGCCCGCGGTCCGCCACCCAGATTCGCGAGGTGGTCCGCTCCAGCCCCTGCAGGATCCCCTGGGCAGCCGCCGGACCCCGGCTGGGCGCGAGCCCCAGGCCGAAGTCGAGGAGCTGCTCGCCGGGCGCCACCGACGCACCCGGCGCCAGGCCACTGGGCAGGGAGAAGATCTCGGGCCGGTCGTGCAGGGACGTGGCGACGGCGCGGGCGAGCGCCAGCACCGACTCGCGCTGGGAATCCAGCAGCAGGCGCTCGGTCTCCTGGACGTACTGGTAGCCCACCCAGGGCAGCACCAGCAGCACCAGCGAGAGCAGCGCCAGTTTGGCGCGGAGCGTGACGCGCAACCTCATCGCTCAGGCCTTCCAGCGATAGCCCATGCCATAGACGCTCTCGATGTGGGCGAAGTCAGCGTCGATGGCGACGAACTTGCGGCGAATCCGCTTGATGTGGGAGGTGATGGTGCCGTCGTCGACGACGAGCCGTGCATCGTGCATCAGCTGGTCGCGGCTCTTCACGTGGCCGGGGGTCCGCGCCAGGGTGTGCACCATCCAGAACTCGGTGAGAGTCAGGCCCACCGGCTGGCCGCGCCATTCGGCCGCCAGGCCCATCAGGTCGAGGCGCAACTCGCCCCGCGCGATCAGCTCCTCCTGTGGCGCCCGGTCGGCCAGCACCTCGATGCGTCGGAACAGGGCCGCAATCCGCGCCAGCAGGTGCGGCAGCGAGATGTCCTTGGTGAGGTAGTCATCGGCGCCGAGACGCAGCCCCGAGACGATGTCGAAGTCGGAGTCCCGTGCCGTCAGGAAGATGATCGGCAAGCGGGCCGACAGCGCCCGCAGCTCGGCGCACAGCGCGAAACCGCCCTCGGGTTCGTCCCCCAGGCCGATATCGATCACCGCCAGCTCCGGCAAGCGCACACGGAAGGCTGCCATGGCGGCGCCCCGGTCTGCGTAGGCGGCCACCTCGTACCCCTGCCGGCTGAGCGCCTCGCTGTAGTTGGCGCGGATGGCGGCTTCATCCTCGACGATGGCAATGCGTTTTCCCATGGCGGCGGACTATATCACCCGCTACCAGCCCTCGACCGGACTGGAGTGAAAAGCCATTTTTCTGCCACTTTTCGTCGCTGATCGGCCCTTTTGCCGTCCCCGAAGCGGCCCTGACGGGCGAGTCCAATACCCCTACCGACACCAAGTCACTCAGGGGGAAATCATGGAAAGCGCTGTCGAATCTCCGACGATCCACCACGCCGGGAACCCCCGGCGGTCCCGCGGGATGGTCGATGTTCTCGCCACCATCGTGCTGATGTTCGTCACCGCGCTGGGCGTGGCGCTGGCCCTCGCGAGTGCGGTCCTGCTGCTCGCCGCGCCGGCCTATGCCGACGGTCGGTCCGACGGCCTGCTGGTCCCGATGCGCAGCGCCGACGCCGGCCAGGGCACCTTGCTGTTTCGCGATGCCGCCGGCGGCGGCCGGCTCTCCGCACCGCTGCTCGCCACGGAGGTTCAGATCCATGTCTCGGGTCCGCTCGCCCACACCCGCGTCGAGCAGACCTTCCGCAATCCGGCGGATGACTGGTTCGAAGGACTCTACGTCTTCCCGCTGCCCGACAACGCCGCGGTCAGCCGGGTCCGGATGCGCATTGGCGACCGCCTCATCGAGGCCGAGATCCAGGAGCGGGGCGAGGCCCGCGCCACCTACCAGGCCGCCCGCGCCGCCGGCCAGCGCGCCGCGTTGGTGGAACAGGAGCGGCCCAACCTCTTCACCACCAGTGTGGCCAACATCGGCCCCCGGCAGGAGATCGTCATCGAACTCGAATACCGGCAGCAGCTCGACTACCGGGTGGAAAACGGCGTCGGGGGCTTCAGCCTGCGCTTCCCGATGGTGGTCGGCCCACGCTACCTGCCCGGCGGCGGTGGCGGCGACGAAGAACTCGGCCCGGTCGTGGCCGGTGCGCCGGTGACCGATGCGGCACGGATCTCACCGCCCGTGCTCGCCGACGGAGAGCGACGCATCAACCCGGTCAGCCTCCGGGTCAATCTCGATGCCGGTGCGCCGATCGACGCCATCGAGTCGCCTTTCCATTCGGTGGAGGTCCTCCGCCTGGATGCCAACCGCCGCCAGGTCCGTCTCTCGGAGGGCAACACCCCCGCCAACCGGGACTTCGAGCTGCGCTGGCGCCTGCAGCCGGGCAGGACGCCCGCCACGTCCCTGTTCTTCGAGCCAGGCGAGACCGGCCACACCTACGCCCTGCTCTCGCTGATGCCGCCCAGTCTCCGGCTCGACGCACCGCGCCTGCCGCGCGAGGTGGTGTACGTCATCGACACCTCGGGTTCGATGGAGGGCGAATCCATCGTCCAGGCACGCGAGGCCCTGCAACTGGCCCTGCGCCGGCTGGGACCGGATGACCGCTTCAATGTCATCGCCTTCAGCAACGAGCCGACCGCCATGTTTCCGTCGGCCCTGCCGGCCAGCACGCACAACGTGGCCTTCGCGACGGGCTGGGTCGGCGACCTGGAGGCCGACGGCGGTACCGAGATGGCCGCAGCCCTCGCCCTGGCCCTGGACGATGCCGGCGACCCGGAGCGCGTGCGCCAGGTGGTGTTCCTGACCGACGGCGCGGTCGGCAACGAGGCCCAGCTGTTCGAGCTGATCCAGCGGCGCCTCGGCCGCAGCCGCTTGTTCACGATCGGCATCGGCTCGGCGCCGAACAGCTACTTCATGCGCAAGGCCGCCCAGTTCGGGCGCGGCAGCTTCACCTACATCGGGCGCAGCGAAGACGTCATGACCCATATGGCGGCCCTGTTTACGCGCCTCGAATCGCCGCTGGCCCGCGACATTCGCGTGCAATGGCCGGCCGGCGCCCGGGTGGACATGTGGCCGGAGCGCATCCCGGACCTCTACCTCGGCGAGCCGGTCGTGCTGGCCGCCGAACTCGACGGCCTCGAGGGCGAGGTGCTCATCGAAGGTGAACTCGGTGGCCACCCCTGGCAGGCGCGCATCGACCTGGCCGAGGCGAGCCTGGGTAGCGGCATCGGGAGCCTCTGGGCGCGCCGCAAGATCGACGCCCTGATGGATCGCCTGTCCTTCGGCGAGGACGAGGTGGCGGTTCGCGCGGAGGTCCTCCCCCTCGCCCTCGAACACCGCCTGGTCACCCGCTATACGAGCTTCGTGGCGGTGGACAAGACGCCTGTCCGGCCCGCCAGCGAGGGCCTGAGCCCAGGCCCGGTCCCCACCCACCTGCCCCATGGCTGGCAGCAGCAGGCCGTATTCGGCGAATTGCCGCGGGGCGCCACCGATGCCCGCTGGCTGACCCTGACCGGCGTGGCGGCCCTGCTGCTCGCCGGCCTCGCCCTGGGTCTTGCCCGCCGGCGGGCCGGCAACACTGCCTGACACCACGACCAAGGAGCGCACTATGGCACCGAACTCCCCCGTCCAGAACTACCCGTCGCCGGACTTCCTGGGCATCGAATGCGCCTGGCCCTCGCCGGGCCGCCTCGGCGCACCCCGCCGGACGCCGCCACGATGGCGTGGTCTCCTTCGAACCGGCGCCCTGCTGGTGGCGCTGGCGCTCGCCATCGCCGGCATCTGGCAGCTCGGGCATGCGGGCTACATCCAGGCCAAGGCGTGGCTGGCCCAGTCCCTGATCCAGGAGGCCTGGGCCCGCGTCCAGGCCGGCGAGGATCAGGCCCGCCCCTGGCCCTGGGCCGACACCTGGCCAGTCGCCCGGCTGCGGGCCCCGGCCCAGGCCCTCGAACGCGTGGTGCTTGCGGGTGCCGACGGCCGTACCCTGGCCTTCGGGCCGGGCCACCTGTATGGCACTGCCCTGCCCGGCGAGCCGGGCAACAGCGTCATCGGCGCCCACCGCGATACCCACTTCGCCTTCCTGCAGTGGCTCGAGGACGGCGATGTGATCGAGATAGAGACGCCGTACCGGCGCATCGTCCGCTACCGCGTGGTCGAACGATCGATCGTCGACCGGCGCAGCACCGGGCTGATTGGCCAGACAGTCGATGGGCGCCAGCTGACCCTGGTCACCTGCTACCCGTTCGACGCCCTCCGGGCCGGGGGAGACGAGCGCTACGTGGTGCGTGCCGTTGCCGATGAGGGGCCAGCGGTCGGGCGACTGTAGCCGCGCGGACCATCGCCCGCGACTCGCCACAAAATTTCTGGCCGGTCGGGCTAAAGGCGGGTCGCGCGGGATCGTTGTTAGAAGGAGGACCCGCACTGGCCGCTTCCAGCCACGCCACACTTCCGACCGTGCCGATGAACACCCAAGCCCCCCCGGACCCGCTCGCCCCGACCGGCCGACCCGACGCGCCATCGCCCGACCCGCTGCAGGCGGCGCTCGCCGGCAGCGCGTTGTGCCTCTTCAGCCTCGATCTATGCGGTCGGACCACCGGCGCCAACCGGGCAACCTGTGCCCTCGTCGGCGCCTCGCTCCACACCCTGCGAGGCCAGCTGCCGGAACACCCTGCCCTGCGCGTCGAGGCCGATGAGCTGGCCAGGCTGCGGGCGGGCTGCCCCGTGCACCAGGTGGTGGACCTCCCCGACGGCGCACTGAGCCTGCAGCGCCACCTGGAGCCCACCCGGGAGGGCGACACGATCACCGGCATCGTCGGCACCCTGTTCGACGTGACCGCCCACGCGCGCGACCGGCGGGAGCGGGCCGAGCGCTCCGCCTTCCTCCGCGCCACGCTCGATGCCATGCCCGACCTCGTCTTCCTGCTCGACGACGATGGCCGGTTCATCGAATTCCATTCGGCCCGCGCAGACCTTCTGGCCCTGCCGACCGAGGCATTCATCGGCCGCACCGTGCGCGAGACGCTTCCGCCCACCGTCGCGGAAACCTGCATGCAGGCCATCGCCGACGCCGACGCCGGGCTCGACACCCGCCACCACATCGAGTTGCTGATCGGCGAGCAGCCGCTGCGCTTCGAACTGTGCGTTTCGCGCATGGCGGACGACATCGCCGGCCACAAGCCGGTCTTTGTCGTCGTGTCGCGGGAGATCACCGATCGCTGGAAGGCCGAACTGCGGCTGCGCGAGAGCGAGTCGCTGCTGCGCCTGGTGATCGACGCGATTCCCGATCCCGTCGTCGTCAAGGACGGCGACGCCCGGTTCGTCCTGTGCAACCAGGCGGTTGCCCGTCTCTACGGCACCGAACCGGATGACATGGTGGGCAGGGACGACGCGGATTTCGGCGTCCCGCCCGACATGGCCGAGTTCTTCCGGCAGAGCGTGCTGCGGGTCATGGCATCGGGCGAAATGGAGATCGTGCTGGAGGACAGTCGCGACGCCAACAGCGGCGAGATCCGGCACTATCGATCCATCAAGAAGCCGTTCAAGGATGGGCTCGGCCAGGACCGGGTGCTGGTGATCGCCCACGACGTGACCGACCTCCGGCGCGTGGGTGAGCGGATCGCCGAGAGCGAACGCCGCCTCCGGGCCGTACTCGAGGCCACGCGGGAAGGCGTCTGGGACTGGCACGTCCCGTCGGGCAGGGTGATCCACAACGATCAGTGGTATCACCTGCTGGGCGCCAGGCCGGGCGAGATTCCCGAAACCGTCGAGGCCTTCAGTGGCCTGATCCACCCCGACGACAAGCCCAGGGTGTTTGCACGCCTCGACCAGGCCATGCGGGGAGAGACCGACGCGTACTACTCGGAGCACCGCCTGCTGCGCCAGGACGGGCACCCGATCTGGGTGCAGGACCGGGGCCGCATCGTCGAGCGGTCCGAAGCGGGCGAGCCGCTGCGTGTGCTCGGCAGCGTGTCCGACATCACCGAGCGCAAGACCGTCGAGGCCCAGCTGAAGCACTACCGGGACCACCTCGAGGAGCTCGTCGCGCAGCGCACCTGCGAGCTGGACGAAGCCCGCCGGGCGGCCGAGACGGCCAGCGTGGCCAAGAGCGCCTTTCTCGCCAACATGAGCCATGAGATCCGCACCCCGCTGGCCGCCATCACCGGCATGGCCTATCTGGTACGACGCCTCGGCGTCTCCGAACGGCAGGCCGAGCAACTCGACAAGCTGGAGCACGCGGGGGATCACCTGCTGGAAATTCTCAACGCCATCCTCGACCTGTCGAAGATCGAGGCGGGCAAGTTCGACCTGGAAGAACGCCCGATCGAGGTCGCAGAGCTGCTTGGCACGGTCCGGTCGATGATCCACGAGCGCACCACCGCGGCGCGGCTGCGACTGGTAGTCGAATCCGACGCCTTCCCCGACACCTACCTGGGCGACGGCACCCGCATCCGGCAGGCCCTGCTGAACTACGCCGCCAACGCCGTGAAGTTCACCGAGCGGGGCAGCATCACGCTGCGCGCCCTGCTCGAATCGGACGAGGCGGACTCGGCCGTCCTGCGCTTCGAGGTCGAGGACACCGGCATCGGCATCGAGGCCGAAGCGCTCCAGCGCCTGTTCAGCGCCTTCGAGCAGGCCGACGCCTCTACCACGCGGGCGTACGGGGGCACGGGCCTGGGGCTCGCGATCACGCGCAAGATTGCGGAGCTGATGGCCGGCTCCGCCGGGGCCAGCAGCACGCCGGGCCAGGGCAGCCGCTTCTGGTTTTCCGTGCGCCTCCGGAAAATGCCGAACCAGCCCGCACCCGAGCCTGTCCACCCCGGGCGCGATCCCGAGTCGCTGCTCAAGGACGCGCATCCGGGCAAGCGGATTCTGCTCGTCGAAGACGAGGCCATGAACCGCGAGATCAACCAGGTGATGATGGAAGACGCGGGGCTGGCCGTAGACACTGCGCAAAATGGCGTGGAGGCCGTTGCCCTCGCCACGTCGCGGCACTATGACCTGATCCTGATGGACATGCAGATGCCCGAGATGGACGGTCTCGAAGCGACCCGAAGGATTCGCGCCCTGCCCGGCGGGCAGGCCGTTCCGATCGTGGCCACCACCGCCAACGCCTTCGCCGAGGACCGGCAGCGCTGCATGGAGGCCGGCATGAACGACTTCCTGAGCAAGCCCGCCGCTCCGCCCGTGCTCTATTCGATGCTGCTCAAGTGGCTGTCCCGCCCGGCGGCCTCAGGCGAGGCGCCGCAGTAAGCGGGCTACGCCGCCGCGTGGCCGGCTCTCGGCCGCGAGGAATCGGCCGAACTCGCGATCGGCGCGCTCCATGTGTTCGACCAGCCAGGCCTGGATCACGCGCAACGAGGAGAATTCGATCAGCTCGCCATCGTGGTGGCGCTGGTGCGCGTCGCGCACGCGGCGCGAGAAGGCCAGGTGGTTGGCCCGATGTTCGTCGAGCCCCGGATAGCCCAGCTGCGCCATCAGTTGCTCTTCCTCGCTGAAATGGGCATCGGTGTGCTGGGCCAGCGAGGCGAGCACCTGCCCCAGCTCGTCGCGCCCGATGCAACGCCCCATGCACATTCGCAAGGCATTGGTCAGCTCGACCAGCTGCCGGTGCTGATCGTCGATACCGCCGTGACCGAGTTCGAAGTCCGGCGACCACTCCAGGATCGTGCTCATCGATCCACCCCCTTGGCGTCCGACAGTTCTGATGACTGTTCTGGATGCTGCGGTGACGCGCCCCCCGCGACTCCGCCCGTACCAACTCCCCTGACAGCTATCCTACATGCGTAACAGCATGTTGGCACCTCATCCGTGCAAATTGGCTTGCGGTGGGCCCCGGCGCGGCCGGCCCGCCCCGTTCAGCCACCCAGCCAGCCCTGCAGCAGGCGTTTCTGGGCCGCCGTCGCGCGCGGCCGGACAACGAGCCGCCAGCCCTTGGGCACCGGCTTGCCCAGTTCGAGTTCGACACACAGCAACTCGTCGCGGCGGAAGACGTGCACGGTAACCCGGTCGCCGGCCGCCCGGCGAGCCATCTGGCTGTCGAGCGTCGACCGCAAGACACGCAGCCCGTCGATCGCCACCAGCACGTCCCCCGCGGAGAGCCCCGCGCGGTGGGCCGCTCCCCCGGTGAGCACGTTGGCCAGCCGCGCTTCCCTCCCCTTGCCGGCGAGGATCACGCCAAGAGACGGGGCGTTGGCCAGTTCGGGCTCCAGGTCCACGCCGAAGGCCTTCAGCCACCGGGCCAGCGGCAGGTCATCGGCCCCTTCCACGGCCTTGCGCAGCCAGCGCGCCAGGGTCGTACCGCCCACCTCGGCGACGATCGAGAAGATGCCGGTCTCCGGCACGCCATCGCCGCCCTTTCCGTGGCGGCTCCAGAGCAGGCGCATCACGTCGTCGAGGCTCTTTCCGCCATCGCTGTCGGCGCGCAGTTGCAGGTCCAGGGCCAGCGCGACGAGGGCGCCCTTGGTGTAGTACGAGACGATCGCATTGGGGGCGTTCTCGTCCTGCCGGTAGTACTTGGTCCACGCATCGAAGGAGGAGTCGGCGAGGCTCTGGCGCAGGCGGCCCGGCCCGCGCATCACGCTCGCGATGGTCTTGCCGAGCAGGTCCAGGTAGTCGCCCTGTCCGATCACGCCGCTGCGCACCAGCGTCAGGTCGTCGTAATACGAGGTGAAACCCTCGAAGGCCCACAGCAGCGTCGTATGCCCCTCCCGCGAGAGGTCGTAGGGTGTAAACGCTGCCGGCTTGATGCGCTTGACGTTCCAGCTGTGGAAGTACTCGTGGCTGCACAGCCCGAGAAAGCGCCGGTAGTCCTCCGGGCAGCCGCTCATGCCGGCATGGGGCAGATCCGTTCGGCAGGCCAGCAGCGCCGTGGAGGCGCGGTGCTCGAGTCCGCCGTAGCCGTCGCCGACGACCGTGGTGAGGAACAGATAGCGCCCCATCGGCGCCGGCCGTCCAAAGAGGTCCACCTGCCATTCGCAGATGCGCGCCAGGTCGTCGGTGAGCCGCGTCATGTCGCAGTCGTGGCGGCCGGTGATCACCACCTCATGGGACACGCCGGCCGCCTTGAAGCGTCCGAGCGTAAACGCGCCCACCTCGAACGGATGGTCGATCAGTTCATCGTAGTTGCTGGCCTGATACAGCCCGAAGCCATGCCGCTTCGCCGCGCCAGGCACCCCGCGCGCCTCGCGCATCGCCGTCGCCACCTGCCAGGATTCGGCACCCTTCCACGCGGGCGCGACGAGGTCCACCAGGCTCGGCTCCTCCTCCCGCCCATGGACCCTGAGGAACACGCTGGTGCCATTGAAGAAGCAATGAGACGAGTCGAAATGGGCGGCCCGCACCGACAGGTCCCAGGCGTAGATCTCGCACTGGATCTCGAGCGCCGCGCCGCCCCGTGTCGGCGCGCAGTGCCAGGTGTGCTTGTCCTCGCGCGACAAGGCCACCGCCTTGCCGCCGCTAAGGGCCCTGATGGCCACGATGTTGCGGGCGAAGTCGCGGATCATGTAGCTGCCGGGGATCCACGCCGGCAACGCAACCCGCTGGCCTTCGGCCGCCGGCTCGGGAATCCGGCAACTCACCCGGATCAGATGGCCGGCGGGGTCGCTCATCTCGACGCGGTACAGGATCGGTTCAGTCATGACGACTCCAGTCTGTGGCCCCCCGGCGTGCCCTTGGTCGAGGCGGGGCCGTCGTGTATGTCGGGCGCCTGCATTGCCCGCTTCTGCATCAGAGTGTTCAAAACCCTGCCACGACAGGGCTCTTCCCACTTCCCAAGGTGTTTTCCACATCGATATCCACAGCATCCGTGGATAACGCCGGACCCCGCAAACGCGCCGCACAAGCCGGCGCCAAGCCGCATGCCTGCTGGATTTCCGGCCACCCCCTCGAGTCTGCATCAGCGCGTCGCAGCAGCGCCAGCCGGCTGTTCGGTTGCAGGGCACCAAAGATATCCACAACCCGGACAATCGACCGCTTTTCAGACTGGGAAATGACTGATCGGAAAGGGTAATACGGCAATACAGTCACCACAGGCTTGCAGGCAGTGCACGCGCTGCACTGCAGCATCCCTGTCATCGATCATCCGTCGCGATGCACGCGGCCATCGCCTCGGCATGCGCCGTATCGAGGGCGCGCAGCCCCGCGACAACCCCGGCCCGGTCGGCCGGCGAGCGGTTCTGGCTGAGCTTCCATTTGCCCTCGAGACGGTCCACGGCGATCTCGATACCCACAATGCCCCGAAGCATCCCCGCGACGTAGTCGTCGGGTGCATCCTCTACCCGCCATGGCCGGACCTGCGCCCCTTCTTGGCGCGCGGTCAGCGCGCCGACGAGCGCCCGCAGCCAGGCGGCATCCTCGATCGCGCGGACGTGACCATGGGCATGCACGACGCGGTAGTTCCAGGTGGGTACGACACGACCATGTTCCTGCTTCGACGGGTACCAGCCCGGACTCACATAGTGCTGTTCGGCGGTGAACATCGCCAACGCCGGCCGCGCCTCGGCCGCGAGCTGTGCCAGCGGATTGGCCCTGGCCACGTGCCCCCTCAGGACCAGCGATTCGCCATCCCCATCCATCGCCAGCAAGGGAAGCGGACTGGCCTCGAAGCCATCCCCATCGGCAACGACGAGCGCGGCCAGCGGAAAGGCATCGATCAGCTCGAGCATGGCCGCGCGGTCGGGGGCGGCGAAGTGTCGGGTCTGATGCATGGAAGTCTTCCTCGCGACGGGTCGGCCCAGCCTGCCGGCGACCTAGGGACGGTAGCGCGCAGCCGAAATGAACTCGCGGAAAGTCTCGCACCAGATCACGACGGTCGTGAAGCGCTCGATATCGACCCCCTCCGGCAGCGAGACCACGAAATCGCCAAAGCTGCGCACCTCGCCCACCCGCGTCATCTGCAGCTTGTGCCGCTCGAAGCTGGCCTCGTCCTCGACGAAGACCGGCGACAGGTAGAGCTTGTAGTCCGGCCCCGGCGCCACGCGCCCGTTGAAGGCGATCAGCCGCGGGCCCACCGACAGCGAGCCTTCCGCCCAGTGCAGCAGGTCGCTGCCGGCCAGCTCCCTCGTGAATGCGCTGCGGTACGTCGCGCCGGCATGCGCGGCATCGACCGCGGCCGCGTCGGGGGCAGGCTGCGCGGTCAGGATCGGCAGCACATAGACGCCCGCGGCGAAGCCGATCAACAGGGCCAGCACATGGGTGAGCAACGGTAGCAGACGCCTCATCCAGTCTCCTTGGTCGGGGGCGGTGGCAAGATCGCGAAACGGGCGGCGAGCGCCGTGAAGTCGGCCCCGCACAGGGCAGACAGCGCATCGGCCCGCGCGGCCAGATCGCCCGGATCGGGACGCTGGCGCGACGCCAGTACGCCGACGTTGCCGCAGCCCTCGCTGGTACACAGGATCGCCCAGGGCAGATGACGACGCAACGCGACCAGCACTGCCAGAAGGTCCGACTCACCGCGGGGGGACAGGTTCAGGGCCACCACGCCCTCCGGCGACAGGCAGGCCGCGAGGTCCGCATGGAACGATGCCTCGGCCACACAGGCCGCATGCCGATCCCCCTCGAACAGATCGCAGACGATCAGGTCACAGGGCCGCTGCCGGGCCGCTAGACAGGCCTCGGCCCGTGCCAGGCGCTGTTCCCCCGGGGGCAGGCCGAACCATGTCCCGGCCAGCTCCAGCACGGCAGCCGAAGCCTCCACCGAGCAGCACCGGGCCGCCGGCACCCAGGCGGCCAGGAAACGCTCGATGGAGCCCCCACCCAGCCCCAGGTTCAACACCCGCTCGGGCCCGGGCTGCCACAGCAGCGCGGCGAGCAGGTGACGGGTCGCCGCGAGACACGGACGCGCAGGCTCGGCCAGGTCCATGACCGCCTGCACCGCCGCGCCGCCACTGTCCAGCCAGCGGCAACCCAGCCCCTCGAGGACCCGCAGCCCGCCGGCCTGGGCCAGCAGGCGCGCCTCGCCAGCGCGATCCAGGGCCAGCAGGTCGTCGATCGTGGGCCCGCCCACGTCAGCGCTGGACCGGCCGCAGGCGGTCTATCCGGAGCCGCTCCCGCGTGTCGAACAGGCGCCGGCTGGCTGCCGAGACGGCCACCAGCGTGCCGAACCCGGTGCCGGCGGTGATCGTGAACATGATCAGGATCTGGTACTTCACGGCGAGCCCGGGCGCCGTGCCGGACAGGATCTGGCCGGTCATCATGCCGGGCAGGCTCACGATGCCGGCGGCCGCCATCGCGTTGACGATCGGAATCAGGCCGCTGCGCATGGCGTCGCGGCGGGCGTCGGCGACCGCCTCCTGCCAGCGTTCGCCGAGCATCAGGCGCGTCTCGATGACCGCCCGCTGGCGCCACACCGAGTCCGTCAGACGGTCGAGCCCGAGTGCCACGCCGGTCATCGTGTTGCCCAGCATCATCCCGAGCATCGGAATCGCATACTGGGGCTCGTACCAGGGCGTCGGCCCGACGATCACCACCAGCGTCAGCACCGTCACCGCGAACGACGAGACGAACATCGAGGCCGTGCCGATACCTGCGCCCCACCAGCCGGCCAGCGGGCGCTTCTGCCGCGCCACCACCTCGCGCCCGGCCATCGCCAGCATCACGGCCGCCATCAGTGCGACCCAGCCGAGTGTGGCGACCGAGAAGAGGGCCTCCAGCACGAAGCCGATCAGCGACAGCTGGACCGCCGTGCGCAGACCGGCCACCAGCAGGCTCCGGCCCATGCCGAGGCGAGCCCCATGGGTCAGCGCGGCCAGCGCCACCACCAGGCCGGCCGCCAGGGAGAGCTGCCACCAGCTCAGGTCGATCAGCGTCATCCGGCCACCTCCAGCCCGGCCTGACCGATGCGCACATGGCGGGTAGCCACCCGGGCAATCTGGGCCGGGTCATGGGACACCCACAGGGTCGGCACGCCCTCGCCGCGGACGTAATCGCCGACCAGGGCCTCCACGCGCCGCGCGGTGGCGTCGTCCAGGTTCGCACTCGGTTCGTCGAGCAGCAGGCAACGGGGCCGCCGCGCCAGCACCCGCAGCAGGGCCAGGCGCTGCTTCTCGCCAGACGACAGCCGCGACACCTCCCAGCCGGCCACGCCGGCATCCAGCCCCAGCGCGGAGGGATCGGGCACCTCGCCACCGGGGAAATGCTCGCCCACCGTGTCGGCCCACCACAGGCTCTCGGCCGGCAGCAGCATCACCGCCTGTCGCCAGCGGTGCGCCGGCAGTGCGTCCTGCCGTGTGTCGCCGAGCGCCGCCGTGCCGCCGTGGTCATCCAGGTCGGCGATGGCACGCAGCAAACGGCTCTTGCCCGAGCCCGAGGGGCCGGACAGGGCAACGACCTCGCCGGGCCCGACACACAGGTCGATCGGCCCGAGGGGCCCCACAGCGAGGGACTCGAGCCGCAACGCGGCAGGCGGGAGCAGAGGATCAGGCATCGGTCTGGGGCGCGGGAGTCGGGGCGGTCTGACGATGATAGCGACTCCCGCCCCTCAGCCGCGCCGGGGCAGGGGCAGATCGGCCACCCGCTCGATCACCGACGCGCCCGCGGGCAGTTGCGCTTCGTCACCAGCCTGGTACTTCCCGGTCCGGACCAGGCAGCCCTGCAAGCCCGCCGCAATCGCGCCGCGTACATCGGCCACCGCATCGTCGCCCACCATCAGGCAGTCGGCAGCGGCGAAGGGTGTGCTGGCCACCACCTGGGCGAAGAAATCGGCGCCGGGCTTGCCCATGATCACGGCCTCCACGCCCGCCGCCCACTCGAGGCCGCGAATGAAAGCGCCCGTGTCGAGCATCAGCCCGTCCTCGTCCATGAAGCATCGGTTCAGGCCGATCCCGATCAGCGGGGCACCCGCCTTGAGCAAGCGGAAGGCGCGGTTGAGGTTCGCGTAGTTCAGGTCGTCGCGGGCATCGCCGAGCAGCACGCAGTCGGGGTCGTGCTGCGGGATGTCGTCGAACTCCGGCTTCAGTGACGCGTGGATCAGGCAGTACGGTCGCAGGCCGCGCTGACGGAGGTAGTGGTGCGCCGCGCGCGGCGCGGTCATGAGCTCACCGGCTTCGACGCCGAAGCCCATGTCGCGCATCTCGCCTTCGATGGCACGGGCCGGGCGCGTCGCGGTATTGGTGACGAAGCGCACCGGCAGGTCGGCCGCGCGCACTCGCCGCAGGAAGTCCTGCGCGCCGTCGATCGGCCGGCGACCGTCGAACAGGACGCCCGAAAGGTCCAGCAGCAATGCCTTCCAGCCCGGGTTCATGGGGTCCGTGTGCCTCCGGATGGGGTTCCGATCCCATTCTGGATTGCTGCAGGTGCAAATGCGAGCCCCGCACCGTCGACACAAGCGGTTGGTTGACCGGCCCCGGCGCGGCTCACTAGCATGACCTGACCCAGCGCCGTCCCGAGCGACTGGCGGCAAGGACAAGACCGGCCCACCGGTCGCGAGGAGACACCCGGCACGATGAGTTCCGACGAAAAGCTGGCGGACTGGCGCGCGCTTGCCCTGCGCGTCGAGGAAGAGGTGGGGCGTGCGGTGATTGGCCAGGCGCCGGTCATCCGCCTGATCAACGTGGCGCTGTTCGCCCGCGGCCACGTGCTGCTCGAGGGCGATGTCGGGGTGGGCAAGACGACGATCCTGCGGGCGTTCTCGCGGGCCATCGGCGGCGACTTCGAGCGCGTCGAGGGCACGGTGGACCTGCTCCCCGGCGACCTGATCTACCACACCTACGTGGACGCCGATGGCAAGCCGCGCATCGAGCCCGGCCCGCTCCTGCGGCACCGGGAGCGGCTCGTCACCTTCTTCTTCAACGAGATCAACCGCGCCCGGCCCCAGGTCCAGTCGCTGTTGCTGCGGGCGATGGCCGAGCGCAGCGTGACGGCCTTCAACGAGGAGTACCACTTCCCCCACATGACGGTCTTCGCCGACCGCAACCGGGTCGAGAAGGAGGAGACCTTCGAACTCGCCTCGGCCGCCCGCGACCGCTTCATGTTCGAGTTGCGGATGCCCACCCCGACCGACTTCGAGACCCGGCGCGCGCTGGTCTTCGACCCGGCCTTCCACGACGTGGACGCGCTGCTCGAGTCGGTGACCCCCGAGGTCCTGCCCTGGCAGGACCTCAACCGCATGGCCGGCACCATCCAGCGCCAGGTGCGCGCCAGCGAGGCGCTTGAGCGCTATGTGGTCGACCTGTGGGATGCCACCCGCACGCCCGCCCGCTTCGGCATCGCCATCGACGGCGTGGACATGGAACGACTGGTGCTCGCCGGCGCCAGCCCGCGCGGCATCATGGCCATGACCCGCGCGGCCCGCGTCGTGGCGTGGCTCTCGGGCCGCGACCATCTCACGCCCGAAGACATCCGCGCCGTGGTGCCTTCGGCCCTGGGCCACCGCATCTTCTTCACGCCGGTCTATGAGATGCGCCGCGCCCAACTGGCCGACGCCCTGATCGCCCAGATCCTGGACCGGGTCGCGACCCCCCGATGACCGCGACGCAGGACTTCCATTACCGCCTGCCCGCCCGCAGCGGCGGCTGGCGTCCCGGCGCCCACGCTGGCCGGATGATGGGCAGCGGCGAGGATTTCCTCGCCCATGCCAGCCTCTTCGCGCGCCCCGACCCACGTCGCATCGACCTGCGGGCCAGCCTGCGTGACCCGCGCGGCGACTGGCTGGTCCGCCTCGCCCGCCAGCGCACCAGCGTGCCGGTCGCGGCGCTCGTAGACACCTCGGCGTCGATGGGCTTCGGCGCCCCTCAGCGCAAGATCGAGCTGGCTGCCGACTTCGTCTCGGCGCTCGGCCGCGCCGCCGCAGCCGTGGGCGATCCCCTCGAACTGCTGGCCTTCGACGAACGCCTGCGCGACGAGCTGGGCGCGCCGTCCAGCCGGCAGGCCGGGCTTGGCGAGCTGCTCGCGGCGGGCTTGCGCGGCGCGGCCTGCGATGCGCCCGGCCATGGCGCCCTGCGCGAGGCGGCCGAGCGCCTGGCCGGGCGCGAGGTGCTGGTCTTCCTGGTGTCGGATTTCCACGGCTACGGGGCCGACCTGGAAGCCGCGCTCGACGCCCTGACGCGGGCGCACGTGGTACCCGTGGTGGTCTGGAGCCGTCGTGAGACCGAGCCCCCCCGTGGCGAGGGGCTGGCCCAGTTTGCCGATCTCGAACGGGGCGGCCTGGCCGAGATCTGGCTGCGGCCCCGCCTGAAGCGCCGCTGGCGCGAGGCGGTGGCGACGCGCCGGAGCGGACTCGAGCACAGCCTGGCGGCGCGCGGCCTGCGCCCGTTCTTCATGACCGACCCCTTCGACGGCGACGCCCTGACCCGCTATTTCCTGGAGGGGGCGTGAGACGCATCGTGGCCGGCCTGCTGATCCTCGGCGCCTGGGCACGGGTCGCTCCGGCGGCCGCCCCGTTGCCCGAGCCCGCCGTGGTCGAGCAACCCCGCGCCTTCGGCTACCAGCTCGGCGACCGGCTCCACCAGCGCGTCCTGCTCGACACCGAGGATCGTGCCTTTGCGCCCGGCGAGCTGCCGCCGCCGGAGCGGGCCAACGTCTGGTTCGAGCGCCAGGCGCTGATCGTCGAGCGCGACCCGGATGGCCGCCGCTGGCTGCGCGCCGACTACCAGCTGGTGAACAGCCCGCCCCGGCTGCGTATCGTGACCCTGCCCGGCTGGGTCATTCCGGCGGCTGATGGCGGTCCCGGGCTGCAGGTGGCCGATTGGCCGGTCTCAGCCGCGCCGCTGGGCCGCGAAACCCCCTTCTCGGAATCCGGCCTGGGCGAGCTGCGGCCCGATCGCCTGCCCGCCGTGCCCGCGGCCGCCCCGCTGACCGCCCGCCGGGACCGTGCGCTGCTCGCACTGCTCGCCGTGCTGGCGGCCTGGGGCGCCTGGTGGCTGTGGCGCCAGCGGCGCGATCGCGCCACCCTGCCCTTCGCCCGAGCCGCGGGCGAGCTGCGCCAACTTGCCGCGGACGACCCGGCTGCCTGGCAGGCCCTGCACCGGGCCTTCGACGCCGCGGCGGGTCGCGTCATCGACGCCGCCACGCTGCCGTCCCTGTTCGACCGCCGGCCCGAGCTGCGATCCCTCAGCGGGCAGATCGAGCAGTTCTATGCCGCCTCCGCGGCACGCTTCTTCGCCGGCCGCGATAGCCACACCGACCTGACGCCCCACGCCCTCTGCCACGCCCTGCGCAAGCAGGAGCGTGCGGCCCGCGCATGATCGCCGGCATCGACTTCCTGCGCCCCGGCCTGCTGGCCCTGCTGCCGCTCGCCGTGCTGCCCTGGCTGGCCCGTGGCCAAGAGGCCCTGCCCTATGCCCACATCGGCTGGCTGCCGGTGGATCGCGCCGGCCAGGCCGCCGGCTTCGCGCTGCGCCTGATCGCCGCGCTGCTGATCGCCAGCCTCGTCGTCGCCCTCGCCTCGCCAGGCCGGCCCGAGAGCGTCGAGGTGCGCACCGGCCGCGGCGCCGAGATCCAGCTGCTGATCGATCGCAGCCGCAGCATGGACGAGCGCATGCTGCCGAGCGACTGGCGCACCCTGGGCCCCCACGAGATCCGTCATCAGACCCGATCCCGGGGGCCGGTCAAGTCCCAGTCGGCGCGCGAACTGCTGTCGAGCTTCGTCGCCCAGCGGCCGGACGACCGCTTCGCCGTCAGCTTCTTCAGCGCCAGCACCCTGCACGTGGTGCCCTTCACCCAGCACGACGAAGTGGTGCAGGCCGGCATTGCGGCGGGCGGCATCCATCGGGGCCTGTCCGAGACCGATGTCGGCCGCGCCCTGGTATCGTCCATCGCCCGCTTCGACAAACGGCCCTACAGCGGCAGCCGGATCATCCTGCTGGTGTCCGACGGCGGCGCCCGCCTCGACGAGGACACGCGGCTGGCGATCCGCGCCGGCCTCGAACGCCACCGCATCGCCCTCTACTGGATCTACCTCAAGGGCTTCAACCGGCCCGACCTCGACACGCCCGGCGAAGCCAGCGAGGCGATCCCCGAGGTGGCCCTGCACCGCTTCTTCGAGTCGCTGCCGACGCCCTACCATGCCTATCAGGCCCAGAGCCCCGAAGACCTGGCCGCCGCCGTCGCCGACGTGGGCCGGCAGCAGAACTACCCGCTCGACTTCGAGGAGCGCATCCCGCGCCAGGACTATGGCCGGAGTTTCGTCGCGGCCGGGCTGGTGCTCGCCGGCCTGATGTTCGCGCTCGGCCGCCTGCGCCTGGGGGCCTGGGCATGAAGCGTCGCCACGTCCATGCGGCCTTCGCGCTCGCCAGTGCGGTCGTCGCGGCCCTGGTCGTCGGCGAGAGCCTCTCCGTGCACCGGGCGACGCAACTCGCCCTCGTCGCGGCCGGAAACCCCGACGTCGCGCCCGATTTGCCCGAGGCCCAGCTCATGCGGGCGCTCGCGATGGCCGGCGAGGACCGCTTCGAGGACGCCCTGGCCGAGCTGAAGCCCCTCACCCGCACGGATGACCCGACGCTGCGGTCGACCGCCCTGTACGACCTGGGCAACCTGCATCTGCGCGAGGGCCTGCGCCGCCACGCGACGACGCCGGAGGAGGCCCTGCCCTACATCGAACTGGCCAAGCAGTACTATCGCGACGTCCTGCGCCAGCGCCCCGGCGACTGGGACGCCCGCTACAACCTCGAGCGCGCCCTGTGGCTCGCGCCGGAAGAGGAGCAGGTGGCCATGGAAGCAGCGCCGCCGGTGCCCAGCGAGCGGGCCATCACCACCATGCGCGGCGGCAAGGCGGCACTGCCGTGAGGCCGCACGGTCTTCTGCAGCTGCTGGCCTGCGGCCTGCTGGCTCTGGCCCTTTTGATGCCGCCCCTGTCCTGGTCGCGCCGGAGCTACGACTTCCTCGCGGTGTTCGACATCACCCAGAGCATGGGCGTCACCGACTACCGCCTCGATGGCCGGCCGGCGAGCCGACTCGATTTCGCCCGCCAGGCCCTGCGCGAGGCCCTGCCCCGGCTGCCCTGCGGCTCGCGGGTGGGCCTGGCCGCCTTCACGGAATATCGAAGCCTGATGCTGCTCGCCCCGATCGAGGTCTGCGCGCACTACAACGACCTGCTGGCCACGCTCGAGCAACTCGACGGCCGCATGCGCTGGGCCGACGCGAGCCAGGTCAGCAAGGGCCTCTTCTGGGCCCTGCGCGCAGCCCGCGACATCGGTGAAGAGCCCCGCCTGCTGTTCTTCACCGACGGCCACGAATCCCCGCCCATCGAAGGCGAGGGGCCAGCGCTGTTTGGCGACATCACGCGAGGACGGATCGGTGGCCTGATCGTCGGCACTGGCGACCTCACGCCAAGTCCGATTCCCAAGGTGGATCCGGCCGGCCGCAGCCGTGGCGTCTGGTCGGCCGACGAGGTGGCCCAGGGCAGCGCGCCGTCGCAGCGCAGCGAGCACCTGTCCGGCCTGCGCGAAGCGCACCTGCAGGCCCTTGCGGCCCGCACCGGCCTGGGCTATACGCGCCTCGACGACGCCGCGGGGCTCGCGGCGGCGATGCGCGACGCCCGTCACGCCCGCACCCGCGAGCTGCCGACCGACCTCACCTGGATGCCCGTGGCCCTCGCCCTCGCCCTTGTCTGCTGGCCCGCGCTCACCACCCTGCTGCGGGCTCGCCGGCGGCCCGGGCTGCGGCGCTCATCCCAGCAGCAGGCGTAGCTGCTCGAGGGCAGTGTCGATGACCCGGTCGAGCATCCGATTGGCCTCGCGCCCGCCGAGCGCCCGCACCAGGATGTAGCCAACCGCCAGCGTCATCGCGATGCCGAACAAGCGCCCCATCCGTCGCCCCAGCCAGCGCAGGAGGGGGCCCGCCAGCGGATGGCCGCCGTCCGCGCGCCGTGGCGGCTCGGGGGCGCGCGGACGCGGCGGCGGGGCGGCCACGCGCCGCCGAGCCAGCCTGGGGGACAAGATGGCGAGCTGATCGAGCAGTTCCTCGATGCCATGGGCCCACCGCGCGTCATCGAGCACGAACGCCTGGCGCCTGGCGAGCGCCGCAATCGACGGGGGCAGGTCCCTGGCGGCCGGCATGGCCGCACCACCGACGAGCACCGGCACGACCGGCACGCCCCTCTCCAGCGCGCGCTCGATCTCGCGACGCACCCAGTCGCCCTCAGCCTCCAGCCGCCGCTTTCCGTCGGCACCCCGGATATCCAGCCAGGCCGGGCCGATCACGACGAGCACGGCCTCGGCCTCGGTCAGGTGCTGTTCGAGATGCTCGACGAAATCGATCCCGGCCGGGATCTCCCGGTCGCGGAAGACCCGCTCGTCGCCCAGGCGCTCCGACAGATCGTCCTCGAGGCGGCCGGCAAAGCCCTGGCTGTCGTCCCGCCGATAGCTGATGAAGACAGTGCCCATGCGCGGAGGATAGCAACCGGGCGACGGCCTGTCGCACCCGTCACGGACCGCAGTCGTATTCGCCGACGCTCGGGACAAGGTTTGATCCACCTCAAGGAAGATGATTCGATTATTGATAATCATTCTCACATCAAAGCTCGCTGCCTTGCCTCGCCCGCTGGAGGACCCCGCATGCAGATCACCGAAATGCCCCTTGGCAGCCGTGCCCGGATCGCAGCCCTCGATCGCGTGGCGCCCGGCTATCGCCGCAAGCTCCTCGCCCTGGGCCTGACCCCGGGCGTGGAGGTCACCCTGCTGCGCATCGCCCCGCTCGGCGATCCCATGCACCTGCGTGTCCGCGGCTCGGAGCTGTCGCTGCGACGGGGCGAAGCCGGGGCCATCGAGGTGGAGCCGCTGCCATGAGCCGGCCCGTTCGCATCGCCCTCGTCGGCAACCCCAACTGCGGCAAGACCACCCTCTTCAACGCACTCACCGGTGCGCGACAGCAGGTCGGCAACTGGCCCGGCGTGACGGTCGAGCGCAAGCAGGGCAGCTATTGCCACGGCGGACGCCGTATCGAGGTCGTCGACCTGCCCGGGACCTACTCGCTCGACGTGATCGACGGCGAGATCTCCCTCGACGAGAAGATTGCCCGCGACTACCTGCATGGCGGCGAGGCCGACCTGATCGTGAACGTGGTGGACGCCGCCAACCTCGAGCGCAACCTCTACCTCAGCCTCGAACTGGCGGAGACCGGCCGGCCGATGGTGATCGTGCTGAACATGATCGACGTCGCCCGCCGGGCCGGCATCGACGTGGACGCCGACCGGCTGGCCGGGCGCTTCGGTTGCCCGGTGCTGGCCGTCAGCGCCGCGCGCGGCGTCGGCATGGCCTCCCTGCGGGACGCCCTCGACGCCGCCACGCAGCAGTGGCCGGTTCCCGACGTCTCGATTCCCTACCCGCCCCGCCTGGCCAGCGCCATCGCGACGCTACACCCCCTCGTCGCGGCCGACCCGGGCGCGGCAGGCGCCCGACCGGCCTGGATTGCAGCGCGCCTCCTCGAAGGCGACGACCTCGCCCTCGCCATGGTCGGCGAGCCGGTTCGCGCCCGGCTCGGGCAGCTCGCCGGCGAGCTGGGCGACGACGTGGACATGTGGGTGGCCGATGCCCGCTACACGCTGGCCAATCGCCTGGCTGGCGAGGCGGCCCACAGCCGCCTCGAGTTCGCGCGCAGGACCACGCGCCGCATCGACCGGATCGTGCTCGACCGCTGGCTGGGCGTGCCGGTCTTTCTCGCCGCGATGTACCTGATGTTCCTGTTCACGATCCACTTCGGTGGCGCGTTCGTGGATGCCTTCGACCAGGCGACAGAGGCCCTGCTCGTGTCGGCTGGCGGCCGCGCCCTGACAGCGCTCGGTGCGCCCGACTGGCTGCGCCTGCTCCTCGCCGACGGCATAGGCGGTGGGCTGCAGGTGGTGGCCAGCTTCGTCCCGATCATCGGCTGCCTCTACCTCGCCCTGTCGGTGCTGGAAGACTCCGGCTACATGGCGCGGGCGGCCTTCGTGATGGATCGCCTGATGCGGGCCGCCGGGCTGCCCGGCAAGTCCTTCGTGCCGCTGATCGTCGGCTTTGGCTGCAACGTGCCGGCGGTGATGTCCACCCGCACGCTGGAGCAGCGCCGGGATCGCCTGCTGACGATGACGATGGTGCCCTTCATGTCCTGCGGCGCGCGACTGCCGGTGTACGTGCTGTTCGCCACCGCCTTCTTCCCGCGCCAGGGCCAGAACGCCGTCTTCGCCCTCTACCTGATCGGCATCGCGATCGCCCTCGGCACCGGGCTGATCATGAAACGCACACTGCTGCGAGGCGACAGCGCGCCCTTCATCATGGAGCTGCCCCCCTACCACCTGCCGACCCTGTCGGGCATCGCCATCCACAGCTGGCGCCGGCTGAAGGACTTCGTCGTCGGCGCCGGCCGCGTGATCGTGCCCATGGTGCTGGTGATCAACGTGCTCAACGGCATTACCACCGAGGGCCGCTTCGACCCCGACGCCGGCGACCGGTCCGTGCTGGCCGAGGTTGGCCGTCGCATCAGTCCGGCATTCGCCCCGCTCGGGCTCGAGGCCGACAACTGGCCTGCGGCCGTCGGCATCCTGACCGGCGTGCTCGCCAAGGAAGCCGTGGTGGGCACCCTCGACGCAGCCTACCAGTCCCTGTCGCGCACGCCCGCGGGAACCGGGCATGCACCGCCGCCGAGCCTCGCCGCGCAGCTGCGCGCAGCCGCCGCGACGATCCCCACCAAGCTCGGCGACGCCCTCGATCAGTGGCGTGATCCGCTCGGCATCCAGGTCGGCCCCCTCGACGATCGCGCTGCGGCGGCCGAAGCGCAGGACATTTCCAGCGGCACGTTCGACGCCATGGCGAGCCGATTCGACGGGGCAGCGGGTGCCTTCGCCTACCTGCTCTTCATCCTGCTCTACATGCCCTGCACCGCCACGCTGGCGGCGATCCGGCAGGAGGCCGGTGCCGCCTGGAGCGCCTTCATCGCGGTCTGGTGCACGGCCATCGCCTACGGCGCCGCGACCCTCGGCTACCAGCTCGCCACCTGGGCGCGCCACCCGCTGAGCTCGAGCATCGACGCCGGTCTCGTCGGCGTGACCGCCGTGCTGGCCCTGGTAGCGCTCCGTCACCACGCCCAGCGGCAGGACTTCGGGAGGGCCAGCGCATGATCCTCGACCGACTGGGTCGTTACCTGCAACGCCACGGCCGCGCGAGCCTGAGCCAGCTCAGCCTCGCGCTGGACGCGAGCCCGGACGCCCTGCGGGGCATGCTGGCACGCCTTGAACGCAAGGGCCGGGTACACCGCCTTCCGCCGCCCAAGGCGGCCTGCGGAGGCAGCTGCTGCCGCTGCGACAGCGCCACGCTGGAGGCCTGGTGCTGGGCCGCGGACGATGGACCACCCGGGCCGGACCCCGCCTGCCCGGAGATCCGCTTCGGCCCCTGAGCCGCCTCAGGGGCGGCGATCCAGCGCGAGCTTGAGGCCAAGGCCGATCAGCATCAATCCACTCGCCCGATTGACCGTCCGCAAGACGCCGGGTCGGGCACGCAACCAGCCCGAGAGCAGACCGGCCACCAGGCCGACGGGCGCCTTGACGAGGAAGGTGAGCGACGCGAACGCGAGGCCGAGAACCAGGATCGACAGCGTGGGCTGGCTCGCGCCGGGCAAGACAAACTGGGGCAGGAAGGCAAAATAGAAGACGGCGATCTTCGGGTTCATCACGTTCGACAGCGCGCCGTCGAGGAACAGCCGCCACAGGGGCCGGCGAACCCCATCGAGGGGATCCAGCCCGCTGCCGCCGCCACGCAGCAGCCCGAGGCCGAGCCACACCAGATAGCCCGCGCCGACGAACTTGATGGCGAGGAAGAGCCACTCGGAGGCCTGCAGGATCGCGCCGAGGCCAAGGGTCGCGAGGAGGGTATGGCCCACCAGGCCGACGCTGACGCCCGCCGCGCTGAGCACCCCGGCCGCCGGCCCCTGCCCGATCGAGCGCGACATGACCAGCAGCATGTCCTGTCCCGGCGTCACGATCAGAAGCAGCGACGCCACCACGAAGAGTCCCCACGAGACATCCATGTCGAACGCCCTCCTGTCAGGCCGTTCAGTCGCCGAACACCGGCTCGCAGCGGACCTCGGTACGCACCGAACTGGCGATGAAGCAGGACGCGTGCGCCGCCTCGTGCATGGCCTGCAATTCCCCCGGCGCCGGCTGCAGGCCGGAGAACCTCGCCTCGGGACGCAGCACCACCTGGGTGATTGCCAGCCGCCCGTTCTCGTTCTTGGCCATCAGCCCGCTCGCCTTGTCATGGTAGCTGTCGATACGAAACCCGCGCTGCGCGGCGATCGAGAGGAACCACAGCATGTGGCAGCTCGACAGGGATGCGACGAAGGCTTCCTCCGGATCCACCGCCAGTTCGTCGGAGAACGGCAGCGGCACCACCTGCGGCGACGACGAGGCGATGACCTCCGCGCCCCCGTCGAAGCGCCAGACGTGGCGGCGCGAGTAGCGGTTGTTCTCGAAGGACTGCCCGCCCCGATGCCAGATCACTTCCGCCTTGTACTCGGACATCCCCTCGCTCCCGCCCCTTACCAGTCGTCGTGCCGCGCGCGGCGCTCAGCGCGGTAGTTCGTCACCTCGAGCCGCAGCCCGTCGGGATCCTCGAAGAAGGTGGCCCAGTAGTCGGGCGCGTACGCCGGGCAATGCCGGGCCTCGCTGGCGTCGATGCCGGCCCGCCGCAAGGCCTCGGCCACCTCGTGCACGTCATCGATGGAATCGACCCGCAGACACAGGTGATGCAGCCCGGGCGCGTAGCTGTCGTGCGGCGTCGGCGAACGCGCCGGACGCAGGACAATGCCATAGTGCCGGCAGAAGTACTGCACGTGCGGATCCCCGTGCAGATCGAAGCGGGTCTTGCGAAACCCCAGCGCCTCGCCGAGTGCGCGATCGTAGAAGGACTCGGCGCGTGTCAGGTCTGACACGCTGAGGTAGATGTGATCGATGCCCGTGACCTGGACCATGACCGCCGGATCTGTTCTTGCGGGGCGCAACGGCGCCGCCAACCACCGCGAGTATGCGGTCAAAGGCTGCCCGTCGTCACGTCCCGGCGGGCACCGGCGTCACGAGCGGCTCGGCCCCTTTGTCTGCCGCGCGCGCCGGGGTCTGACGGGTTCAAGGACAGGGCGCGCCGGCGCGACCCGGTTGGTACGCTGACATCCTGCCCGACAACGGGGCATTGGCCCTAGCGCGCCACCTTCATGACCAGGGAGGTCGCGTGACTGAAGCCGAGCAGTCGCCAGAACCGGCCGCTCGCCCGCAGGGCACCCGGCTCGAACCCCAACCGCTCATAGTCGGGCCGGACCTCGCAGCGGGCTTCGATGACATCCAGGCGGATCTGCGAGCAGCCCTGGGCACGCGCAATCTGGCCGACCTGCGCAAGCAGGCCGCGCCCCAGCCCCCGTCCTCGCGCATTGCGGGCGATGATGAGGCCATCGAGCAACAGTTCGGCCGGCGCCTCGCGGCGCCCCAGCAGCGTCATGACGAGCCAGGCGCGCAGCGCACCGAGGAGGCCCAGCCTGGCGTACAGGCGTCGCAACGGCAACTCGCTGCCGAGGCCTCCCAGCACGGTATGGAAGCTGGCCACGCCGAGCACCCGCTCCCGTTGGACGACGGCCGCCAGCTGCAGCTCGCAGGACTCTGCGAGGAGGAGCAGGCGGGCGTCGCGGCCGGGAATCGCCAAGGCCAGCTTCTCGCCCAGCGCCTGTTCGGCCAGCAGGGCGACATGCATGCGCCGAGCGGCAGGAACACCGAGCTGGTAATGGATGGTCTCAAGCACCAAGGGCCCCGATCACTGGTTGATGCCTGCAATCTAGCGCCCCACGCGGCGCGTGGCGGACGACCACGGGTAAAACAGTGATTCGGGCTGCCGCGCAGCACACTGGTCGACTCGTCGAACCACGCGCCCCTGCTGCGATCCCGCTTGTTTCCGTCGCCATCTACGAGCGCCTGCTCGCCTGCCGCAAGCAACAGATAATCACGATCGCCGCTTGGCCTTCAGAGCGGACATTGCGCCGCTTCCCGGAGTCACCGCGCCAGCCGGTCCGACGCGACGGCACGGCATCTCCGACCGCCTAATCGGGTACCGCCGCTTCCACCAGGCGCACCAGCAGCTCGAGGGATTCCTGCCAGCCCATGTAGCACGCCGATTCCGGAATCACGTCGGGAATCCCCTCCTGCACGATCGACAGGGCGGTACCCCCCGGCACGGTCTGAAGCGCGATCGTCGTGACCATCTGCCCCGGCAGCGCCGGGTCGTCAAAGGTGTCCGTATAGCGCAGCCGGTCGCCCTCGACCACCTCGAGGTAGGTCCCGCCGAAGGCATGGGACTTTCCGCTGGTGAAGTTCGTGAACACCATCCTGAAGGTGCCGCCGGCTGTCGCGTCGAGGTGTTCGATCCGCGCCGTGAACCCGTGGGGTGGCAGCCACTTGACGAGCGCGTCGGGGTCGACGAATGCGCGGAAGATGCGTTCGGCAGGCGCACGGACGATTCGGTACAGGCTGACGGTTCCCATGGTCTGATTCCTGATCTGGCGAGGACATCCCTCAAGGGTCCCGTCGAACGGGGTCGGCCGGGATCGACACGGCGATCATGCCGCGGCCCGGGGTCGGCGGACTTAACCGGCGCCAGGTCCGACGAGCAGCCCAGGCCGGGAGGCCAAGGACTGCCAGCCAGCCCAGCGCCAGGACGACCGGCGACGCCGCCGCCGGCAGGACGCCGCCGTGCGGTCCCGCCAGCCACCAGACGACGAGCCCCGCCAACGGGCCGACCACCACCAGGGCGGCCGCGAACGCGAGCAGCGCCAGCGCGGCGCGTCGGACCTTAGGGGACGGCACGCTGAAACCCGCTGCCCGCGCCGGGCGTCGGTGGCTGTCGCGACCACCCGGCGCGCAACGGTGCCGTGGCGTCTGGCCAGGCCGCTCGGATGGCGCGCCATGCCATCGGCTCAGGTATCCCTGAGCATGGCGGCGAGCGCCATGATCGTATTCCAGTTGCGCGCTGTCGCCGCGACGCCCAGGGCTGCCTCGACGGCGGGCGCGAGCCGGGAGCGTCCGATGCCCTCCGGTGCCAGCAGGTAGAAGACCCGCCCGACCAGCTCGAATCGCTCGGTGTCGGCCGCCAGCCCGGCCAAACGCGTCAGGTCCGGGCTGGCAGGCCGCCCGGCCAGGAAATAGGCGTGCAGCGCCTTGCCTGCCGGGGTCGGGAACGGATTGCGGGCCACCGCGTCTTCAAACGCGCTGGCGCTCAGGACCACCACGACCGGCTCGAAGCCGTGGCGGGCGAGGATCTCGCGGGTGATTCGCCCGGCCACCGCCCCGCTCTCGCCGTCCGGCGCCCGGAACACGACGTTTCCGCTCTGGATCAGGGTTCGTGCGTCGCAATAGCCCAGGCCCTCGAACACCGCCACCAGGGCCTTCATCGGCAAGCGATTGCGCCCCCCGACGTTGATACCGCGCAGCAGGGCGACGTGGGGACTCACCGGGCGGGCGCCTCGCGCCAACCCACCCGCTGGGCCCACGCCTCCGCCTCGCGCGCCCGCGCCGCCAGGTCGGCCGGCGGGCAGCCCCCTTCGGCCGCCACCTCGCGGCGGTGCGCCGCCAGCGACGCCTCGAAGGGGGGCAGACCAACGGCCGCGCGCCGGCGATCCACGCCCGCCGGGTCCTCCAGCTCGCAGCCCAGCTGACCATCCGCGCCCCAGTCCAGCACCGTGCCATAGACCTGCGGGCGCCCCTCGTGAAAACGGATGCGGTCGGTGAGAACCGCCAGCTGGCGCGGCGGCGCGTCGCCGGCGGCCACGGCACCGGCCAGCGCCTCGCAGAAACCCCGCTGCAGCGCAGGCGTGCAGATGGCATGCTGCGCCAGCAGCCAGGCCGCCCGGCAGCCCTCGAGCCCGACCCGGGAGATACCGGGCCACCCATGGGTTGCGACGATCTGCGCGAGCGCTTCGGCATTCTCGACGTGCACCTGCTGCATCAGCGGGTCGTAGCCCTGGTACAGGCGCCCTTCGGCGAGCAGCGTCGCACGGGTGTCGAGGTCGCGCTGGCGCAGCGCCAGCAATCTGTCTGTCAGGTCCTGATCCATGAATCACCCGATGGCGGCCGGGGAACGCCCATGACAAGCGTGATGATAGCGGCGGCACGCCCCCGGGTGGCGCGCGCCTCCGTGACCAGACCGGCCGAGGGTGTCAGACCACGACCGAAAAGTTGAAGCGTCCGCCGCAGGCGGCGGCCTGTCGCGCCACCAGCAGGCTCTCCTCCAGTTCCCGGATCACCTCCGTGGCATCGTCTCGAAAGATGCCGAAACGCACCTTGGCCTGCTCGATGTGACGGATCAGCGCCTCCATCATCCGGACCGCGTCGGTGGCAGGCACCCAGACGCCGGAGATGGCCATGATCTGGTCCGTCGAGGCCACGCTGCCCACGGCGACCAGCTCGCTGGCGTTGAACTCGGCGTCGGTGGTGTCGTGGGTGGACAGGAAGGTGATGGTGCGGAGCGAGCGCGTGAGCCGGTCGATCTTCCTGGCATGTCGATAGAGCGCGACCTTGTCGGCCTGATCGGAGACGACACGGCCCGCATCGAGCCGGTTGGCCCAGAGAACGATACCCATGTGGAACCCCATATGGCTGCATTTCCCGTGAACGCCCGCAGCCGGGTGCGGGACGCGACATATATGCCATAGGCAATTTCATATGACAACCATCTGCCGCGACACCTTGCCGGATGCCCGGCCCGGGCGACACAACAGGGTGGAGGGACGCCCCACAGCCCGGGCAGACGGACTGCCCGGGCGTGCCGCCTGGTCGTGGCTCAGGCGGCCGCGGGGACATCGCGGGGCGTCCGGCCAGCCCGGCACCCCACCATCACCTCAAGGCTGGTAGGCACCAAGGGCCTTGTCGCAATACACATTGACCTAAAGCGGGTTGTCGTTCGCCCTGCCGCGTGCGCCGCGCGCCTCAAACGCCTTGACGGCGAACCGACGGCAGGCGGCGTGCGCCGGCTTGGCCTCGAAATCGAAACACACCGAGGAGAGGTCGATCTCGCCGCCACGCGTCCGCCACGTCACGTCGAATTGCATGTCGGAGCACTCGAGTGCCGCCGAGGCCCCACCGGCAAAGACAACCAGGGCGGCACAGACCAGAAGCCAGGATGTCATGAGCGCCCTTCTCCCACTGACATCCGCTCCGCCGCCGGCCGCTGCCGCGACGCACCCGCCTACCGGCCGCCACGACGCGCCAGCGCACAGCCGACCCGCCAGGCCGCGAGCCACGCCAGCAGCACCCAGATCAGCACGACCACGCTCCAGCCGAACGCGGACAGGGCACACCACCCCCAACCACACGCCCCACCCCGCCCGAGCATTCCCGGCACGCCCAGCAGATGGAAGCCGTAGCCCGAGAAATACGGCAGGGCCAGGATCGTGCCCGCCGGCGAGGCAAGATAGCCATCCCAGACGAGCGCCGGCAGCCACAGCAGCCCGTAGACCGCCAGCAGACCCGTCAGTACACGGAAGGTCGCGCGAGACAGCATGATCAGGTCATCCGCAGGCGAATACCGGCACTGGCCGGTGGGCAACTCCGACCCCGAGTGTAGTCGAGCCCGCGCGACCCATGACATCGGGAAGCTTGACCCCGCTCAACGGCACGCCCGATTTGCCTCGCTGAGCAGGCGGACCGCGGCCCGCCCGATGACCCGGCTAGGCCTTCTTGACGAACTCCGACTTGAGCTGCATCGCGCCGAAACCGGGGATCTTGCAATCGATGTCATGGTCGCCTTCAACCAGGCGGATGTTCTTGACCTTGGTGCCCACCTTGACCACCGACGACGAGCCCTTGACCTTGAGGTCCTTGATGACGACGACCGAATCCCCGTCGCTCAGCGCGTTGCCATTGGCATCCCGCACGACAGCGGCAACGGCAGCCGCATCGCTGCCATCCTGTGCCCACTCGTGCGCGCACTCGGGGCAGACGAACATCGCACCGTCTTCGTAGGTGTATTCGGACTGGCACTTCGGGCAGGGCGGCAAGGCACTCATGGCGGGATTCTCTTGTCTGAGGCGTTCGGACGCGTACCCGTTTGGCACGCTCCGGGACGACCGGATGGCTGGCGGCCGCATAGCGGCCGGCCGCAGTATACCGGCATGGGGTATCAGCCAGCCGGCGGGCGGCGCCCAAGGTCTCCTGCTCGCCAGGGCGATCGGCATCGGAGGTGAGCGCACCGGCAGGCGCAGGCCCGGCAGGGCGGCACCTGCCAGAAACGCCGAAAGCGGTGTCGCCCTTGCGGTTCGACGATGCCGTGGCCCCTCGCACCCGCGATCAGGCATGCGCCCCCCCGCCTTCGGCGGCCGCTTCCAGCGCCTGCCCGACCGCACACACGATGTCGAGGATGGCATCCCGGCACGCCAGCCCGTCGATGCGGGTCTCGCCGTCCCCGGCGCAGACGGACACGTCGACCCGTTGCCCCTGCTTTGTGAGGACGTGGAAGATGTGCAGATAGAAGGCGTACTCGTAGAAGCCCTGATCAAGCCAGTCGCCCGCGCGAAGGCGAGCGAGCTTTCGGCTTCGCAGGTCGAGATGGGACTTTCTGAACCCGCTCGACGCCTTCAGGTGCCGCAGGTCGGCGACCGGATCGTCGCTCTCGAAGACGGCGATCGTGCCGAGGTTCGGGGTGTTCAGCGGATCGAAGTCGTCGGGCGACTCCGCCGGTACGATCCGGATCCACGCCTTTTCGTTTCCCTGCAACAGCACGAGCCTGACCGGCATGCCGAGTGCGTCGTCGAGCCGCGGGTGCGTGTCGCCGAGCCGTGCGTGGAGCGCGCGGATGACGGACACCGGCGCATCACGCTGCTGCAGCGCATCGGGCGCCCGCCGACGGCGCCAGGAGAAGAGTCGATCGAGCATCAGGGCCTCGCCCGCCGGTCGACCGGCACTCGCCCTCGCGGCACCAGAGATTGGCGGTTCATCCCGCGTGCCCCGTCGCCGTCATGGGATCTTGTGTGTGCGAGCGCCGCGGTTCGACCCGCGCACCAGTGAGACCAGGCAGGCGATGAACACCGCGAGGCACACCATCGCCAGCAACGCGCTGCCGCCCACCCACCAGGCGGCTCGCTCCGCCGGCCAGCGCTCGGGCTCGGCCGCGTTGAGCCAGGCGTAGAACACACAGGCCACGGCCAGATAGGCCGCGGCCGGGAGCGAGACCACAAGCCCCAGCCAGAGCGCGAACCTGCGCGCCCGTCCGTGCCGCGTGGCGTGCGGCACATCGGCCGCCGGGCGCGGTACGGCGGAACCCGGCGCGCCGTCACGGCGCACCCGTGTCGTCCCGCTCGCCCATGCGACGCGCCATGCGGGCACTCATCACGCTGGCCGCCAGCATGATGCCGCCCAGCCCCACCAGCAGCCACGACATCGGCGGCCCCAGGTTATAGAGGCCAAAGCCGAGAAAAAGCACACCGCCCACGCCGTTGAGGAGCACCGAGGGCCCCCACTGCCGGCCCAGGTTCTTGTAGACCTTCTTGCCCCGCTCGAGCATGTGGTTGATGGCCGCGACGTCGTCCCGGCACGTGGCCGCGCAGGCCACGGAGCCATCGACGAGGGCTGCACACGTGGGGCACACCCCCTTGTAGCAGTTCTTGCAGACCCCGACCGCCTCGGCGTCCGGGTGGTTGAAGCACTTCATGAGACGCTCCGACAAGCCCTCGAGCGGAGGCAGACGCCCTCACCGGCAGGCCGAATACATGACGACGTCACACAGCTTACCCGCTTTCGTCGGCGACCGCGGTGCGCCCGATGCGCGCTCGAATCCGGCCTTCTCGAGTACCCGCATCGAGGCGGCATTCCACGCAAACACGGGCGCCTCCAGCCGCTGGATGCGCCCGGTGGCGAAGGCCTCCGCCTTCAACGCGCGCGCCACCATGGTGGCGATGCCGCGCCCCCAGTGGGTCCGCCCGAGCCAGTAGCCAAATTGCCCGACTGCCCCATCGGCAATGACGCCCACGCCACCAATAGCCTCGCCCACCCACTCGACCGCACACAGCAGGCTGTCGCCCGGCGACTGGGCAAAGCTCACCCAGGCGGCGGCATCCGCAGGGGTATAGGGGTGTGGAAACACGTCCGTCAGATTGGCCCAGACCGCACGGTCGTTGCCGTGTCGCACGAGGGACGCCACATCGGCGGTTCGCCACGGACGCAGGACGAGTCGGGAATCTTCGGTCGGAATGATCATTCCGGTGCACCGGCGAAGGCCTGAGCCATGCAGGCCCGGTTGTGCCGGTTTGCCAGCGGCCTCAGCCCCGAGCCGGAGACCGGCGTCATCGGGCAGAACTCCACGCCCGAAAGGCCGCCTCCAGCGCCCTCGCGACTTCCCATTCACGCGCTCGACAACGGATCGAGCCCCTGCCGCCAGAAGGCTGCGGGCATAGCCTTGTCACGCGGAACCTCGCGCCGTACTCGCCAGCGCGATCCCCGACGCGATGAAGGCCCCACCGAAGCCCTTGCTGAGCTTGCCCGACAAGCTTCCCGCAAGCTGCTCCCTGGCCCGCGCCACCAGCAGCGCGTAGGCGAGCAGGCAAGAAAACGACAAGCCCATGAAGGTGATCACCAGCACCGAAAACTGCCACGCCAGGCCCATCTCCCGATCGATGAACTGGGGAAACAGCGCCGTCGTGAATGCGATCGCCTTCGGGTTGCTGAGCGCAACGGCCAGCCCCTGCATGTAGGTCCGCCAGGCGGTGCGCGGCATGCGGGTCCGTACCGGCTCGCCCGGCAGCACGCCGAAACCGTTTCGCCACAGCTTCACGCCCAGAAACACCAGGTAGGCCGCGCCGAGCAGGCGTATCAGCTCGAAGACGCCGGCCGAACTCACAATGACCGCGCCCAGCCCCAGCACCGACAGGGCAGACATCACAAACAGGCCGGACACATTGCCCAGGATGGCCAGCACCGCGTGCCGCCACCCATGGGCCACGCTGTGCGAGGTCACCAGCAGCACCGCCGGCCCCGGCGTGATCGTCGCGACAAAGGCAATGGCGGCGAACAGCAGCCAGTCGTGGAAGGCCATCTCTCTCTCCTGTCAGGGGCACAGCTGCCGAGCGCAAACGCCGGCGTCCGTCACGATCGGCACGTGCCAGGTGCCATCATACGGCTCGGACCGCCAGGACCAAGTGGATATGGCAGCCGCATCCATCGTGGCGTCCCGCCTGACTGTCTGAGCAAGACCTCCCTGGCGGCGCCCCCGTCACTCACAGGCATTGTCGTGGCGTGGCACGCCACAGAGAACCTTGCCATAACACGCAGCGTGGGCCACGAGGCCGCTCAGGAGCACTCGCATCGCATTGGCCCCCATCCCTCATGCCTGCCGTTTGCGCAGGCGCGAACATCGGCACCAGCCGCCCCGTCCTGCCATTCGCCGCGCACTGCTGACGACACGCCTCTTCCGGCGCAGGAACTCGGGTGAGCATGAACGCAATCGCAGCCAAAAGGCCGACAGCCCCCACGAACCCCAGCACCGCTACCCGGGCAGGCGACCAATGTGCACGCATGGCGGCTTTGTCCTCTCAGGGCAGGCGTATCCGCCTGCCGGATCATTGAAACGGATCACATTGCGCCCGGCGCCCGTCACGCACACGGATGCGCGCACCGCCGATACACCCGTATAGCGTCCACGCCCCACCCGCGGCACCCTATTTCCAAGCCGTCGCCAGAACACCCGCCGCGATGCCGAAGAAGCACAGCAACTGCGCCAGGAACAGGCAGAACCGCAGGAAGATTACGCCATTCGACTGGATCAGCAACACGTGCACCAGGGACTGCATGATCCGCGACACCACCACCACGATCGACATCACATCGATGGCGTGGGAGGCTGTCTGAGTCGCGTAGGCACAAAAGATGACGGCCGCAAAAACCGGCAGGTTTTCGACACAGTTGGCATGCGCCCTCATGGAGCGCTTGTAGAACTCGCTGCCTCGTACGTCGTCGGCCCGGAAGTCGGTGAGCTGCGCCTTGCCGGCAAAAACCGAACCCCAGCGATAGATCCCGACGGTCAAGACCAGCAGAACCACGGTCCACAGCGCAAACGCGAGAACCATCAGAACGGGCACTGGCATCATGAGATTCAAGACCTCTCTATGGCATGACCGCTGGGCCACAGCGTCCCATGGCGCGGGTTGTCCGGGCAACCCTCGGTATGCGGGAGAAGCGGCGGCCCGGAGCCGTCGCGACCTCAGCAACAGCCCGTTCGACACCACTCGATCGCCCCCCGGCACCGGAGACGCCAGACTGTAGCGCCAACGCCATAACGGGATTGCAGCGAGCATACACCGGGTGAGAACCTTTGCTCACCGTCCGGAATCCCCGTATGCGATACGGCGCAATGCTGGGGCCAGACGGATGGCTGACAGGAGAACCAGGTGGCTGCCCACCACCGCCTGCGACGAACGGGTCGCCCACCATGGCACTCGGTGGCATTACACCGAAACAGAGGCTGGCAGAGGCAGCATGAGATCTACTTCTGACGACCGCTAGGAGTGGGGGGATTACCGTGCGATAGCCCTGGGGTACGACGCCATCTGCTTGCGACCCCAACGATCAAGCTCAGCCGACGGCAAAATGCGCAGCGTTTTGACGGTCGGATGGAGCGCCTTGTTGGGCGCTATTGGTTGATGAGCGATTCCCACCCCTCGCACTCCTTCGCAATGCAGCCATACCAACGTGTGTCTGACGAAGTGCAGACCCCGCCAACATTGTCGGAAACAAACTGGCAACGGACGAATTCGCAGTCAACGAACTGACAACCTGCGAACGACGTGCCTCGGAACACACAACCATCAAACGTGCAGGAAACAACGACCGCACAATTGAAAAGCGTCCAGTACATGTCAACCAAGGAAAACTTGCAGCCGATATAGACGGCGCCGATGTGAGCCCCATCAGCCTCGAATGCTTCGAACGTGCAAAACCTGTAAACACCGTGATCCGACTGCTTAAACGCTGCTCTATCGGTCGAAAACGTTTGATGCTCGATTAACTCGGTCATGACGCCCAACGCCTTGGTAAGGGACGACAAAACCGAAGGTATTGTCGTCCCGCGCAGCCTGCGACATCAGGCGGAGTGAACTTGACCAACTTGTTAGGTGGCCTCATTGACTAGACCTCTTCGGCCTTAACCCACCGAATACCAAATAGATAAGCACAGCATTAACAAAAACACTACCTACTGCCGCGGGCAGTCCCAGCCACCCCTCGGGCATGAACTCAATCCACGGCATCGCAAATGGAAGCAATAAAATTCCTGCCTCACCAGAATCTGCTGGATTACTTGATGCCGAAAAGACAACCCAACCCAACACCATCAGAAACAACGCCAAATAGCAAATAGACACTAATAGTCCCAATTTAGATCGTCGTAATGTTGGGCACATCATTTGTCCACCTAACGCCAAAGTAACCGGCTAAAAAAGCCGCCGGTTTTTTTGGTCCGGCTGACTTGCTTGTTAGGTTGCCATTCGCTAGTACCAAAACTCGCTTCTTGAAGGTATTTGGACCAAACATCAACACCTACGCCTTTACTTAAACAAGCTACGATTGATGTAGCACGTTCATTCAGCTTCTTTATAATCTTGATCAGTGGTTCTTTCAGCACCTTGATGTTTTCATACTCTTCTCCCTCGTCAGGGTCGATCTGTCTGAAGTAAAAAAACATGTCGTCCGCTGCGACATTTATTTCCCAACCTTGATCCGCATCCCAATATACTTCATCGGGGTTATCGTAGGATTCTAGAGCAGAAAATAGTCGCTGCATTTCGGATAGGGAATCATACCAAGGAAATGAAATTGTGCTTTCACTATCTTTTTCCCACAGCCAGAGTCTTATCCAAAAATATGAACGAATTGAATTAAAATCTTTTTCATATTTTATAGCTTTTTCAATAATCTGCCTATAGAAGCTCACCAAGTCATCTTCGTGACCGATTACCTCAGCTGTTCTTGCAATAGATTCGACTTCACGCTTGAAGCTCGGTAGGTGATTCTTCTCTTGAAAGTCTTCATTTTGGATTTGAGCAATATCGTTTGGATCGCCCGTATAAAATGATTCTGAGAGCTGAAAGCAAATCTCTGCTTCAAGCACTTCGATTTCTTTAGAGTTTAGTTTCCAGTTCATTTCTCGCGACATACTTTTGCAACCTAACGTGAAAGCTCAGCCGACGGCAAAAGGCGCAGCGTTTTGACGGTCGGATGCAGCAAGATGTTAGGTAGCATCGCGGCTCTCTTTGACGGAATTGAGGAACTCAAAAGCCATCGGGATTTCCTCAGGGCAATACTCGGACCAATGGGGATGCTCATTGCACCACTCGGTAAAGTGGACAAGGCAGTCCAATTGCTCCAGAGACAGCTTGGACAACCGTTGCTCGGACTCAGCCTTATGCTCTTCACCAGGAGAGAGGTTGTAAATAAGGAACTCCGTTTCAATTGGGTCGTGCAAGTCCTGTGTGATGCAGCGCTTCAGATAGGACGGAAGCGCCCAACGCCAACCCGCCGCAGACAAGCATGACATGTCATTGTGTAGATAACGTATAGCCTCATCGGGCAGGCTTGGCTCGGTGTATTGCTCAAGGTCGCTTCGAACGTCCTCACATTGAAGACATCCAGATTCGTGAAACATGATTGATCTGCCTGGAGGTTTTTGCACCATCGGCATGACTCGATCGATCTCCTCCAGTAGCGTGGCGGTATCCATGCGACCTAACGT
>JBNLCM010000193.1:0-18227 GCA_050303815.1 Rhodocyclaceae bacterium
CGAGAAGATCACCGCCGTGCTGCCCGTCAAGGAGTTCGACGAAGAGCACTTCGTCTTCATGGCGACCTCGCTGGGTACGGTCAAGAAGACCGCGCTGACGGCGTTCTCGAATCCGCGCAAGGCCGGCATCATCGCCGTCAATCTGGATGACGGAGACCACCTGATCGGCGTCGCGATCACCAATGGTGCCAGCGACGTGATGCTGTTCTCCGACGCCGGCAAGGCGGTTCGATTCGCGGAGGGCGATGTCCGGCCGATGGGGCGCGAGGCGCGGGGCGTGCGGGGCATGTCCATCGAGGACGACCAGCGCGTGATCGCGATGCTCGTGGCTCAGGACGAGGAGTGGTCGGTCCTGACGGTGACGCGCAACGGCTTTGGCAAGCGCACCCCGGTGGCCGAGTACACGCGCCACGGGCGTGGCACGAAGGGCATGATCGCCATCCAGACTTCGGAGCGCAATGGCGACCTGGTCGCCGCCGCGCTGGTGCAGGCGACCGACGAGGTCATGCTGATCTCCTCGGGCGGCGTCCTGATCCGGACCCGGGTCGCCGACATTCGCGAGATGGGTCGTTCGACCCAGGGCGTGACCCTGATCGCGCTGGCCGATGGCACCCACCTGGCTGGCGTTGAGAAGGTTGCCGAGTCCGAGGAGGACGACCTCCTCGACGACGAGGTGGCGGACGGCGAGACGGCCGACGAGGCGCCGAAGACCGACCCCGAGGCGCCCGGCGACGACGGCGAGGCGGTTTGATGAGCCGCGTCTTCAACTTTTCGGCGGGCCCGGCGGGCCTGCCCCTGGAGGTGCTGGAGCAGGTTCGCGAGGAGTTGCTCGACTGGCACGGTGCCGGCATGGGCGTGATGGAGATGAGCCATCGCGGCAAGCACTTCACGTCGATCATTGAAACGGCCGAGGCGGACCTGCGGGCCCTGCTGGACATTCCTGCGAACTACCGCGTGCTGTTCCTGCAGGGCGGCGCGACGATGCAGTTCTCGATGGTGCCGATCAACCTGATGCGGGGTCGCGCCAGTGCCGATTATCTGGTGACCGGTTCGTGGTCGAAGAAGGCACTGGAGGAGGCCCGCCGGCTGGGCCGGGTGCGCCTCGTCGCCGACACCGAGGGGGATCGCTTCACGCGGGCGCCGAAGCAGAACGAGCTGGATCTCGATCTGGACGCGGCCTTCCTGCATTACTGCTCCAACGAGACCATCTACGGGGTCGAATTCCCGTATGTGCCCGATACCGGCGACGTGCCGCTGGTGGCGGACATGTCGTCGCACATCCTGTCGCGGCCAGTCGACGTGTCGCGCTTCGGACTGATCTACGCCGGGGCCCAGAAGAACATCGGCCCGGTGGGCGTCACCGTGGTGATCGTGCGCGACGACCTCCTCGGCGAGCCGCTGCCCGGCATGCCGCTGATGCTGGACTACGCCACCTACGCGGCCAACGGCTCGATGTACAACACCCCGCCGACCTTCGCGATCTATGTCGCTGGACTCGTCTTCCAGTGGCTCAAGCGTCAGGGTGGACTGGCTGGCATCGAGCGACGCAATGTCGAGAAGGCCTCGCTGCTCTACGATTTCATCGACGCATCGGCCTTCTACGCCAACCCGGTGCAACGAGAGGATCGCTCGCGCATGAATGTGCCGTTCACGCTGGCCCGGCCGGAACTCGACGCCCGATTCGTCGCCGAGGCCGGCGCGGCGGGCATCGAGCAAATCAAGGGGCACAAGTCGGTTGGTGGCATGCGGGCCTCCATCTACAACCCGATGCCTGTCGATGGCGTTCGGGCGCTGGTCGACTTCATGAAGGAATTCGAGCGGCGCCATGGCTGAGTGCCGGCACCGTCGGGTCTGCGGAGAGTGAGAGATGAGTGACGAGTTGCTGAAGCTGCGCAACCGCATCGACCAGCTGGACGAGGAGATCCTCGCCCGTCTGTCGGAGCGCGCCCGTTGTGCGCAACGGATCGGCGAAATCAAGCACGGCAACATCTATCGGCCGGAACGTGAAGCGCAGGTCCTGCGCCGACTGGCAGAGGTGAACCCCGGGCCGCTGGCGGGCGAGGCGGTGCAGCGGGTGTTCCGCGAGATCATGTCCTATTGTCTGGCGCTCGAGCAACCGCTCAAGGTCGCGTACCTCGGACCGGCCGGCACCTTCTCGGAGAGTGCCTCGCGCAAGCATTTCGGTTCGGCGCCGACCTTCCTGCCCGTCAGTACCATCGACGAGGTCTTCCGGCTCGTCGAGTGCGGCAATGCCGACTACGGCGTGGTGCCGGTCGAGAACTCGACCGAGGGGGTCGTCGGCGGCACCCTCGACCTGCTTCTGGCGAATCCGGTGAGTGTGTGCGGCGAGGTCAAGCTGCGCATTCACCAGCATCTCCTGTCCAAGGCGGAGGGAATCGGAGCCGTCAAGCGCCTGTATTCCCATGCCCAGTCCCTCGCCCAGTGCCACGAATGGCTCAACCGCAATCTGGCGCACCTGCCACGGATCCCGGTCGCCAGCAACGCGGAAGCGGCGCGGCTGGCCTCGGAGGATCCCGAGTCGTGCGCCATCGCGGGCGACGCAGCGGGTGAGCTGTACGGGCTCAACACGCTGGGGGCCAACATCGAGGACGATCCCAAGAACACCACCCGGTTCCTGGTCATCGCGCGCCACGATGCCGGCCCCTCCGGCAAGGACAAGACCTCGTTGGTCTTTTCGGCGCAGAATCGCCCGGGCGCCATGCACGATCTGCTCGAACCTCTGGCCCGCCACGGCGTCGACATGACCAAGCTGCAGTCGCGTCCGGCCAGGGGCGGACTCTGGGAGTACGTGTTCTACGTGGATTTCCTGGGACATCGCGAGTCACCGGAAGTCGCCGCGGCGATCCAGGAACTCGACCAGCGCGCGGCTTTCGTCAAGGTGCTCGGCTCCTATCCGGTCGCCGCCCTCTAATTCCGCCACGGAGCAGGCATGAGTCTTTCCGGTCAGGCGCCGGACTATATCCGGTCCATCCACCCGTACCAGCCGGGCAAGCCGATCGCCGAACTGGCGCGCGAGATGGGCTTGGATGCGTCCTGCATCGTCAAGCTGGCGTCCAACGAGAATCCGCTGGGGATGAGCCAGGCGGCCCGCGACGCGATCGCGGCAACCTGCGGCGACGTGGCTCGCTATCCGGACGGCAACGGCTTCGACCTCAAGTCGGCCCTGTCGGCCCGTTTTGGGCTGGGCCAGGAGCGCATCGTGCTGGGCAACGGCTCCAACGATGTACTCGACATGGTCGCGCGGGCCTTCCTGGGGCCGGGCCGCGAGGCGGTATTTTCGCAGTACGCGTTTGCCGTTTATCCGCTGTCCACCCAGACCGTCGGGGCGACCGGAGTCAGCGTTCCTGCGCGCGATTTCGGTCACGATCTCGAGGCCATGGCGAACGCCATCAGCGAACGGACGCGGGTCGTCTTCATCGCCAATCCGAACAACCCGACGGGCACCTTCCTGCCGGGAGACGCCTTGCTGGCCTTCCTTGAAGGCGTGCCCGACGACGTCGTGGTGGTGCTGGACGAGGCCTATACCGAGTATCTCGACGACGCGAGCCGCTACGACAGCATCGCCTGGCTCGAACGCTTCCCCAACCTGCTGGTCACGCGGACCTTCTCCAAGGCTTACGGCCTGGCCGGACTGCGCATTGGCTACGGCCTGGGTAGCGCCGCTGTGATCGATCTGATGAACCGGGTCCGCCAGCCGTTCAATGTCAGCATCCTGGGCCTTGCGGCGGCGACTGCGGCACTGGGCGATGAAGAGTTCCTGGCGCGTAGCGCGGCGCTCAACCGTCGCGGCATGGCGCAACTGGTCGCCGGGGTCGAGCGCCTGGGCCTGGCCTGGATTCCGTCAGCTGGCAATTTCCTCACCGTCCGGGTCGGCGACGCCGCGGGAATCAATGCGGGTCTGCTACGGCGCGGTGTCATCGTGCGGCCAATCGGCGGCTACGGCATGCCGGAATGGTTACGCGTGTCCGTGGGGCTGCCAGAAGAGAACGACGCGTTCCTGAACGCGCTGGCCGCCGTGGTCGGCTGAGGACGGCGGCACATGCGCAGGATTGAACGCCTGGTGGTCTGCGGGGTTGGCCTGATCGGCGGCTCGTTTGCGATGGCGCTGCGCGAAGCTGGCGTGGTGGGCGAGATTGTCGGTGTCGGTCGCAGCCAGCAGTCGCTGGATGCCGCACTCGCGCGAGGGGTCATCGACCGGGCGTGCCTCGATTGGGGAGAGGCGCTGCCTGGCGCGGATTTCGTACTGCTGGCGACGCCGGTGGGGCAGATGGAGCGGGTGATGGCAGCCATGGCGCCGCATCTGGCGCCCGGCACCATCGTCACCGATGCAGGCAGTACGAAGCGCGACGTCATCGAAGCCGCCTATCGCCATCTCGATGCCAACCTGGCCACGGTCGTCCCGTCCCATCCGATCGCCGGCGCCGAGACCAGCGGCGTCAACGCCGCCTTTGCGACGCTTTATCGCGATCGCAAGGTGGTCGTGACGCCCCTGCCGGAGAACGACGCGGGGGCCATCGCGCGGGTTCGAGACGCCTGGGCTGCCTGTGGTGCGGTCCTGCGCGAGATGGCACCGCAGGAACATGATCGGGTGTTCGCCGCAGTGAGCCACCTGCCCCATCTGCTCGCCTTTGGCCTGGTGCACGACCTGGCCCAGCGCGCAAACGCCGAGCAGTTGTTCGATTACGCGGCGAGCGGATTTCGCGACTTCACGCGGATCGCCGGCAGCCACCCCGAGATGTGGCGTGACATCTGCATCGCCAACCGACAGGCTCTGCTGGGCGAACTCGACGCCTATCTGGCCGAACTGGCGCTGCTCCGTGCCTACCTGATGACGGGCGACGGCGCCTCGCTCGAAGCCATCTTCGACGACGCCCGCACGGCCCGCAACGCGTGGACCGACAAGAAAACCGAAGGCTGAGACCTGCGATGGAAACCCTAGATCTACCGCCCCTGCTCGGCGCGGCAGGCGTCGTCCGCCTGCCGGGCTCCAAGAGCATCTCCAACCGTGTGCTGTTGCTCGCTGCATTGGCCGAGGGAGCATCCGAGATCCACGACCTGTTGTCATCGGACGATGTGGATCGGATGCTCGAAGCGTTGTCCGCGCTGGGGGTGCGTTGGGAGTCGCTGGATGCGCCGGGCCGCTATCGGGTGCACGGCGTCGGCGGCCCGTTTCCTGTCAAGGAGGGTGACCTCTTTCTCGGCAACGCCGGCACGGCTTTCCGGCCACTGACCGCGGCGCTGGCCCTATCGGGCGGCACCTACCAGCTGTCCGGCGTGCCACGCATGCACGAGCGCCCGATTGGTGACCTGGTGGATGGCCTGCGCGAGATCGGGGCTTGCATCGAGTACCTGGGCAACGCCGGCTTTCCGCCACTCGCGATCTCACCAGGCGCGATCCGGCCGGGCGGCGTCGTTCATGTTCGCGGCGATGTCTCTAGCCAGTTCCTGACCGCGCTGCTGATGGCGCTGCCGTTGACGGGTGTCGAGACCCGCATTGAAGTGATCGGCGAACTCATCTCCAAACCGTACATCGAGATCACCCTCTCGCTGATGCAGCGCTTTGGCGTCGGGGTCGTGCGGGAGGGGTGGCAAGCCTTCACGGTACCCGGCGGGGCGCGCTATCGGTCGCCGGGCGAGATCTACGTCGAGGGCGACGCCTCGTCGGCCTCGTACTTCCTCGCCGCGGGCGCAGTGGGTGGTGGCCCGGTGCGGGTGGAGGGTGTGGGGCGCAACAGCATCCAGGGCGACGTTCGCTTTGCCGAGGCCCTGGAGTCCATCGGGGCGCGGGTCTCGATGGGGGATAACTGGATCGAGGCGAGTGCACCGGACGGTGGCGCGCTGCGTCCCTTTGACCTCGACCTCAACCACATCCCGGATGCGGCGATGACCCTGGCGGTCGCCGCCCTGTTCGCCAACGGCCCCTGTCGGCTCCGCAACATCGCGTCGTGGCGCGTCAAGGAGACCGACCGCATTTCGGCCATGGCGACCGAACTCCGCAAGGTCGGGGCGGTCGTGGAGGAGGGGGCCGACTACCTGGTCGTCACGCCGCCAGGGCGATTCGCCCGCGGGGTGATCGATACCTACGACGACCACCGGATGGCCATGTGTTTCTCGCTCGTCACCCTGGGCGGTACCGAGGTGCGGATCAACGATCCGAAATGCGTCAACAAGACCTTCCCGGGCTACTTTGACGCGTTCGCGGCCGTCACCCGCCCGGTGCCGGTTATCGCCATCGATGGGCCGTCGGCGTCGGGCAAGGGGACGGTCGCGGCAGCGGTGGCCGACGCGCTGGGCTACCACCACCTGGACAGCGGATCCCTCTACCGGCTCGTGGCGCTCGCCGCCATCCGTGGGCAGGTGGCGCTGGAGGATGAGGCGGGACTCGCCCGGCTGGCGGCCGACCTGCCGGCACGCTTCGAGGGCGGCCGCATCTTCCTCGGCGGGGACGATGTGACGGACGCGATCCGTGAGGAGGCCTGCTCGATCGGGGCCTCGAAAGTGGCGGCTCTGCCCACCGTCCGGGAGGCGCTGACCCTGCGCCAGCGCGCCTACCGGCAGGCGCCGGGACTGGTGGCGGAAGGGCGCGACATGGGCTCGGTCATCTTTCCGGATGCGGGGCTAAAGATCTTCCTGACGGCGAGCGCGGCCGTGCGGGCGGAGCGTCGCCATAAACAGTTGTTGGATAAGGGGATGGCTGCTAACATGGAGGGTCTTATCCGGGACCTCGAAGAACGGGACCGCCGCGATGCGGCCCGTGCCGTGGCCCCGCTTAAGCAACAGGACGATGCGCTCCTGCTCGATACGTCGGGCATGGGGGTGGCGGAAGCGGTCGGATTCGTGCTCGCCGCCGTCAGCAAGTCCTGACAATTCGCAGCCCGCAGGTCGCAACGGCCGGCGGGCGGATGACCAACCAACCTCCGCCGCAAGGCGGTATTCGAGTTTTCCTTTATGTCCACTGCAACCGCTGTATCCAGCCAGGAAAGTTTTGCCGAGCTCTTCGAGGAGAGCCTCTCCCGTCAGGAGATGCGTGCCGGCGAAGTCATCACCGCCGAGGTGGTCCGCATCGATCAGAATTTCGTGATCGTCAATGCGGGCCTGAAGTCGGAGAGCTACATCCCCCTCGACGAGTTCCGCAATGATCGCGGCGATATCGAAGTCACCTCCGGCGACTACGTCCAGGTCGCTATCGACGCGCTCGAAGACGGCTACGGCGAGACCCGCCTGTCGCGCGAAAAGGCCAAGCGCATCGCCGCCTGGAACGACCTGGAAAAGGCCCTCAACGAAGGCACGCTGGTGGCTGGCGTCATCTCCGGCCGCGTCAAGGGCGGCCTGACCGTCATGACCAACGGCATCCGCGCCTTCCTGCCGGGCTCGCTGGTCGACATGCGTCCGGTCAAGGACACCGCCCCGTACGAGGGCAAGGAATTCGAGTTCAAGGTCATCAAGCTCGACCGTCGCCGCAACAACGTGGTCGTGTCGCGTCGTGCCGTCCTCGAAGAGACGATGGGCGAAGAGCGCGACAAGCTCCTGTCCACGCTGCAGGAGGGCAAGGTCGTCAAGGGTATCGTCAAGAACATCACCGACTACGGCGCCTTCGTGGACCTGGGCGGTATCGATGGTCTGCTGCACATCACCGACCTGGCCTGGCGCCGCGTCCGTCACCCGAGCGAAGTGCTGGCCGTCGGGGACGAAATCGAGTCCAAGGTGCTGAAGTTCGACCGCGAGAAGAACCGTGTCTCTCTGGGCCTCAAGCAGCTGGGCGAGGATCCGTGGATCGGAATCTCCCGTCGCTATCCCAATGGCACCCGCCTGTTCGGCAAGGTCACGAACATCACCGACTACGGTGCGTTCGTGGAAGTGGAGCAGGGCATCGAGGGTCTGGTGCACGTCTCCGAGATGGATTGGACCAACAAGAACATCCATCCGACCAAGGTCGTCCAGCTGGGTGACGAGGTCGAGGTCATGATCCTCGAGATTGACGAGGATCGCCGCCGGATCTCCCTGGGCATGAAGCAGTGCATGTCGAACCCGTGGGACGATTTTGCGCTCAACAACAAGAAGGGCGACAAGGTTCGCGGCCAGATCAAGTCGATCACCGACTTTGGCGTGTTCATCGGTCTCGACGGCGGTATCGACGGTCTGGTGCATCTCTCCGACCTGTCCTGGAGCGAGTCCGGCGAGGACGCCGTCCGCCGCTTCAAGAAGGGCGACGAGGTCGAGGCCGTGGTGTTGTCGATCGATGTCGAGCGCGAGCGCATCTCCCTCGGCGTGAAGCAGATGGAAGGCGACCCGTTCACCAACTTCATTGCCACGCACGAGAAGAACACCCTGGTGCGCGGTACCGTGAAGTCGGTTGATGCCCGCGGCGCGGTCATCGGGCTGTCCGAAGAGGTCGAGGGTTACCTGCGTGCTTCCGAGTTCGCCACCCACCGGGTGGACGATCTGAGCGCGGTCCTGAAGGAAGGTGAGGAGCTCGAAGCCCTGATCATCAACGTGGATCGCAAGTCCCGTTCGATCAACCTCTCGATCCGCGCCAAGGACCAGGTCGAGCAGAACGAAGCCATGCAGAAACTGGCTTCCGAGGCGGCGACCGGCACCACCAACCTGGGTGCGCTGCTGAAGGCCAAGTTGAACGAGCAGAAGCAGTAAGCACGCGCGCATGACCAAGTCGGAGCTGATTGCGCGACTGGCGGAGCGTTTCGCGCCCCAGCTGGTCGCCAAGGATGCCGATTTCGCGGTCAAGATGATCATCGATGCGATGACCGAGGCTTTGTCCCGAGGTGATCGCATCGAGATCCGCGGTTTTGGCAGCTTTGCGCTGAACTACCGTCCTCCGCGTGTCGGCCGCAATCCCAAGTCGGGAGAAAAGGTCTCGGTACCGGAAAAGTACGTTCCGCACTTCAAGGCCGGCAAGGAATTGCGCGAGCGGGTGGATCTCCCCCGCTGAGGGCTCGTACCCCGTGTATCGGAAAGGCGGCGCATGCCGCCTTTCTTTTTTGGGACGCGCTCGGCGATAATCGCAACCTATGCGATTTCTCATCTGGATTCTCCGTATCGTCCTCTTCGTCTTCCTGTTCGGTTTCGCAGTGAAGAACGACGAGCTGGTCAACGTGCAGTTCTTCCTCGGGGAAGTACGCCAGTTTCCGCTGGTGTTCGTGATGCTCGCCTTCTTCGCGGGTGGGGCGGTGATCGGCTTCAGCGTCACGCTCTTCTCACTGCTGTCGAAGAAGCGTGAGATCGCCCGCTTGAAGAAGCAGGTGCGCCAGCTTGAGCGGGACGCAGAGCTCCATCAGCCCCCGCGCCTAGAGGCCACGCCGCCGGAAGCGCACTGAGGCATGGATTTCGAGCTCTGGTGGCTGCTGGCGTTTCCCCTGTTCTTTGCGTTGGGGTGGCTGGCCGCGCGCATCGATATCCGGCAGGTCGTCAACGAGTCGCGCAGCCTGCCGCGTTCCTACCTCTCGGGATTGAACTTCCTGCTCAACGAGCAGCAGGACAAGGCCATCGATGCTTTCATCGAAGCCGTCAGGATCGACCCCCAGACGATCGAACTGCATTTTGCCCTCGGCTCCATGTTCCGCCGCCGCGGCGAGACAGACCGCGCCATCCGGATGCACCAGAACCTGGTCGACCGAGAAGACATCTCGGAGGACCAGCGCCTGCAGGCTCTGGGCGAGCTGGGCCAGGACTATCTCAAGGCGGGCCTGCTCGACCGGGCCGAGGCGGTCTTCGTGCGCCTCAAGGAAACCCGCCTCGCCGATGTTGCCTTCAAGTACCTGATAGAGATCTACCAGCAGGAGAAGGACTGGCAGAAGGCCATCGATATCATCAGTGCGCTGCCCGAGACCGACCAGCTCCAGTGGCGCCGCGAGGTGGCCAATTTCCACTGCGAGCTGGCCGCCAACGCGATGGCCAACTCCCGCTTCGATGATGCGCGGGAAGCCCTCGCCCATGCCATGTCGCTCAACCGCCAGTGCGTCCGTGCCAGCATCCTTTCCGGCGATCTGGCGGCCGAACTGGGCGATGACCGGGCCGCGCTCGATCACTGGAAACAGATTGAACGGCAGAATCCGGTGTACTTGGCACTGGTTGCCGAGCGGGTGATGGACGCGTACCGGCGACAGGAGCAGGTGGAGCAGGGCTTGCAGCTGCTGCAGGCCTGGCTCGAGCACCATCCCTCGCTCGACCTGCTCGATGAAGTGTTCCAGTGGGAGCTCGAGAAGGCCGGGCCCCGTCCGGCCTACGAACTTGTTCGCGAGGAGTTGCGGCGTAACCCGACCCTGCTCGGGCTCGACAAGCTGCTCGAGGCCGCTCTGCTGACGGCCCCGATGGAGCAGCGCAATGACATTGACATGGTCAAGCAGCTGATCCACGGGCACACTCGCCGCGTGGCGCGCTATCGTTGCGACGCCTGCGGCTTCAAGGCGCGCCAGTTCTACTGGCGTTGCCCGGCCTGCGGCGGCTGGGAGACCTATCCGCCGCGCCGCACCGAAGAATTCGACCTGACGCCCTGACGCCGGGCGGGGTCACCAGGAACCCAACATTGAGTGAGATGACGGCATGAAGATCACCGTAGTAGGAACCGGCTATGTGGGGCTCGTTTCCGGCGCCTGCCTGGCTGACGTGGGCAACGACGTGCTGTGCCTCGACGTCGATCCCGCAAAGATCAAGATACTTGAGGATGGCGGTATCCCGATCCACGAGCCTGGCCTGGAAGACGTCGTGCGGCGCAATGTCCAGGCTGGCCGCCTGTCATTTACAACCGATGTCGCCGAAGCCGCCCGGTTCGGCGTCATCCAGTTCATCGCGGTCGGCACGCCGCCCGACGAGGACGGTTCGGCGGACCTGCAGTATGTACTCGCCGCGGCCCGCAACATCGCCACCCACATGGACGACTACCGCGTCATCGTCGACAAATCGACCGTGCCGGTCGGCACGGGTGACAAGGTCAGCGCTGCAGTGGCCGCGGTGCTGGCCGAACGGGGCTCGGCACTGGAGTACAGCGTTGTGTCGAACCCCGAGTTCCTGAAGGAGGGTGCGGCGCTGGAAGACTTCATGCGGCCGGACCGCATCGTCGTCGGCGCCGATGACGAGCGGGCCATCACCCTGATGCGCCAGCTCTATGCCCCGTTCCAGCGCAATCGGGATCGCCTGCTGGTGATGGACGTCAAGAGCGCCGAGATGACCAAGTACGCCGCCAATGCGATGCTGGCCACGCGGATCAGCTTTATGAACGAACTGGCCAACCTGGCTGAAACCATGGGCGCTGATATCGAGCTGGTGCGCCAGGGTATCGGCTCGGATCCGCGCATTGGCTACCACTTCCTCTACTCGGGCTGTGGCTACGGCGGCTCGTGTTTTCCGAAGGACGTCAAGGCGCTGATCCGCACTGGGCGGGAGTTCGGGCATGAACTGAAAGTCCTCACGGCGGTTGAAGAGGCCAACGAGGCGCAGAAGCATGTGCTCGTCGACAAGATCGTCGCCCGGTTCGGCGAGGACCTCAGCGGACGCAGCTTCGCGATGTGGGGGCTGGCCTTCAAGCCCAACACCGACGACATGCGCGAAGCCCCCAGCCGCGTACTCATTGCCGAACTGCTCGCCCGCGGCGCAACCGTGACGGCCTATGATCCGGTCGCAATGCCCGAGGCGGAGCGGATCTTCGGCGAGGAGACGCGTGTCCGCTATGCGGGGCGGCCCAAGAGCGCGCTCGATGATGCGGATGCACTTGTCATTGTGACCGAATGGAAGGAGTTCCGCAGTCCTGATTTCGAGGCGATCAAGTCGCGACTCAAGCAGCCGGTGATCTTTGACGGCCGCAACATGTACGAGCCCGAGGTGCCCCGCAGCCTCGGCATCGAATACGTCGGCATCGGCCGCCCGTGACCCTGCCGCCCATTCCCGATACGGCGTCGGCGCGAGTCCTCGTGGTCGGCGACGTGATGCTCGACCGCTACTGGTTTGGCGATGTGTCGCGGATCTCTCCCGAAGCGCCGGTGCCGGTCGTGCTGATGGAGCGCAGCGAGGACCGACCCGGTGGCGCAGCGAACGTGGCGCGCAATGCCCGGGCCCTCGGCGCAGAGGTCTCGTTGCTGGCGGTGGTCGGGCAGGACGAAGCGGCCTTGGCGCTGGGGCGCTTGCTGGAGGCGGATGGCGTCAACGCCAGCCTCCATCCGGATGCGGCGCTCCACACCACCATCAAGTTGCGCGTCATTGGGCGCCAGCAGCAGCTGCTGCGAATCGACTTCGAAACCCGGCCGACGCGCGAGGTGCTGCAGGCCAGGCTGGACGAGTACCGCGCACTGGTGGGGGCCCACGACCTGGTGGTTCTGTCGGATTATGACAAGGGCGGCCTGACCGATGTTGGCGAGATGGTGCGGATCGCACGGGAAGCGGGCAAGCCGGTCCTGGTGGACCCGAAGGGAGACGACTTCGCCCGCTACGCCGGCGCGACCATGGTGACACCGAACCGGGGCGAACTGAAGGGCGCCGTCGGGCGCTGGCAGGACGAGACCGACCTCGCCGCTCGAATCGCCGCACTGCGCGAGCGGACGGGGATCGGACACCTGCTCCTGACCCGCTCCGAGGAAGGCATGAGCCTCTACGGCCCGGGCGATATCGTCCATGAGGCGGCGCGTGCCCGCGAGGTGTACGATGTTTCCGGTGCGGGCGACACCGTCATTGCGACGGTGGCCGTGATGCTCGCCAGTGGTGCTTCGCCGGAGGCCGCGATGCGGCTGGCCAATCACGCGGCCGGCATTGTGGTCGGCAAGCTCGGTACCGCGACGGTCACGCTCGATGAGTTGCGCGCGACGACCTGACGGAGCCCCTGACAACCCCGCCGCCCACGCGGCACACAGGAATTCGGACCGGATGCAGTTCAAGACCCTGGAAGACTACGTCGGCGAGACTCCCCTCGTGCGCCTGAAGCGCCTCAATGCGGGGCGCAACAACGTGATCCTCGCCAAGCTCGAGGGCAACAATCCGGCCGGTTCGGTCAAGGATCGACCGGCCTTGTCCATGATCCTGCGCGGGGAGGCCAAGGGCGTGATCCGCCCGGGCGATACGCTGATCGAGGCCACGAGCGGCAACACGGGCATCGCCCTGGCCATGGCGGCGGCCATGCGGGGCTACCGGATGGTCCTGGTGATGCCGGAGAACCAGAGTGTCGAGCGACGACAGACCATGCGTGCCTTCGGCGCCGAACTGGTCCTGACGCCGAGGGAAGGCGGCATGGAGATGGCACGGGATGTGGCCGAGCGCATGCGTGACGAGGGGCAGGGCGTGATCCTCGACCAGTTCGCCAACCCGGACAATCCGCAGGCCCATATCGAGGGCACGGGTCCCGAGATCTGGCGCCAGACGGGCGGGCAGGTCACCCATTTTGTCTCCAGCATGGGCACTACCGGCACCATCATGGGCGTCTCCACCTACCTCAAGGAGCAGAACCCGGCAATTTGTATCGTCGGATGCCAGCCTGCAGAAGGGTCCCAGATTCCGGGCATTCGCAAGTGGCCCGAGGCGTATCTGCCGCGGATCTTCGATCGCTCGCGGGTTGACCGGGTCGAGTCCGTCAATCAGGCGGAAGCGGAGGAGATGACCCGCCGTCTGGCCCGCGAAGAGGGCATCTTCGCGGGGATCTCATCGGGCGGTGCGATGCATGTTGCGCTGCGCCTGGCTGGAGAACTCGAAAATGCGGTGATCGTGTCCGTGATCTGCGACCGCGGCGACCGCTATCTGTCGACCGGTGTCTTTCCCGCCTGAGCAGCGCGAAGGACGACCCGATGAGTGCCACCCTGGTCTTCGATATCGAGACGATTCCCGATGCGCGAGGCATTCGCCTCCTGAACGGCCTGCCGGACGACCTGACCGACGAGGAGGTCGTCGAGTTTGCCTTCGAGCAGACCCGCGCTGCCAAGGGCACGGACTTTCAGCCCCATCATCTCCAGCGGATCGTCACCATTTCCTGCCTGTTCCGCGACGAGCGGCAGGTCCGCATCTTCTCGCTCTCCGAGCCAGAGTGCGACGAGGCAACACTGATCCAGCGCTTCTTCGACGGCGTCGAGAAGTTTACGCCACAGCTCGTCTCCTGGAACGGCGGCGGCTTCGATCTGCCGGTGCTGCACTACCGGGGTCTCATCCATGGCGTGACCGCGCAACGCTACTGGGATCAGGGCGATGGCGACTATATGGACTCGCGCGATTTCAAATGGAACAGTTACATCGGTCGCTACCACGCCCGTCACCTCGACCTGATGGATCTGCTGGCCATGTACCAGCCGCGTGCCAACGCCCCCCTGGACGATCTGGCCAAACTGATGGGGTTTCCCGGCAAGCTGGGCATGGACGGGTCTGCCGTCTGGCAGGCCTACAGCGAGGGGCGGATCGACGAGATCCGCGACTACTGCGAAACCGACGTTGCAAATACTTACCTTGTACTGTTGCGCTTCGAGCGCATGCGGGGGCACCTTGACGAGCCGTCGTATGAGGCGGCGCTGGCCGCCCTGCGTGCAACGCTCGAGAGCTACCCCGGCGAGCACTGGCGGCGTTTCCTGGACGCCTGGCCGGACTGACTCTGACCGGGCCGTCTCGACCCGACCGGAGGCTCCATGTCCCTGATTCTTTCGATCCTTGTCGGATTGCTCGTTGGTGTCGTCGCCCGTCTGCTGCACCCGGGCAAGGAGGATCTTGGCATGATCCTGACGATCGTGCTGGGCGTCGCAGGCTCGATGCTGGCAAGCTTCGGCGGCCAGTTCCTGGGCATCTATCGGGCGGGCGAGGGGGCGGGATTCATCGGTGCCGTGATCGGTGCGGTGATCCTCCTGATGATCTATTCCCGCCTCCGGGCCCGACCTTAGACGGGCCGCGGGCCACGCCTGACAGGCGCCGGAAGGCCCCGCCTCGCGCGGGCTCACAACACCAAGCCCTTGGGCTCGGGCCTGCTCGGGACCGATGACGGCGTTGCGCCCCCTTGCCTGGGGGCCACCCAGGCCGCCTCGGCGCGCCTTGTCCTCACACCCGGCAGCCCCCCGGCGCGACCGCCAGACAACTGTCCGCAGTCCATAGTCCCAAGCGAATTCTCGACCTGGGGCGCCCGGCGGATCCTGCACGGGCTCATGCTCTGCCGATCAGTGTGGTCGCGATCGCGCAGCCCTGGCGCGCGGGCTACCCGTCAGTCAAACGTTTCACGTTCATAAATCTGCAATCTTGTTGCCAAACAATAGCGACCTGCCCTGTCGGGTCGGTTGCGAAACGTTGACGACCGGACCTACCTGATAGCCACCATGGCTACCGCCCAGCGAGGTGGCAGGCAAGAAGATCATCTCAACTGGAGGTCCTTGATGAAGAAGGCGACTCTCGCCCTGGCGGTTCTGTCCGCTGCGACCATTGGTTCGGCCCACGCCCAGTCGGCCCGTGACTACATCAGCATCGTTGGCTCGTCGACCGTCTATCCGTTCGCCACCGTGGTGGCCGAGCAGTTCGGCAAGAGCACCAAGTTCAAGACGCCCAAGATCGAATCGACCGGCTCGGGCGGCGGCATCAAGCTGTTCTGCGCCGGTGTCGGCGTCGAGCACCCCGATATCACCAATGCGTCCCGCGCCATCAAGGCATCCGAGCTGGAGCAGTGCGCCGCCAATGGCGTGAAGGAAGTTGTCGAGGTCAAGATCGGCTACGACGGTATCTCGGTCGGTCACGCCAAGTCGGCTGCCGAAGTCGGTTTCAGCCGCCGCGAGCTTTTCCTGGCGCTCGCCAAGGATGTGCCGAATCCGAAGGGCGGCGACACGCTGGTGGCCAACCCGTACAAGACCTGGAAGGACATCAACGCCGCACTGCCGGCGATCAAGATCGAAGTGCTGGGCCCGCCGCCGACCTCCGGCACCCGGGACGCCTTCGTCGAGCTCGTGATGGACGAGGGCTGCAATACCTTCCCGTTCATCAAGGACATGAAGAAAGCCGACAAGAAGGCTCACAAAGCCGTCTGCCAGACTGTTCGCGAGGACGGCGCCTACGTCGAGGCCGGAGAGAATGACAACCTGATCGTCCAGAAGCTCGAGGCCAACCCGGATGCCTTCGGCATCTTCGGCTTCAGTTTTCTTGACCAGAACCGCGACAAGATCAAGGGCGCGAACATCGAGGGCGTCGCCCCCGAGTTCGAGACCATCGCCGACGGTTCCTACCCGGTCTCGCGTCCCCTGTTCTTCTATGTGAAGAAGGCACACGTGGGCGTGATCCCGGGCATCAAGGAATACCTGTCCGAGTTCACCAGCACCAAGTCCATGGGCGGCGAAGGTTACCTCGCCGAGCGGGGCCTGATCCCGCTTCCCCAGGCTGAGTACGCCAAAGTGGCCGGCGACGCCAAGAACCTCGCCGCCATGAAGTAATACGATGACCGTCACGGGGCGGCGCCGGTCGGCGTCGCCCCGTCGTCGCGTCCGGAACCTGGAAATTTCTTCGGTGAACCAGACCTCACTGCTTCTTGTGCTGCTGCTGACGCTCAGCTCGCTCGCCTATCATGTCGGGCGCAAGCGGGCGTTTGCCGTGTCAGGCGGGCGTATTCGCACGCTGCATTCGCTGCCGGCCTACTACGGGCTGTACTCGGCCCTGTGGGCGATCCTGCCTGCACTGGCCCTGACCGGTGTGTGGCTTGCCATGCAGGACTCGGTCATCACCGGCATGGTGGTGGCGGCCCTTCCCCCGGATCTGGCAAGCCTGGAGCCTGCCCGCCTCAACCTGTTGCTCAACGACATCCGCAACCTCGTGGCCGGCAACATCGTCTCGAGCGAGCCGGGCGCCGACGTGCTCGCGGCGGCGGATCGCTACCGGGCATTGCAGTCCGCCAGCGGCTTCGCGCTCTTCTCGACGGCATTGGGCGTTGCTGCAGCCGGCGCGTGGTTCGGCCATTCACGCATCCATCCGGATCATCGCTCCCGCAACGCGGTCGAGCGAACGGTGATGTGGCTGCTGATCGGCTGCTCGACCATCGCCATCCTGACCACGGTCGGCATCGTCCTGTCGGTGCTGTTCGAGTCCATCCGCTTCTTCCAGGCGGTGCCTGTCACGGAATTTCTGTTCGGGCTAGAGTGGAGTCCCCAGATCGCCATTCGCGCCGACCAGGCCGGCTCTTCCGGTGCCTTTGGCGCCGTGCCCCTCTTCGCCGGCACGATGCTGATCACCCTGATCGCGATGTCGGTCGCCGTGCCCATCGGGCTGATGTCGGCAATCTACCTGGCGGAGTATGCAAGTGCCCGCCTGCGGTCGGTGGCCAAGCCGCTGCTGGAAGTGCTGGCCGGCATTCCGACGGTTGTCTACGGTTTCTTTGCCGCCTTGATGGTGGCGCCCTTCATCCGCGACTCGGGCTCGCTGTTCGGGCTCGATATTGCGTCGGAGAGTGCGCTGGCAGCCGGCCTGGTGATGGGGGTGATGATCATTCCATTCGTGTCATCCCTGTCCGATGACGTGATCAATGCGGTTCCCCAGTCGCTTCGCGACGGTGCCTACGGCATGGGGGCGACCCAGTCGGAGACGATCCGGCGTGTGATCTTCCCGGCCGCGCTGCCCGGCATCGTCGGCGCCGTGCTGCTCGCCGTGTCGCGCGCCATCGGCGAAACGATGATCGTCGTGATGGCTGCCGGCCTCGCTGCCAATCTGACGGCGAACCCGTTCGAGGCGGTGACCACCGTGACGGTGCAGATCGTCACCTTGCTGGTGGGCGACCAGGAGTTCGACAGCCCCAAGACGCTCGCCGCGTTTGCGCTCGGCCTGATGCTGTTCTTCGTCACCCTGGTGTTGAACGTGATCGCGCTCTATATCGTGCGCAAGTATCGGGAACAGTATGAATGAGATGACCCAAGCCGAGGCGGGCGACAAGCTGTTTGCCCGTGTCGAGGCCGGCATGAAGCGCCGGCGCGCTGCCGAAGTGCGCTTTCGCTGGTATGGCCGTTGTGCCGTTGCGCTCGGCCTGACCTTTCTCGTGGTGCTGTTTACGAGCATCGTCAGCAACGGATACACGGCGTTCTGGCAGACACGGGTCACGCTCGACGTGATGCTGGACGCAAGCGTGATCGACCCGGATGGGTCGCGGGATCCCGAGGTGCTCCGTACGGCTGACTATAGCGGCCTCATCAAGGGCACCTTGCGCAAGATGTTCCCCGAAGTGTCGGCGCGGCGGGACCGCTTTGCCCTCTACGGACTGGTCAGCAACGGCGCGGCGT
>JBNLCM010000194.1:0-9051 GCA_050303815.1 Rhodocyclaceae bacterium
GAAGGTCGGCGCCAGTGTGCTGGTGATGAAGAGCGACGGCACCGTGACGCTCAACGGCCACGACCTCACCATCAACATGAGCGGCGAGCAGCTCATCAAGGCCGCCGGCAACATCACGATGAAGGGGCAGAAGATCCTTGAGAACTAAGGCCCCCGCCGCCCCCGAACGCGCCGGCAACGAAGCCGACAGCCCGCTCTCACCTTTGCTCGATCGGGTCCACCGCCCGGCGGCCGACGCCCCGGCGCACGTCGACGGCATCGTGCTCGGCCGGCTGGCGGGCTTCGATGCGCACGGCAACGCACTGGTCACGATCCCGCAATTCGGCTTCGAGGCCATCCCGGCACGTACGCTCCAGACCTTCACCCCCGCGCAGATCGGTTGCGAACTGGCGCTCGGCTTCGAAGGTGGGCAGCCCGACCGGCCGATCGTGCTCGGCGCGATGTTCGGCACTGCGGTGGCAGACGCGGTGGCGAGCGCCGAGACCGATCGGCCTGTGGTGCGCGAAGAGGACGGCCGCGTGGTGGTCGAGGCCGAGGGCGAATTGGAACTGCGCTGTGGCCGGGCCGTGATCCGGCTCGACGCCTCGGGCCGCATCGACATCCGCGGCGGCTACATCAACACCCACGCCAGCGCCACGCAACGCATCCGCGGCGGATCGGTCCAGATCAACTGATGGAACTCGTCTGCGACAGCCCGTGGCTCGCCTGCGCCATTTCGGTGGCGCTCGACGTCGCAGGGCGCGAACACCTGGTGGTGGTCGCCAAGGCGACCTGGTCCATTCCCGATCTCGGCGAGCGTCCCCGCCCGCTGCCGCCCCAGCCCTTGGCCTACGTCGACGACTACTACGGCGCACCGGGCGAGTCCGCGATGCGCTGCGGCGACGACTTCGCCCGCCACAAGCCGCGCTGCGACGTGATCTTCGACGCCTGCGCCCACGTCCCCGACGGCCACCCCCACAAACAGCTCGGCGTCGGCCTGCGCGTCGGGCCGATAAACAAGCGCCTGCGCATCTCAGGGCCGCGGCGCTGGATCAAGCGCTTCGGCGGTTATGCGCTGTCCGAGCCGGAACCCTTCCTGTCGATGCCGCTTCACTACGGCATGGCCTTCGGCGGCAGCCGCGCCTACCAGCAGCGCGGCGAGGAACTGTTCGAGACCTTGCTCGCCAATCCGGTCGGCCTCGGCTGGGCCGGCGCCAAGAGCCGCGGCCGGATGAACGACGAGCCCGCCCCCTGCATCGAGGCCTGGGACGTGCTCGTCGAACGCCCCGACGGCCGCTACCCACCAGCCGCACTGTCGGCCATCGGCCGCCACTGGCAGCCGCGCATCGACTACGCCGGCAGCTACGACGAAGAGTGGCGCGAGACACGCTGCCCCTTCCTGCCCGAGGACTTCGACGAGCAGTTCCACCAGTGCGCCCCGCCCGATCAGCAGATCCCCTACCCGCGCGGCGGCGAGTCGGTGCAGTTCGTCCATCTGCTGCCTCACGCGCGCGAGCTGATCTTCAAGCTGCCGCCCCTGGACCGCGTCGGCGTGCGCATCCTGCGTACCGACTATTCCACCGAGGCGCCCGAGGCCCAGGTCGACACGCTGTTCTTCGAGACCGAGGCCGGCCGCTTCTCGGCGGTGTGGCGTGCCAGTACTCCTATCCGACGCCACATCCAGGAGTTCGACACCATCGTCGTCGGGCCGGTCGATGAACAATGGTGGCAGGCCAGGACGCTGGGCATCGATGGCGGCGGATGCGTCGGATGCGGCGACGAGGACGCGGAGCAGGCAGCGTGACGAGTGGAAGACCCTCTTTGCGCGTCGTCGCCAGCGGCATGTGCTGCGCGCTCGGCTACCACGGAGACGCAGTCAGCTGCGCCCTGCGCGCCGGCATGGATCACTTCCAGGAGAGCCAGTTCGTCACCGGTGGCGGCGAGCGCGTGCGTGTCGCGCGTCTGCCGGAGGAGGATCTGTGGGGCGCCGAGCGGCTTGCCCAATGGGCGCGTCTGGCGGTGCAGGACTGCCTCGCCGGTATGCGGGAATTCGGATCGGAAGAGGTGCCGCTGCTGTTGCTGACCTTGGAGGCCGAGCGTCCCCACGGCCTGGAGCATGAGCAGTTCGATACCGCCCTCGCCGCGCAGGAAGCAATCGGCCTTCACTTTCACGACGAATCGCGCATCGTCGCCGCCGGCCGCGCCGGCTTCGGCCAGGCCTTGTTGCAGGCGGCGGCGATCATCAGCGCCGGCATGGCCGAGCGCGTGCTGCTGGTCGGCGTCGACAGCCTGCTAAACGCGGCGACGATCAATCACTACCTGTCCGACGAGCGCCTGCTGACCGAAGACGTGAGTGACGGCTTTCTGCCCGGCGAAGGGGCCGCGGCGCTGCTGCTGGAAGCGTCGAACACCGCCACAAGCGGGCTGCACATCGCCGGCGTCGGGCGCGGCGAAGAGCCCGGCCGGCCCGATGGCAGCGTGCCGAGTCTGTCGACCGGCCTCTCTGATGCGATCCGCGGCGCCTTCAAGCAGGCCGGCATCGACGCCAACGCGCTCGACTTTCGCCTCAGCGACCAGAACGGCGAGGCCTTCTTCGCCAAGGACGCCGCCAATGCGCTGACCCGCAGCTCGGTGCCGGGCGGCACCGCGCCGATGACGCTGACCACGGCCGACTGCACCGGCGAGATCGGCGCCGCCACCGGGCCGCTGATGACCGCCTTGATGCATCGAGCCATGCCGCGCGACGACGGCCCCGGCCGTTGCGGCTTGATTCATCTCGCCAACGATCACGGCGAGCGCGCGGCGATCGTGCTGCGCCTCACGTCTTAGGATCCCGACGCAATGGAAACCCACGTCTACGCCAACAACAACGAGTTCTGTTCCCAGGCCGCCGACGGCGTCACCACGCCGGCCTTCCCCGACCCGTGCTGGAGCCCGCCCGCGCCCAGCGCCGGCCCGGTGCTGATCCCCTACCCCAACACCAACTTCGCCCGCAACCTCGCCAACGGCAGTTCCACCGTCTTCGTCTGCGGCACGCCGATCGCGAAGAAGGACGTCTCCTACCTCGCCGACAGCACCGGCAACGAACCAGCGACCCAGGCCTTCCAGAAAGGCACCAACACCTCGGTCATCAAGGGCAAGACCTATTTCACCAACTGGTCGCCCGACGTCAAGATCGAAGGCCTCAACGTCGATCGGCATACCGATCCGACCACGCATAATCACGCCTGAGGCCGGAAGGGATGAAGAGCGCTGCAAATACTCCCCCAACTTACTATTTGGACACGCCGGCTGCGAAATCGGCGTGTGCCAATGAACGTAGAGATATTCAGAAGAAATGCAAACCGGAAGCACCGCAAAGCGATAAAGACAAGAAAAATGGCATCAAGAGAAAACGCAAGAGCGGGCTTTCCGGCAAGCTCGCCGAAGCCGGTGAGGCGCTCGACGATTTGGGAAAGGCAAGCGCACTGTACAAGAGGGATAAGGGGAGCCGGACCGCTACGGATGGGAACGCATGGATGGCAGACCATTGCACCGGACTTTGGATAACTCCATCCGACACCTTCGATCCGAACTTCGAAAAGCAACTCACCGACGTGATGGCAAAGATCGAAGACAATCGCCTCGGCATGATGTGGAGCGCGTTCGATGAGTTGAAAGCCGTTGCGATCGAGAAAGCAGGGGCGGCAGCCATCGACAAAGCGGAGGGATTCGCGGCCCGCAGTATTGCCAAGGGCGTTGTCGGCGCAGCGGGGGTCGAAACAGGCATTGTCACGGTGGCAATGGCTGCGTGGACGGCACATGATCTCTACAGTACCGGCAAGGAGCTGGCCGCCTTGGCTGGCGCCAAGGGCCAAGCCGCCCTTGATGCGATATCAAATATCAAGAACATCGGTGAAAAGGCCTCGAAGATCCTGGGTGACTACAAAGACAACCCCCACAAAGCGCACGCCGATGCGATGAGCCTGATGGCCCAGATCGATCCCTGCACTCGGGCTCGCAAATGCATGTTGGTACCCTTCCAAAACACCGACGGCAAGCCCACCAAGGCGGTCGCTCAGGCGAACCACGGCAACGGCTGCTGCCCAGGGCAGACCGGACACCACATCCTGCCCAATGCCATGGTCGAAGGCGCCGGCTGTACCGGCTACGACTATGATACCGCCCCGACTATCTGCCTAGAGGGGTGGAAGAACGGCTTCGAGCACGGGAGTCATGGCTTGGCTCACAAGTCGCTCAGCGCCGCCATGAAGAAACATATACTTGATACAAACTCCAGCGAGATTTCCTACGAAGATGCAAAGAAGAAGGGGCTCGACGCTATTCAAAAGGCCGGCGCACTTCATTGCGACCGCAAGTGCCTCGAAGCTCAAGTCGATGCGCACTACGACGGCTGCAAGGGTAAGAATTTGACGGCGGCTTCGGGGACAGGCGGAGGCGGCAACAAGAGCGGTCAAAATTCAAAGAGGAAATAGCGTGCTCATTACTTTAGACGAATACAAAAATGGCATTAGCAGCTACTATATCTATGATTGCGTTGTTCGAGACCGAAATATGTTCACGTTCATTGCAGATAGTTGGTATTCGGACAAAGAGGTGGAAGAAGAGGAACAGAACAAGTGGGATCCTGATTTTCGGCCAAAGCGAATTCTGCCGTTTTTTAGGAATGATCCAGAGGGCGATCGGCTCGGCTGGGAAACACTTAATCAGTGGGGGCGGATTCAAGGTGGAGCAGCCGAAAAGCCAATCAATCAGTTCATTGGTATTGAGCTGCAGAACGATAGAATATTCGTGATAGGAGGCGGAGAAGCCTTCGAAGATGCGCCGCTTTCCGGATCGATGCCCGAGAATCCAAACCGAGGCGGTATTTCCAGGATCAAGACGATAGATGGCTATGCTTACGTCTGTGGCGGCAATCGCTCATTCGGAAAGCGTCTTGGCAAAGGGCAGTGGATGTCTCACAACCCCCGCATTCCACACGACAAGAAGGGAGGAGGCGACGACGAGGGCTTCGACGACTTCGACGGTTTTTCGGAGACCGACATCTACGCGGCAGGCGGCAGAGGCGACGTATGGCACTTCGACGGCGAGAAGTGGCGGCAGATCGCCTTCCCCACCAATACCTTCATTCAAACTGTCTGTTGCGGCGCAGACGGCAACGTCTATATCTCGTGCTACGAAGGCATGACCTTCATGGGTCGAGAAAACCGCTGGAAACTGATTCATGACGGAGGCGTCTATCTCGGCTGGCGCGACATGGTTTGGCACGACGGACGTGCCTGGTGCTCGAACGACAACGGCCTGTGGACCATTCAAGACGGAAAGGTTGAATACTGCGGCGATCTGCCGAGCGAAGTCCGGGTGTGTTCCGGCAACCTTTACACCAACGACGGCGTATTGCTCGTCGCTGGCCTCGGCGGAGCCGCTTTTCTCGAAGACGGCAAGTGGGAGGTGATTTTCCTTCGGTCACGAATGGAAAAGGCGCTGCGCGACATGGGCGAGTAGGCAAAGCGGTCGTTACGCTTCCTTCTCGCCGCGAATACAGGTCGCAATGTGCGCTCCCCGATCATTCCGCCCCTCGTCATCCGCCACGCCGGCGACGCCGCGTTCTACTGGGCCCAGCACGACGCCAGCGCGCATTCGCCGCTGAAGTCACCGCGAAGGCATGGAACTTCGTGGACTGGGTCGACACCGGCTACGAGGCCGTCAAGATGGGCGCCAAAGCCTACTCGGCGATCAAGGAGACGAGAAGTGCCTGAGGGCCCAAATGGACGCGTACTACAAGGACAAGTGCAAGAAGCCGATGCCCGCGGTATCGGGAGCCCCAGGAGGGGGTTCCAGCGGATCAGCCAGAACAGAGCTATAGATAGGATTTCACATGATCACCCTCGAAGAATTCAGAGACTGTCTGCATGGATATCGTGTCACGGACTGCGTCGTACGAAACTCGCAGTACTTCCACTTCAGCGCAAGAAACGAGAAAGAGTCCGCTAAGGCGGGCGTACTTTCCGAGCACACGGTGACCAAGCGCGAGGTCGGATTTTATCGCGACCAACCCGAGAATAGGCAAATGGGATGGCAGGAGTTCGTCGGTTTCGACACCACTCTGGTTGGGGCCACCCGGACGCCCCTTGATCAGGTCGTTGTGGTGGACTCCGGTGGGCAGGTCTTTGCGAGGGGCGGCGGAACCAAGGCTGATGAGAACCCCATCCCTAAGAGCAAGGAAGGCCCTCTCCGCGGCAACGTTCAGCGCATCCGAATGATCGATGGCACTCTCTGCGTCGTTGGCGGATGGCACTCTGTTTGCCGGCGTCTGGGACCAAATAGCTGGGAATCCCTGTGCCTCAACCTGCCGATTCCGACAAGAAGGGAGTTCGACGACGTCGATATCGCCGACGACATGGCCTTCAACGACATCGACGGCTTTGCGCCCGACGATCTCTATGTCGTAGCGGGCCGCGGTGTCGTCTGGCATTTCGATGGTGACGCATGGCAACGCATTCCGTTCCCGTCGAACATGCTGCTCGAATCGGTGTGCTGCGCCGGCGATGGCCATGTCTATATCGGCGCCCAATCCGGCACCGTGTTCCGCGGCCGGGGTAATCGCTGGACCCTGCTGCACGCGGCCAATTCACCTTGCCGTTCAAGGACATCGTCTGGCATGCCGGACAGCTCTGGTGCACCAGCGACTACGGCCTGTGGATCGTTAACGGCGATCGATTGGACGAGGCCCCGGTTTCGAGCGAGATCAAGGTGTGCTCGGGCAATCTCTCCGCGGCCGACGGCGTGATGTTGATGGCGAGCGCTCACGGGGCGGCGTTCCATGACGGCGACGACTGGCAACTGATCTTCAACCACTACAAGATGGAGCAGGCGCTCGCAGGCGAATGAAGGAACACGCCGTGCCCATCATCCCGCCCCTCATCACCCGCCACGCCGGCGATGCCGCCTTCTACTGGGCCCAGCATGACGCCAGCGTGCATTCGCCGCTGGTGAATCTGACCGAGCTCGCTCACTTCAACCGCTTGCTCGAAGCCCATCTCGACGGCTTGTTCGTCGCGGGTGACGAAGGCGCGGAAATCGCCCGCAGGGAACTCACCCGCTGGAACGGCCCCGGCGAGTTTTTCGTCTGTGCAGTCAATGCGCTCGAATCTGATGACGACGAGCGCTTGCGGGCGATCTGGCCGCTGCTCGAACAGCAGCCGGAGACCCTGCTGCGCGGCCTGATCTCGGCGCTGGCCTGGGTCGACGTGCAGGACAGTTGGCCCCTGATCTGCAAGTGGCTCGAAGCCGAGGCCCATCCGCCGCTGCGCGTCGCGGCCTGGCGCGCCATCCATCTGATCGGCCACGAGGCGGTCGAGCTGGTCTTGCCCCTGCTGCCGGCCGCGCTGGCCGATGCGTCGGCACCCTTGCGTGCTGCAGCCTGCCGCTGCGCCGGCCAGGCGGGGCAGTTGGAGGCTTTGTTGCCCTTGCTGTCGGACACCTGCCGCGAGGTGCGCGCGGAAGCCGCGATCGCGCTGGCCGGGCGGCTGGAGCCGTCCCGCGCCGCCAGCGCGCTGTGGCAGGCGGTGGCACGGCTCAATGCCGAAGCGGAGAAGGCCACCGGTTTCTACCGTTCGCGCGCCCTGCATCGGCTGATCCGCTGGGTCAGGCATCTGGGCCTGATCGCACCGCTCGGCCACCCCGGCGTGGCGCAACTGCTCGACCTGCTGCCACCGCGTCCGGCACTCGCGTTCGTGCTGAACCACGGCGATGCCGCCTACCTGCCCTGGGTCGCGACCCATCTGGACGATCCGCAGATCGCCCGCCGCGCCGGCTGGGTGTGGCAGGTGCTGACCGGCATCGATCTCGCGGCCAACGGCCTGGCGCTGCCGCCGCGCGCACTGGACCAAGACGAGGCGCCCCGCCCCACCGACGACCTCGACCCCGGCCTGGCGGCGCCGAACGTTGCCGCCATCCGCGCCCTGAGCTGTCGCCTGCCGGTCGGCAAGGCCTTGCTCGGCGGCGCCGAGATCACCCCCGAGCGCCTGCCGGAACTGCTCGGCGACCAGCCCCAGGCGCTGCGCTGGATCGCCGCCCAGCGGCTGCGCGCCTCCGGCATCCATTTCGACACCCGCGCTCCGGTTCAGCGCCAGATGAACGAGTTGGCCGTGATCCAGGCTCAACAGGCGCGCGCAGCCTGATGAAACTCGACCCTTGGCGCGATGCCGCCGAGATCGCACGCCGGCTGGCACAGGACGGCACCGAACTGATCCTGCTGCTCGGCGCCGAGGCCTGGTGCCGCAAGTGCCGCGCACTGCGCCCGGCCTTCGAGCGATTGGCCGAGGCCGCGCCCGAGCACCAGATCCTGCTGTGGCTCGATCTCGACGAACACGCCCCCTTCCTCGGCGACTACCTGCCGGACGATCTGCCCGAGCTGTTGATCTACCACGCCGGGCACCTCACCGGCCGCAGCCTGCTGCCGCCAGGGGTCGATCTCGCCGCGATGCTCGATCATTCCGCCCCCGCCGAAGACGATCCGGGACTGTGGTGGGCCTTCGTGCAGGAAGATTGGGCGGCTTGAAGACGATCCCGGCGCGGGCACTCACACCGACGAATTGGGCCACGTGAAGGTCCAACCGTTACAGCCAGATGCCGCCGTGGGAGCAACCCTCCCACATGATGCGGACCGGCATCCTGACCCGCTCCAGCCAGGGCGGCGCCTGCGACAACGCCAACGCCCTCCGCTTCGAGGACAAGTCCGGCGAAGAGCAGCTCTGGCTGCACGCCGAGAAGGACCAGCTCACCGAAGTCGAACACGAGGCTGACGGCCCCCACGCTTGCGCCTGCGGCGCGGCGCTGCCCCCCGAGGGGGCGGTCCGCCCGCCTTGAGACGGCTCAGCGCCGGGCGGAGACAAATGGGTCGGCAACGACCGCGGAAAGATCATCGATCGCGACGAGACGACGATGGTGCATCGCCACCGCACCGAAACCGTCGACGGCAACGAGACCATCACGGTGCATATGAACCGCACCGAAACGGTCGACCAGAACGAAACCATCACCATCCACCAGAACCGCTCCGAGCGTGTC
>JBNLCM010000195.1:0-8953 GCA_050303815.1 Rhodocyclaceae bacterium
CTGTGCGCGGCGTCGCCGCCGGTGCCGACGATATCTACGAAGTGCGGATTGTGCGGCACATCCACCTTGGTACACAGCTCGCGCATCACCGTGGCGGCCGCGGCGATTTCGCCGATGGTTTCCTTCTTGGTGCGCAGGCCCGCCAGCAGCGCGGCGGTCATCAGCGGTGTGATCTCTCCGGCCATGATCTGGCGCATCAGCGAGAGCATCTCGTCGTAGAAGATCTCGCGGTGCTCGATGACGCGCTGCAGCGCCTCCTGGGGAGTAATGCTCATGGGTCGTCTCCGAATGGATGCCCGGCCGCCGCTGCCGCCGGGTCTGAGGGCGATCGTGCTTGCGGTCCGGCTCAAGCCGCGACCGCTTGCTCGAGGAAATTCTTCAGCAGCGCGTGGCCGTGTTCGGTCAGGATCGATTCCGGATGGAACTGCACCCCTTCCACCGCCAGCGTCTTGTGCCGCAAGCCCATGATCTCGCCGTCCTCGGTCCACGCAGTGACCTCGAGGCAGTCCGGCAGAGTCTCGCGCTCGACCGCCAGCGAATGGTAGCGGGTGCAGGTGAGGGGGTTCGGCAGGCCGCGGAAGACGCCCTGGCCGGCATGGCGCACCGGCGACACCTTGCCGTGCATCAGCCGCTTGGCATGCACCACCTTGCCGCCGAAAGCCGCGCCGATCGACTGGTGGCCCAGACACACGCCGAGGATCGGCATGCTGCCGGCGAAATGCCTGATCGCGGCCACCGAGATGCCCGCCTCGGCCGGCGTGCACGGCCCCGGCGAAATCACCAGTTGCGCCGGCGCCAGCGCTGCAATCTGTTCGACCGTCACCTCGTCGTTGCGATAGACCTTGACCTTCGCGCCGAGCTCGCCGAAGTACTGCACGAGGTTGTAGGTGAAGGAGTCGTAGTTGTCGATCATCAGCAGCATTTAACATACATCCTGTTGTTTTATAACAACTTAATCGAAACAGAGTGCATTTCATACCCGCAAATGTACCCGCAATTTTCTTCGCTGAAGCTCGGCTAGGGCCACAGGGGCAACGACTCCCACACCTTGGCTTGACCAAGCCCTCAATCTATCAATTCTCGCACCTATCTAGGGCGGAAGGCGGAATGGGCGTTGCCCAAGCTTATCGCAAGCACACCATGCGCAACCATGAGCTGCGTTGCTCGCGGCCCTCGATCGATTGCCCCTCCACGGTCTCGAGCGCACGAGGTCTCCGGACGCCACCTCACCGTTGGCATATGGATCGAGGCGGAGCCGAACTCCAAGGCCGGCAGCAAAGCGAAGCAGAACGCGTCGGGGGACGCCTGCCGAGCGCCGAATGCGCTCGGCGCGAGTGCTCTGCATGAGCGCCTCAGTGCCTTTTCCGCAGCTCGCCGTGCCGGCCCGCTTGAATGTCGTCCTGGCGATGTTCTCGCGCGGCGTCGAGAGATTCTTCGCAACGAATGCGGCCAATCTCGCCGCCCCCACCGATGCCGTTTCCGCGTTGCGACAAGAGGCGGCCCGGCAATCCATGGAAGTTGCCTGAGAAGCAATCCGGCGATTACGCGTCGGCCCCTTGTCGGGGCCCTTTTTCATTCCCGCCGTGCGCAGCCGGCCCCGCTCACCCGCATGATCGACCTGACGCGGCGCCCCAAGGTACGCCAGCGCACAGACGCCCGGCGGCACCCCGGTAGACTTCCAGTTGCGGCGATGGCGAGATGGCCGTACCCATCCAGGGTCGCCGCGCCCGGCCGCCGAGGTTTCCGATGCATCCCGAACTGTTCGCTCTGCCCTGGTGGAGCTGCGTGCTGGTCACGCTGGCGCTCACCCACCTCACCATCGTCGCGGTCACCGTCTTTCTGCACCGTCACCAGGCGCACCACGCGCTGGCTCTGCATCCCGCGGTCAGCCACTTCTTCCGCTTCTGGCTGTGGCTCAGCACTGGAATGGTCACGCGGGAGTGGGTCGCCGTGCACCGCAAGCACCACGCCACCACCGAGACCGAGGCCGACCCCCACAGCCCGCAGATCCACGGCATCCGCAAGGTGCTGCTGCAAGGCGCGGAGCTCTATCGCATCGAGCGGCGCAACCCGGAGACCCTGCGGAAGTTCGGTCACGGCACGCCGGACGACTGGATCGAGCGCCATCTCTACGCAAGGCACTCGGTACTCGGGGTCGGCATCATGCTGGGCGCGGATCTGATTCTCTTCGGTCCCATCGGCCTCACCATCTGGGCGGTGCAGATGCTGTGGATCCCGTTCTTCGCCGCCGGCGTGATCAACGGCGTCGGCCACTACTGGGGTTACCGCAATTTCGCGCCCAGCGACACGTCGACGAACATCGCCCCGTGGGGGATCCTGATCGGCGGCGAGGAACTGCACAACAATCACCACGCCTACATCGGTTCGGCGCGATTCTCGAGCCGCTGGTGGGAGTTCGACATCGGCTGGATGTATATCCGCCTGCTCGAACTCTGCCGCCTGGCAGAGGTGCGCCGGGTCGCGCCCGAACTGCACCGCGGCGAGGCCAGAGCCCGCTGCGACGAAGCCAACCTGCAGGCGGTGATCCTGCACCGCTACGAGGTGCTGGCGAGGTTCGCCCGTTCACTGCGATGGACCGCCGACCAGGCCGCCGCCAGCGCGCTGCCGCCGGCGCAACGCGCCCCGCTGATGAAGGCTGTCAGGCGCTGGCTGCGCGGCGACGGGCGCCCGTTGACGCCACCGGAGCGCGACGCGCTGGAGCGGGCGATCCGTGCCAGCAGCGTATTCGCCACCATCCATGCGATGCGCGGGGAACTCACCGCGCTATGGAGCCGATCGAGCGCATCGAGCGCACAACTGGCGCGACAGCTCGAAAGCTGGTGCGCGCGCGCGGAGCGAAGCGGCATCGATGCGCTGCGCGAGTTCGCCGGCACGCTGCGCCGCTACGATCTGGCGTCGCGCGACATGTAGCGGCGGCCCGGCGGCGCGGAGCGGAAAAGCCCGCACACGACGGCATCGCCGCCACGACAGGGCAATCATCCGCTACGAGCGCAATCGCGCTGCTCTTGGCCGGCTGAAGCCGGCCTCGGATGGGCGCGCATCGACGCTCAGCCGGGCAAACCCCGGCGGCCTGCGTTGCGACGTCTCAGCCCAGCACGCCGATTGCGCCCTGGATCGCCTGGTCGACGAGCTGCCGCTCCTCCGGCGTGTCGCCGACCACCGCGTGCCAATCGAGGCGCACGTAGGCCGAGCGGTGGGAGGTCTTCAGCACCAGCGTCTGGATCCCGCGCTTCTGGCCGAAGCCGAAGTCGCTGTCATAGCCGATCAGTTCATGTCTCCCGCCCTGCCAGATGCCCTCCTGGACGGCGCTGACGATGGTGGCGATGCGGCGGTGGAACTCGAGCGCCATGTCGAGCGTGTATTCCTCTTCTTCCATTGTCTTCCGAATCAGAAACTCGGGGCTCGAACGATCCTGGAATCCCGGTTCAGGACCCCGGGGCGGGGCTGTGCAGCGGCGGGGGGATGCCTTCGACGTGCGCGATCGAATCCGATCGCGCCCGCTCTCGCCTGTACAGCATACGCTCTCTTTGTTGTCACCTCTGTACGCTAGCGCTCACAATGGCCATAGACGGACCGCGGCCTGGCGGCAGGTAACGTTCCGAACCGCCATCCCCAAGCGGACCACGAACGATGGCCCAGGAAGTGGAGACTTCGCGTGCCGACCCTGCCTGACCCCTGCCAAAACGGCATACTCGCGGCCCTGCCGAGCGAAGACCTGGCGCGCCTTGCACCCTCGCTGGAACTCGTGCCGATGGCGCTCGGCGAAGCGCTGTACGAATCCGGCGAGCAGATCAGCCACGTCTATTTCCCGATCGACTCGATCGTATCGCTGCTGCACGTGCTGGAAGACGGCGCCTCGACCGAGATCGCGGTGGTCGGCCACGAAGGCGTGGTCGGCATATCCCTCTTCATGGGAGGCCAGACCACGCCCAGCCGGGCGGTGGTGCAAAGTGCCGGCCACGGCTACCGCCTGGCGGGCCAGTTGCTGAAGGCCGAATTCGACCGCGTCGGCGCGATGAACGTGCAACTGCTGCGCTACACCCAGGCGCTGCTGACCCAGATGGCGCAGACCGCGGTGTGCAATCGCCATCACTCCCTCGACCAGCAACTGTGCCGCTGGCTGCTGCTCTCGCTCGACCGGCTGCGCGGCAATCACCTGGTGATGACCCAGGAGCTGATCGCCAGCATGCTCGGCGTGCGACGCGAAGGCGTCACCGAGGCTGCCGGAAACCTGCAGCGCGCGGGCCTGATCGAATACCAGCGTGGCCATATCACGGTGCTCGACCGGGCCGGACTCGAGGCCCGGACCTGCGAATGCTACGCGGTGGTCAAGAGAGAGTTCGATCGCCTGCTGGCGCCCGGCCCGATCGCCTGACCGCCGGCGCCGGGCGATCACCCGCCTGGGCAGCGAACCCGGCTACGCCTTTCTCGAGCGCGACCGCGGCACATGAGCGGGCGGTCGGGCACGGCCCGGCTCGGGATTCGACCAATTCGTCGGTCCGGACTTCGAAATTCCTCAGCGTATCAGCGCCAAAGCCGTTGCTGCGGGCAACGTCGGCGGCATCGCGCCCGCGTGCGATCAGAACACGCCCGATGCGCGGAACGTTGTTGCGTGCATCGAAGGTGTCCACTAGCCGTCGAGTTGGGCCTCGAACCAGCCCGCGAAATCCATCGGGCCGGCGGACCGGCGATCGATGCCTTCCTGCCCGCTCACGGCCAACTCAGCTCGGGCAAGCTGCGAATGACGCTGCGCGTGCCCTCGCTCCACTTGGCGCTGAGATTGGCGAAATAGGCGTCGCTGGCTTCGAAGCGACGACGCATGTCGATCACCAGGCTGTCCCTGCGGTAGCAGATCAGGTCGATCGGCATCGCCACCGAGAGGTTGCTGCGCATGGTCGTGTCGAAGGACGCCAGCACGCATTTCGCCGCTTCATTGAGCGGCGTCCGGTGACGGATGACCCACTCGATGATGGGATTGCCGTACGTGGTTTCTCCGTTCTGCAGGTAGGGTGCCTCGGCACCGGCCTCGACGAAGCTGCCATCGGCATGAATGCGGAACAGGTGCGGTGCCTCTCCTCGGATCTGGCCGCCGAGAATGAAGGACGCGTTGAAACCAGCGCTGCCCCCGCCAAGCTGCGGCATGTAGCGAAGGTCGGCATCGCGAATCGCGTCCGACGCCAGCACCACCACCTCGAGGATCGACCTGGCAGCCCACAGGCCGGTCGCAGCGTCGCGTGCGCTGCGCCACCTGAGCAGACTGCACACCGCCTGGGTGCTGGCCAGGTTGCCGGAGCCGAGCAGCACTATGACGCGGTCGCCGGCCCGCTCAAAGGTGGTCAACTTGCAGAAGCTGGCCAAATTGTCGGCCCCCTCGCATCTGCGCGAATCGGCCGCGAAGATCAGCCCCTGATCGAGCATCAGTCCCACGCAATAAGTCATCGTTTCTCCCACTTGCCGCTGGCACCGCTGCACGCAGGCGCGGCGGCGTCCGCCTGCTCGCGTCTTGAATTCAGATCCACTCCGTCCTTGGTCGCGCTCGTCACGGTGCGGACCCGCCTTCCTTGCTCCCTTCCCGGCGTATGCCGTAGTAGGCATGGACGGCATGGACCCAATTGGTGTCGGCGATATCCGGCCAGTGGTGCTTGTCAAAGCCGGGCGCGACCTCGAAGCGTGCCATGTTCACTTCGAGCACGAAGCGCCTGTTGCGCGAATCCAGCTTCAGGCCCCCCCACGGGACGGCGAACAGGCGTCCGCCGAAGCCCAGGATTCCGCCGCTGCGAAGTACCGCATAGCGCACGCTGCCGCTGGCGGTATCGAGCATCAGCTCGGTGATCCTGCCGAGCTTCTCGCCGTCGCGGCTGACAACCGGGTTGCCGATCAGCGTACTGGCGCTGAGCGATACGGTCCTCGTGCCATGCGGGTGTCGGTAGTGGGCGATATCGATGTCGACGCGCTCCGTGGAATTCATTTCTGCCCCCTGCTTAACCCTCGGATGGGTTGACGACAGCGCCCCGGCCTGGCCGGCGAATGCCAGGGCGTGGCTCTCACCCGGGAACCGTTGCAGGCCCGCAATACCCCCGCCGAATGCAGATTGGCCGGCCGCGACGAACTCTCGCCGGGACACCGCTGGCTTCGTTTCGCTCTGGTTTCGCATGTCATCATTCCGATTGCCGTCCGAACCCGGCACCGGTCGAACGCGGCAGGCAAGAGTCACTGCGTGCCGGGCGAGCCTTGCCAGCGGGCGGCCGGGTCCCTGCCGATCGGCTGACGACGGCTCCGGCTGCCGCCGGCCGCCGCGGCCCGAATTTGCAGTCTCGGCAAAGCCGGCTGTCGGCGCGTTCAACGGTACCGCTTCCCCCAGCCTAGGCTCGGCGACGGCGGCGGTCTGTCTGCCAGCGCACATTGCGCCACCTCGGCCGACGGCCTCGCGGGCAACGCGAACGCCATCCCGCCATCATTGCCGGGAGAGCGCGTCGCCGCGATCCCCGATGTGTTATGGTGGATCACCATCACCCGACTTATTGGGGACCACTGACTGACCTACGGCGCCAATCCGCCGTCCTATCCGTCGCCTCCTCTGAGCCTGTCTTGAGGAGCGAGCATGTCCCCCACCGAAATCTCCGCGGCATCGGCCGCACCCATCGCCAATTACGCGCAGATCGCCGGACTCCGGCCGCACAAGAGAGCCGGCGCAATCGTCTATTGCGAGGCGAACTTCGCCTCGATAGACGGCAAGACCGCCAATGGCCTGGTGCGGCACTCGGAGAAATACCGCATCCTTTCGGTCATCGACAGCCACAAGGCCGGTCGCGACGCCGGATTCGTGCTCGACGGCGAGGCCAACGGCATTCCCCTGTGCGCCGATCTCGGTTCAGCCCTGGCGCTCGCCACCGGCGTACCGGAATACTTCATCTTCGGCATGGCGCCGGCCAGCGGCATGCTCTCGCCCGGCGAGCGCGCCGTCGTTCTCCAGGCCATCGGCCTGGGCATGAACGTGGTCAACGGCCTGCACGAATTCCTCAACGACGATCCCGAGTTCGCCGCCGCCAGCGCCGCCAATGGGGTGCAGATACGCGACGTTCGCAGACCACGCGACAAGAAGGATCTGCGCATGTTTTCGGGGCGGATCTTCGACCTCGCCTGCCCGCGCATCGCGGTGCTGGGCACCGACTGCGCGATCGGCAAGCGGACCACCGCGACCGTGCTCACCGCAGCCCTCAACGACGCCGGCATCAGGACCGTGCTGGTCGGCACCGGACAGACCGGGCTGATCCAGGGTGCGCGCTACGGCGTCGCGCTCGACGCCGTGCCCTCGCAGTTCTGCTCGGGCGAGATGGAAGCCGCGATCGTCGAGGCCTGCGAGGGCGAAGACCCCGATGTGATCGTCATCGAGGGACAGGGGGCCCTGAGTCACCCCGCCCTATCGACCTCGAGCCTGATCCTGCGCGGCAGCCATCCGCACGCCGTGGTGCTGCAGCATGCGCCGGGAAGGCGTCATCGCTGCGACTTCGCAACGATGGCGATGCCGACTCCAGCCAGCGAAATCGCCCTGATCCAGGCCTTCGCGAAGACCAAGGTCATCGGCCTTACGATCAACCACGAAGAGATGAGCGCGGCCGAAGTCGAAGCTGCCGTCGTACGCTTCGAGTCCGAGCTCGCCATCCCGGTCCTCGACGCGCTCGTGCACCCACCGGTGCGACTGGTCGAGATGGTCGTGTCGGCGTTTCCACAACTGGAACGCAAGCTTCTCGCCGCGATGCAATGAGCGCCCCTCGCATCGACATCGACCTCGGCAAGATCCATCACAACGCCGCGACCCTGGTGCGCCGGCTCGCCCGCCGCGACATTGCGGTCACCGGGGTCAGCAAGGCCTTCCTCGGCTCACGCGAAATCGCCAGCGCGATGCTCGACGCGGGCGTGAGCGATCTCGGCGACGCGCGCATCGAGAACATCGAGTCGATGCGCCGCGCCGGCGTGCCTGCGCGCATGTCGCTGATCCGTTCGCCGATGATCGGCCAGGCCAAACGGGTCGTGACGCATGCGGATGTGAGCTTCAATACCGAACTCGCCGTCATCAGCGCGCTATCGACGGCGGCCCGCGAGGTGGGCCTGACGCATGGCATCGTCCTGATGGTCGAGCTCGGAGACCTGCGCGAGGGCATCATGCCGGCGCAACTCGAGAGCACGGTGCGCGAGGTACTGCACTTTCCGAACATCCGGCTCGCCGGCATCGGCGCCAACCTGGCCTGCTGCAGCGGCGTCGTGCCCGATGCCGGCAACATGGCCGAACTCTCCTCGCTGGCCGACACGATCGAGGCCGATTCCGGCACCGCGCTCGAGACCGTCTCGGGCGGCAATTCCAGCGCCCTGGGGTGGGCGCTGGGCGCCGAAGACACCGGGCGCATCAACAACCTGCGCCTGGGCGAGGCCATCCTGCTGGGCCGCAATCCGCTCGACCGGCAGGCCATCGACGGGCTGCACACCGACGCCTTCACCCTCGTGGCCGAGGTGATCGAGTCGAAGCGCAAGCCCACGCAACCGTGGGGCTGCATCGGGCAGACCGCGTATGGACGGAAAGCGCGCGCCGCGGACAACGGCCTGGTCACACGGATACTGCTCGCCGTCGGCCACCAGGATACCGATCCGGCCGGCCTCGAGCCGCCGACGGGCATCGCCCTGGTCGGCGCCAGCAGCGACCACCTGATCGCGCAAGCCGGCCGCCGGCAGATCCGCGTCGGCAGCGAGATCGCCTTTCAGCCCAACTATTCCGCCCTGGTCCGCGCCATGACCTCGCCCTTCGTGGCCAAGCACCTCATCGCCCGGCAAAGTCGGGCGCTGCAGGCGTGCTGACGCTTGCCGGGCTTGCCCGGCACCCGATTGCCTCGAGTTGAGTCCCATCTGCAGGCCCTGCCGAGAACGAGCAGGCGCGGCC
>JBNLCM010000196.1:0-20002 GCA_050303815.1 Rhodocyclaceae bacterium
CTCGACGCGGGGGCCGACGACTACCTCGTGAAACCGTTCGCGATGGGCGAACTCGCGGCGCGCCTGAGGGCGCTGGTGCGCCGCGCCGAAGGCCGCTCGCAGCCGGCCATCGTGGTGGGCGGCATCTCCCTCGATCCGGCGGCCCATACCGTCACCCTCGATGGCGAGCCGGTTGAACTGTCGGCCAAGGAGTTCACGCTGCTGCGGGTCTTCATGCAGCACGCAGGCCGTGTCCTGTCGCGGGCGCAGCTGGAGGAACAGTTGTACGGCTGGGACGACGAGACCGGGAGCAACACGGTCGAGGTGTTCATCCACCATCTGCGGCGCAAGTTCGGGCGGGACCTCATCCGGACGGTGCGCGGCGTGGGCTACCTGCTGCCCAGGGACGCCGCGTGAGTACCGTTGGCATCCGGACGCGCACCACGGCGCTGGTCGTCGTGGCGGTGGCGCTGGTGTGGTGCATGGCGGCCTTCCTGACCTGGCTCGAGGCCGAGCACGAGGCGGCCGAGATCTTCGACGGTCACCTCGCGCAGGCGGCGTCGATGCTGATCGCGCAGACCTCGATGGAGATCGAGGAGCCCGAGGAACTGGACGACGAGCGCCATGCGCCGCTGACCCACCGCTACGCCCGCAAGGTCGCGTTCCAGCTCTGGAGCCGCGAGGGACAGCTCCTGGTCCACTCCGAGAACGCACCCAACGTCCCGCTCGGTTCCGTCTCCGAGGGGTTCAGCGACAGCCTGGTGGATGGCGTCCCGTGGCGCGTGTACTCGGCCTGGAACAGCCCGCGCGAGATCCTGGTGCAGGTTGGCGAGCGCTCCGATGCGCGAAGCGACATGGCCGACGAGGTGGCGGAAGGCTTGCTGAAACCACTGCTCTGGGGACTGCCCCTGCTCAGCGTGCTGCTCTGGCTGGTCATCGGCCACGCCATACGCCCCCTCGGTCTCGTGGCCAACGAGATCGCCGCCCGCTCCCCGTCGCGGCTCGAGCCGCTCAAGGGACTTGCCGTGCCGCGCGAAGTGGAACCCCTGGTCAGGCGGCTCGACGAGCTGCTCGTTCGGGTCGATCAGGCCTTGCAGGCCGAGCAGCGCTTCACCGGCGACGCGGCTCACGAGTTACGCACGCCCATCGCGGCACTCAGCGCCCAGGCCGAGGTGGCCCTGGCAGCGAGCGATGACACGGAAAAGCGGCGCGCGCTGCAAGCCGTGCTGGAGGCGGCACGGCGGATGGGGCGCCTGGTCGAGCAGTTGCTCACCCTGGCCCGCGCCGACAGCCAGGTGGTGGGCGACTGGCCCGCGGTGGATCTGGTCGAAATCGCCCGCGAGGTCATCGGCGAGGCGGTGATGAGTGGCCGCGCCGACGCTGTGGAGATCGAGCTGGAAGCGCCGGCCCGCGCATGGGTTCGCGGCGAAGCCGCCTGGCTGGGCGTGATGCTGAGGAACCTGGTCGAGAACGCCCTGCGCTTCAGCCCCGATGGCGAGCTGGTGACCGTTGAGATCGCCTGCGCGGCGGACGGTGCCGCGTCGCTCGAGGTGAGGGATCGGGGCCCTGGGGTCGCCGCGGAAGACCTCCCCCGGCTGGGCGAGCGCTTCTGGCGTGAGGCCGGACAGAACGGCTCGGGCAGCGGCCTGGGCCTGTCGATCGCACGCCGTGTCGCGGCGTTGCACCGGGCCGCGCTTGCGTTCGAGACCGGCAAGTCCGGTTCGGGGCTGGTGGCCAGCCTGCGGTTCCCGCCGGCAGCGTGACGGGCGACCGGCAGACCCTAGAAGCGCCCGGTATCGAGGAAGTCCGCGGTGGCGCGGGCGACTCGCCGCGAGAGGAGCATTTCGGAGTGGCCCAGGTGGAGCACACAGCGGTCGGTTTCCCCTGGCAAGCGCGTCTCGGCAACCGACACCACGCCGTCGTTGGGGCGTCCGACACCGCCGAAGAGGCGCGCCGCCGCGAGGCAACGGGTGCCGGCGATCACGCCGATTTCACAGCCGCTCGGGGCCGCGGCAGGTACGAGGCGCAGCCAGTCCGCAATCGAGCGCCCGATCAGGGCGCTCATCACGGCGTTCCGCCGGAGCCGGACGGCGAGCGCAGAGCCCTGGAGCGGCGCGCCAATCAACACGGCGCGCCCGACCGGCGGATGCGGGCAGCTCGCCAGCATGTGCAGGATGAGCACACCGCCGAGGCTATGGCCGACCAGGTGGGCGCCCGAACCGGCGTGGTGGGCGAAGAAGGCGGCGAACCGTCGCGCATTCTCGTCGAGACCGACGCGGACGGAGGGGTAACTGTAGGTGAGGCTGCGGTAACCCCTGTCGCGAACGCGGCGCGCCAGCAGGCTCATGATCAGCCCAGGCATCCACAGGCCATGAACGAATACGACGGGGAGCTTGCGGTCGGGCGGTGGGGCGCCCATGGTGACGGAGCGGTCGCTCAGTCGACGGTGCGTTCGTCGACGATTCGCCAGCTGCGGCCTTCACGGCCGAAGGTAATCTGCTTGGCATTGACGACCTTGTAGCTGTCGCTCTGGTAGTCCTGGACAAATCGGGCCACGGCCTTGTCGCCATCGAGCGAGATGTCGATGTCGGTGAGGGCCACCCGTATGGTTTCCGGCTTTTCCACCCGGGCCCGGCGCTGAGCCTTCCAGCCCTCGAGGGAATTGCCGTCGGCCGGGACGAAATGGCGCGAGTAGTGTTTCAGGTAGGCCTCGGGGTCACCCGACGACCAGGCGCTGGCCCAATGATCCAGGGTCGTGCGGACGCTGGCCAGATCGGCCTCGGTGGTGTCCCGTGGCTTGGCCGGAGGCGGCGGCTCCACGGCTTCGGCCGGCGCGGGTGCCTCGGCGACAGGCGCGGCCTTCGGCGCCTCGGCGGCCGGTTCGGGCGCAGGTGTGTCGGGCGCCGGCGCGGCGGCGGTTTCCTTCGGTGCCTCAGCAGGCGCAGCCGCTTCCACCGGCGGTGCGTCGGCGGGTGCGCTGGCCGCTGCCGTGGCCGCCGGTGCCGCCTCGGACGGGACCTCGGCGGGCGCAGCCTCAGTGGCTACGGTAGCGGCTTCGCCGGTTGCCTCCGAAACCGCTTGCGCGGTCTCGGAGGTGGTTTCCGACGATGCCGGCTCGGCAGCCGCCTGCCGCTGCGGCAAGCCGGGCTCGGCGGTGCGGACCGGCCCGGTAGCCTCGGCCTGCTGGAGCAGGGTCTTCAGGCCGCTGCGGTCAAGCCTGAGGGGGCTGATGGTGCGCCCCGCGGTGACCTCGAGGACACGGACCGGCGTGCGACCCCGGGCGTTGGTGCGCGTGGCGTCGGCGCCGTAGGCCAGCAGGCTCTTGGCCAGATCGACGGACTCGGCCGACGGTGGCGCACCGGCGAGGAGGTGGAGCGGCGTGTTGCCTTCGGTGTCCGTGGCGTTCGGGTCGGCGCCGGCATCGAGCAGCAGGGCGGCCATCGCGGCGTCACCGCGCTGGGCGGCGTGGTGCAGCGCGGTCCGGCCCGCGAGGGCCGGTCGATGATCGGTGGCGGACAGGTCGGCCCCCGCCATGATGCGGTTATGGACCCGGTAGCGGTCGCCGCAGGCAGCCGCCGCGACCAGCGGACGGGGCAGGGGAACGTCCTGCGGACAGGTGACGAGCGCGGCGCTGCGGAGCTCGGACCACACCGAATTGCCGGGCGTGGAAGGCGCGGCCAGGGCGCTGGCCGACAGGCCCAGGGCGGCGAAGAACTGCAGAACCCTGAGCGTGTGGCGTCGGAATCGTGGTGTATTTTGCATTTTTCTACCGTGAGCGGGAGGCGCTGATTTTATCCCGGATTGACACCCGCTTGAATGCCCGATCGGGATCGTGCGCAAACCGCTGACGGCAGAAGGCCCGGCGCCGGGGCCGGGCCACGGCCCTGGTGCGTCGGACTCAGCCCTTTCCTGCCGGTGCCGGTCGCAGGGCACCGTCGCGCAGCGCGACGCGGTCGCCGGAGCGGAAGGCCGGCAGGCTGCCCAGCCGGATGACCTCGCGGCTGCCATCGTCCATCCGGATCGATACCTCGTAGGCGGTGCTGCTGCGCACCTTGCGCTCGATCTGGTTGCCGGCGATCCCGCCCAGTACGGCACCACCGATGGTTGCCAGGTCGCGTCCGGTGCCCTTGCCGACCTGGTTGCCCAGGACGCCGCCGACAACACCGCCGGCGATCACGCCGGCGCCGCTGCCCTGGCCGGTGACGGCCACCGGGCTGACCGACTCGATCACGCCGCAGTCCTCGCATCGAGGGGCCGCGGAGGCGGCCTCGGCCGATGCCTTGCGCGGGGTGGCCGACGGGGGCGAGGGCCTTGCCGACGGCGCGGTCGATGCCTCGGCCGCGGCCATGCGCGACTCGGAATTGAGCTCCTGGTGACTGGCCGCATTGGGCAGGGTGCCCGTCAGGGCCGCGATGCCAATGGCGCTGAATCCGATGACCGAGAGGGCGGCCAGCCACTGAACGGGGTGCAGGCGGAAACGGGGGGTGCTGTTCATGATGATTTCTCCTTGTTGTCTGGTCTGACACTCGGAGAGCAATCTATCGATACCGGCGGGGCGCCGGTAGAGACCTGAAAAAGGCTTACAAATGAACCGCTTCCGCTTACTCGTCGTTACGAATGCGGGCCCGCGACGGACGCAGCAGGAAGCGCCCGGGGTCGAGCGCCTCGACGATGTCGCGCTCGAGCGGAAGCGGGTCGCCCTCGAGCTGACTGGCGACCAGCTCGCCGATCAGGGACGACCAGACCAGGCCGCGGGCGCCGAAGCCGGACACGGCAAACAGGCCAGGGTGGCGCGGCAGGTGGGTGGCCAGTGTCGCCCCGTCGGGGCGCTCGCCGGTGGGCAATTCGCCCACCATCGGCAGGCGGTCAGGCGAGGCGGGCCGAAAGCCCACGCGCCCGGCGAGGGGCGCGGTCGTCAGGGTCTTGCCAAAACCGGGCAGCATCAGCTCGAGGCGCGACAGGTTCTCGGCCTGGTCTGCCACGCGCAGCCCGCCGTCGGCATCGTCCACGAGGAAGGTGGCGCCAGCGCAGCGCACGCCGTCGATGGCGGGGCTGACATAGCCGAGGCGGCAGACGACGACGTCGGGCGGCGACCCCGCCGCCGCGTCCAGGTGGGTGACCTGCCCGCGCGCCGGACGCACGGGCAGCACCTGCGGTGGCGCGAACTGGCGGATGCCGACGCCGTTGGCGAGAATCAGCTGGGGCGCTTGCGCGACCACGGCGCCCGCGCGGTCCATGGCGCGCCAGAGATCCCCGACGCGTTCGATCGCGGCCAGATGCGTGCCGAAATGGGTGTTGAGGCGATCACCACAGGCGGCGAGGTTGGCAGCGCAGAGAGAGGGGGGCTGGATCCAGCCGGCCTGCTCGAACCACCAGCCGCCGGCCTCGACCGGCCACCCGGCCAGACGCGTGGCCTCGTCCTGCTCGACGAAGCGGAGGTAGGCGGGCGGTGGGTCGTGGGCCTCGACCACCTGGGCCTGCTTGGCCTGGTGACTGCGGTCGCGGGCCAGGTGCAGGACCCCGCAGCGGGACCAGCGCGGGGCGTGCCCCAGTGCCTCGAGCATGGCGAGGTGTCGCAGCCCGTGTAGCGTGCCCGCTCGGGTGAGCCGCGAGAGGCGGTTGTCGTCCAGGCTGGGGAGCGGGCGGAGCACGCCGGCGAGGTTGCCGGAGGCCCCCTGGCCGGGCCCGTCCTCGCCGTCGATCAGCTCGATAGACCAGCCGCGCGCGGCGAGCCGCTGTGCCACGGCGGTCCCCGCGAGCCCGGCGCCCACGACGATGGCCCGTCGCTCGCGCCGGGCGGGCGCCGTCGCGGCGGCTCGCTCTGACAGACGCTGGCCGAGGCGACCGGTCAGCATCTCGCGCTTGCCGGCGAAGCCTGCCGTCCGCTGCAGCTCGAAGCCGGCGTGGCTGAGGGCCTCTCGCACGGCGCCCGCGACCGACCAGGTGGCCAGCGTCGCGTGGGGGGCGCACAGTCGCGCCAGCTGGTGGCAGACCTTCGCCGACCAGAGTTCCGGATTGCGGGCCGGCGAGAAACCATCCAGATAGAGCGCGTCCGCGCGGCAGACAAGTCGCTCCAGTCCGTCACCGGCGTCGCCGAAGAGCAGGGTCAGAACGACGCGCCCGCCGTCCAGCGACAATCGGTGAAGGCCCGGCAGCGGCAGCGGCCACGCGGCCACCAGCTCGCGCGCGAGCCCGGCCACCTCGGGAAAGCCCTCGAGCAGGCGGCTGAGGTCGGGCGCAGTGAGCGGGTGCTTTTCGACCGAAACGAAATGCAGGCGCCCGCAGCGGGCCGTGTCGGCCCGCCAGTCGGCCCAGCTGGCGAGAAAGTTGAGACCCAGCCCGAAGCCGGTCTCGAGAATGGTGAAGCGGTCGCGTCCTTGCCAGCGAGCCGGCAGGCCATTGCCGGCAAGAAAGACGTGACGGGCCTGGCCCAGGGCGCCCGAGCGGGAATGATAGACGTCGTCGAAACGCGCCGATCGGGGCGTGCCGTCATCGTCGAAGGAGAGCTGGGCGGGTTCGATTCGCTCGTACATCGGCGTGGCGGACGCGATGCGCCCGCCTCAGTGGAGCACGCCGGTCGGCGGCGTCGCCTGCGGCGTGCGCGGGATGTTGGGGTCGCTGTCGAGATCGAGGTCCCACTCGGCGGCCCGCGTGCCGGCGCGCAGCATGGCACAGAACACCTGGAGCAGCTTGTCGTTCAGGGTCAGTGACATCGAGCGCTGGCGGTGCTCGCGCAACACGAGGACCAGCTGGTTCGCCTTGTCCCGCTCGATGCGCGCCTCCGACACGAGCAGTGGTGCCTGCCCGAGCGGATGCACGAGGTCGGCTGGGGGCGCATAGGGCTTGTCGAAGCGCCCGGGCTCGCCGGACGGGGGCGCTTCGCCGCTTGTCTCGGGTGCGTGGGCGAGCGGGGCGAGGCTGGCCCACAGCTGGCGCACGAAACGGCGCGTCAGGTGGGCCAGGAACTCTTCGCCTGACCGGGTGGAGACCCGCAGCAGCAAGCGATCAGGGACGGCCTCATAGGCGACCTGAAGCTGATGGATGCCCATGGGACCGATGTTCCGGATCTACTCCGGACGCATCTGCGGGAAGAGGATCACGTCGCGGATCGCCGGGCTGTCCGTCAGCAGCATGATGAGGCGGTCGATGCCGATGCCGCAGCCGCCGGTGGGCGGCAGGCCGAACTCCAGGGCGCGGATGTAGTCGGCATCGTAGTACATGGCCTCCTCGTCGCCGGCATCCTTGGCCTGGACCTGGTCCAGAAAGCGCTGGGCCTGGTCCTCGGGATCGTTCAGCTCCGAGAAGCCGTTGGCGATCTCGCGGCCGACGATGAACAGCTCGAAGCGCTCCGTGATGTCCGGATTGCTGTCGCTGCGCCGGGCCAGCGGGGAGACTTCGGCCGGGTAGTCGACGATGAAGGTGGGCTCCCACAGGTCGGCTTCGGTGGTCTCTTCGAAGAGCATCAGCTGCAGCGCACCCAGGCCCATGCCGGGCTTGAGCTCGACTTTCATCTCGGTCAGCTTCGCCCGCAGCCAGTCGGCATCGCCGAGCTGATCGAGGCTGAAGCCCGGGTGGTACTGGTGGATCGCCTCGACGATGGTCAGCCGGGCGAAGGGCTTCGACAGGTCGAGCGTGCGCTCCTGGTAGGCGAAGACCTCGGTGCCCAGCGCTTCGCGGGCAGCATGGCGCAGCAGGCCCTCGGTGAAGTTCATCAGGCTGCGGTAATCCGCGTAGGCCTCGTAGAACTCCATCATCGTGAACTCGGGGTTGTGGCGCGGGCTGAGGCCCTCGTTGCGGAAGTTGCGGTTGACCTCGAAGACCTTCTCGAAGCCGCCCACCACGAGGCGCTTGAGGTAGAGCTCGGGCGCGATGCGCAGGAACAGCTCCATGTCGAGGGCGTTGTGGTGGGTGACGAAGGGCTTGGCCGCGGCGCCACCGGGAATCGGGTGCATCATCGGCGTCTCGACCTCGAGGAAGCCGTGCTCGACCATGTAGTTGCGGATCGACTGCACGAGGCGGCTGCGCGCGACGAAGGTGAAGCGCGAGTCCTCGTTCATGATCAGGTCGAGGTAGCGCTGGCGATACTTGGTTTCCTGGTCGGTCAGGCCATGGAATTTTTCGGGCAGCGGACGCAGGCTCTTGGTGAGCAGGCGCGCCTCGCTGCAATTGACGGTGAGCTCGCCGGTCTTGGTCTTGAACAGCGTACCCACGGCGCCGACGATGTCGCCGAGGTCCCAGTGCTTGAGGGCGTCGAGGGTCTCCTCGCCGGCATCGTTCTTCGAGACATAGAGCTGGATGCGGCCCGAGAGGTCCTGGATGGTCAGGAAGGCCGCCTTGCCCATCACGCGCTTGAGCATTACACGCCCCGCCACGCGGACTTCCACCGGCAGGCCCTCGAGATCCTCGCGGGTCTTCTCGCCGTATAGCTCGTCGAGCTTGCCGGCCGTGTTCTCACGGCTGAAATCGTTGGGATAGGCCTTGCCCGATTCACGCCACTGGGCCAGCTTGGCCCGTCGCTCGGCGATCAGTTGGTTCTCGTCCTGGATCGGGGGGGTGGATTGCTCGGACATGATTCGCTCTGGATAGGGTGGGTCGCGCCACGGCGCGCGACGCGTGAAAAAGAGCGAAATTTTGACACAAGGACCGCACTTCGTGCCGGTTTTGCACCGGCGAGGGTGTGGATCAGTCGAAGAAGATGTCGGCTTCGGCCTGATGATCGGCCGCCGCGCCATCGTGGGAGCGGAGCAGGCCGCGACGGACGAGGTCCTCATAGTCGCTGGTCTGGTTGCGTCCGTTGTCCTTCGAGAAGTAGAGGGCCTCGTCGGCCCGGCCGAGCAGCTCCGCGTGCAGGCGCGAGGGGTCGATGCGCGTGAAGCCGATCGAACAGGTGACCTGTCCGATCTGCGGAAACTGGTGGGCCTCGACGGCTTGTCGGAAGCGGTCGAAGATGTGGCCGACGATGTCCTCGTCGGCGTGGTAGATCATGACCACGAACTCCTCGCCGCCAAAGCGGAACAGCTTGTCGCTCGTGCGGAAGTTGTGCCGCATCAGGTCGGCGACGCGCAGCAGCACCTCGTCGCCGAAGAGGTGGCCGTAGGAATCGTTCACCCGCTTGAAGTGGTCGATGTCGATCACGCCGAGCCAGCATGGGCGTGCCAGTTCCGTGGGCCCGACGGGGCGCTGACGCTCGAACTGGGCGCGGGCCGCCTGGTCGATCAGCTGATCGAAGTTCTCCTCGAAGGTCTTGCGGTTGAGCAGGTGGGTGAGGGTGTCGAGGTTGGCGTATTCCCATTGCATCTGCTGGTTGCGAAAGCATCGCAGGAACAGCGCGGCCGCCTCGAGCGATTCCGGATCGGGGTTGCGATCGCAATGCACTTCCAGCAGCCATTGCGCGGCAAGGGGGTCGCCGATTGCGAAGGCCACTGTCCAGTCGCCTTCGCAGCAATGAACCGTGCAGCCTGCCTGGGAGCGATGGCATTCGGCCAGCAGGGGCGCCGGATCGAAGCGCGGCAGCATCGAATCGGCGCTGATCCAGTGGTCCTCACCCTCGTCGGCGATGCGCCAGCCCAGGGGATGGACATGCATGCCGTCGCGTTCCGTTGCGACCTTGTACATCAGGGTGTACCGACCATCGAGGAAGCGCAGGATCCGGTCGCTGGTCTCTCGATAGGCGTCCTCGCGGCCGCGCAGGCGTCCCAGCGCTTCTGCACCGAGGAGAAGTTGGAGGATCGGGCCAGCGTTCGACACGGGGATCGGGTGGTGAAAGTTGTCGTTTCCAGAGTTACGGCAGCCGACCCGGAGACTTGAATTCGGCACGGTTCCCTGATGGCCGGAACCTCGCCTGACTGGCGCGATCAGGGCCAGCGACCAAGTGCCCGGCCACTCGCGCGGAGGCTAGCGACCGTCTCGCAGCATGACGCCGATCGGTGGCGCCCAGGTGTCTGACGGTGGCTTCTTCCGGGTGACCAGCGTCAGCTGTGCCGGTTCGAAGACGTTGGCGTTGTGCGTGACCGGCGTGGTGATCAGGTACTGCGCGCGGGTGGCGCGCAGAAAGCTGCCGACCCGGTCGATGTTGGCCACGTCCAGGTGGGCGAAGGGTTCGTCGATGAAGACGAAGCCGCCGGGGCGTGCCTCGTCCATCAGCAGCGCGATCAGCAGGATCAGCGATTTCATCACCTGCTGGCCGCCGGAGGCCTCGCCGTCGTTCAGCCCGACCGCGCCCTTGCGGTCGAAATCGAAGCGAACGTCGAGCCCTGCCTGGGAGACCGACAGGTCGTCGTTGTCGAGTACCGGCGTGCTGCACTCGACGCCCACGTGGGCCAGTTCACCGAGCGCCCTCAGGTTCTTGCCGTACTGGCGCACGGTCGCCCGCAGCTTGGCAATGTAGGCCGCCCGCGCCTCGTCGGTATGTCGCCGGGCGGTGGCGCAGTAGGCCTGGCGCTGCTGATAGTCGCGGTTGCGCTGGTCCACCTCGGCGCGCAAGCGCTCGGACAGGGTCATCACGGTCGGGTCGGTGACCCAGTCGCCATCGGCGATCCGGTTCTGGAGGCGGGCGAGCTCGCGTCGGGCGCCGGCCGCGCCATCGTAGCGCTCGACGAGCAGGGCGACGTCATCCGTGCCCAGCCACTCGGCGCTGCGGCCACGTCGTCGGCGCCGGAGCTGCAGCAGGCGCTCGGCCTGTTGGCGGCGGCGTGGCCCGTTGTCGCGCCCGATTGCCGTGATGCGCTGCTCGATCGTGGCCTGCTCCCGGCGGCGTCGATCGATCTCGATGTCGATCCCGCGCAGCGATTCGGCAGTCTCGTCGAGCGCGCCGCGGGAGTGTGTGCGTGCCTCGATGGCCGCCGTGAGCGCGTTGCGTGCCGCAACGAGCCCGTTCTCGGCGCTGGCGTAGCGCTCGGCATTGGCGGCCAGCAACTGGGCCGACTGCAGGCCGAGCAGGCCCTGGCGCAGGTCACGCAGGCGATCGGTGGCGGCATCGAGGCGAGGCCGGAGGGCCTTCAATGCCGCGTCGAGGGTCGCCACCTCGCCCTCCAGCGCGTCGATGCGCGCCTGGCGTGCCAGTTCGCCGAAGTGGAAGTCCCGTGGCCGGCCCAGGTGGCGCGCGCCCCGGCGCTCCCGGTGGTAGGCGTCGCGGGTGATCCACTCGACATCGGCGGGCAGGGCGGCGGCCGCATCGACACTCTCGACGCGCCGGATGCGGTTGAGCAGGTCGGCGAGCCAGCGCGGCACCGGGGCCGAGAAGCGAAGGACCTCCGCGAGGCTGCCCGAGCGGGCCGGCGGCGCCGCTTCGCAGTCCGGTACGACGAAATGGCGGAATCGCTCCCGTTCGCCCAGTGCCCAGGCGGCGTGACGGTCGTGACTCTGCGCCAGCAGCAGCACATGGCGATACGGACGCAGGACCGCCTCGAGGGCAGCCTGCCAGGCCGGGTCGGTGACTTCGATGGTCTCGGACAGGGCCACGTGATTGATGCCGGCCTCGGTCAGCAGTGCGCGGAAGCGGGAAACTTCCGGATCGCCCGGCGGCCCGCTGCGGCTCCGCGCGGCGCGCAGGTCCTCGCTACGGGCCTCGAACTCGGCGACGAGCTGGCGCTCCTCGGCGCGCAGGGTGGCCAGTTCGGCCTCGACGGCTTCGTGGCGGCGCTCCAGCTCGACGGCATCGGGCCCGTGCTCGGCGGCCACCCGGGCCCGCAGGGCGTCGCGCTCCTCGAGGGTCTTCTCCAGGTCCCGCAGCCGGTCGTGGGCGGCCAGGTGCGCCTGCTCGCTCTCCAGGTCGGCCGAGCGGAGGCTGGATCGCGCAGCCTCGGCCGCATCCCGCTCCTGCTGGACCCGCGCCAGGGCCTCGCCGGCGCGGCGCAGCTCGGCCTGGCGCGCGAGCCGCTCCCGGTTCAGGGCGGCCAGTTCGATCCGTTCGCTGCGGGTGGTGGCCTGCAGTTCGGCCAACTCGAGTCGCGGCACGATGTCGTGCTGCAGTGCCCCGATCTCGTCGTGGATCTGCTTCCACTCGAGGTAGCGGTCTGCCTCCAGGCGCTTGGCTTCGGCCTGGGCGGAGAGCCGGGCGAGGTCCAGCCCGAGGCCCTCGATCTCGTGTTCCGCCGAACGCTGTTCCTCCCGCGCCGCGTCGTAGTTGTCGAGCACTTCCTTGTCGCCGAAGACGTCGAAGACCAGCTCGAGCAGCGCCTTGGGCGAGTATTCGCACAGCTTGTCAGTGTCGCCCTGCTCGAGGGACAGGACCTTGGCGATGGCGGGGGTCAGCCCGCCCCAGGCAAGGCGGTTCTGGTAGTCGCGCAGGCCGGTCCACTCGACGCCCTGCTCGAGCGCCTCGATGGCGATGTCGCCATCGAGGATGGTGTAGTCACGGTGCCAGTCGCCACCGGACTTGCGAATCCGGCAGGCCAGCGTGACTTCGTCCTTGAGGCAGGGGAAGAAGGGACGGCGGCCGGAGAGGCCGGGCTGATTGGCGACCACGGCCCGGATCCAGGCGAAGCTGCGGTCCGCCCGCCGCACGTAGCGGCGGAAGTCGCGCTTGCCCGAGCAGCGCAGCGCGAACAGGGTGCGCATCGCGTCAAGCAGGGTGGTCTTGCCCGATCCGTTGGGGCCGACGATGGTGATGATCTGGGCGTCCAGGGGCAGCGAAAAGCGCTGCCAGAAGTCCCAGTGAACGAGTTCGAGCTGCTTGATATGGAACATGGTCAGCGGTCCGGGGCGGCGGGCAGCGTGCCCTCGAGGGCGAAGCGGACGCCGGCCTCGGCGTGGATCGCGGTGGTGTCGAAAACGGGGCAGGGCACGTCGGCCGGTCCGATCAGGAGGCCGATCTCGGTGCAGCCGAGGATCACGCCTTCGGCGCCGTCGGCGAGCAGCGCGTCGATCACCGACCGGTAGAACGCGCGGGACGCTGCCTCGCAGCGCCCGAGGCAGAGTTCGTCGTAGATCACGCGGTTGATCTCGGCGCGGGCGTCGGTGCCCGGGACGCGCACGTCGAGGCCGTGCGCCTGCAGCCGGCCGCGGTAGAAATCCTGCTCCATCGTGTAGCGGGTGCCGAGCAGCGCAATGCGCGTCAGCCCGGCCGCGCGGATCGCCATGGCGGTGGCGTCGGCGATATGGATGAGGGGCAGCCCGCTGGCCGTGGTGACCGCGTCGGCAACCTTGTGCATGGTGTTGGTGGCGATCAGGAGCGCGTCCGCGCCTGCCCGCGCCAGTCCGGCGGCCGCCACGCCGAGCAGGGCGCCGGCCGCGTCCCAGTCGCCTGCGGCCTGATGCGCCTCGATCTCGGCGAAATCCACGCTGTGGATCAGCAGCCGGGCGGAGTGCAGTCCGCCCAGGCGCACCCTGACCCCGTCGTTGAGCAGGCGGTAGTAGGTTGCGGTCGATTCCCAGCTCATGCCACCGATGACGCCCAGCAGCGGCAGGGCGCGTGGCTCAGACATCGAAGGCCTCCGCGTCCTCGTCGTCCAGTTCGTCGGCGATCTCGAAGGCGTTGCGCTCGGGCACCGGGCGGCCCGCCCCGGACAGCACGTCGGCGAGGGTGCCCTGGATGATGCGATCGGCCATCAGGCGGTAATCGAGCAGGACGTCGAGCAGCGGACCCTCATGGACGACGCCGTTCCGGCGCTCGATGAAGCCGAGCCGGGCGAGCTTGCCGAGCATGAAGTTCCGGACCTTGGTCTTGCCGCCGAGGCGGGGGCCGAAGTCGGCGATCAGCGACGCTTCGGGGAGGCCTGCCGAGACGCCGTCGCCGTGTTCGACGGGCCGCTCTGCGCCGAACATGTCCTCCTGCCCTTCGGCGGCGAGGTCCTGACGGGTGACCTGGCGCTCGCGCTTGGGCAGGATGATCAGCGACCAGATGATCACCAGCAGTGCGACCTCGTCACGGGTCAGGCCGAGGTTGCTGGCCGCGTACTCGCGACCCGCGCCGAACACCGGTTCGTGCATGTCGGCCGTCAGGCCGACCGAGACATGGGCAGCGTAGGGATTGTCGAGCAACTGCATGCCGACGGCCTCGAGGCGGCGGTCCAGCTCGTGGCGGAAGGTTTCGTCCACCAGCGCGCGTCGCACCAGCCGGTCGCTGCGGGGCAGCCATCGTTGCGCCAGCAGGCGCGCGGTCAGGGTCTGGATCTCGTGTTCCATCCGCCTCAGTCCTCGGGCGTCACCAGCGGGCGCACGTGGCCGCGGCTGATTGCCTTGATTTCGTCACTGCCGACCGGCGTCAGGCCGGTCTCGAAGGTGACCCCCATGCGCAGCTTCATGAAGGTGCCGATCGGGCCCTCGGCTGGCCCGGCCTCGCTGCCATCCGCCAGCAGCGCCAGCAGCGAGAGACGGTAGCTGGCGGCGCCGAAGCTGCTGCCCGCTACCGCGTCGCCGAGGGCCGCGGCCTGGGTCAGGGCCGCCAGCCGGCCGGTGAAGTGCTCCAGGATGCGCAAGTCCTCCACCTCGGGCGCGGCGCTCACGTCCGCCGCTGCGGGCGGGGGCAGGGTATGGTCTGCCTCGGCCCGGCGGACCTCATCGGACAGCACGGTCTCTGCCCGGTCGAGGAGCTCGTGCCCGCCTGCCAGCAGCGCCGGCGCGGGGACGGCGTCGACGGCGCCCTGCAGCAAGGCGGCCAGCTCGTCGACCGTCCGGCCGCGCAGCCAGCCCGCCACGTCCGAGGACGAGATGCCGGAGGCGCCCAGCGTGACCCGCTGGGTCTCGATCTTGTTCAGAGCCCGCTGGAAGGCCGCATCCACTCGCGCCAGGCGGGACTGGGCGAGGCCGATGCGCTGGGCGACCCGGGCGAGTTCGAAGTCCACGTCCGGATCGGCGAGCAGCTGGCGCAGCAGCTCGGTGCCCCGGTCGAGCCAGCGGCCGTTGGCCGTCAGGCGGCGACGCGCATCGACAATGCGAAACTCCGAGCCCGAGGCGATCGCGTCCTCGAAGTGCAGGGACAGGTCATTGAGCTTGCCCAGCAGGTGGCCGAGGGACTCTGGCGTGATGCTGCCGGTGGCCTGCAGGCCGGCAAGCTGGCTGGTCAGGAAGCCGAGCTCAGCGTCCTCCTCGACCGCGAACTGCAGCAGCGAGCCGAGCGCGGCCACGGCATTGCGGCCCAGGTCGCTGAGGCGGTAGCGGCCATCGTCGCCAAACTGCAGCAACTCGTGCTCGCGCAGGCGCTTGAGCACCGTCTCGAGCTTGATCGGATCGAGGTAGGCGAAGCGCTGGCGGAGTCCGTCCGGCGTCCAGCGGGGCGACTCCGCCTCATGGCCGATCTCGCGCAGGACCAGCAGGCGCAGCAGCACCTCGGCGTCCGTGCCCCGGAACAGCGAGATGAAGCTCCCGAGCACGCCCTGAGCCTGCAGCAGCGGGGACAGCTCGGGAACGTCATCGACGCTGACGCCGGGCGCCAGCACCTCCGACAGGTCGGCGTCGAGCATCGGTGGGGGATCTCCGCCGGGCTCAGACGCCCTGCTTGAGGCTCGCCTGGATGAAGCCGTCGAGGTCGCCGTCGAGCACCGCCTGGGTATTACCCACTTCGTGGCTCGTGCGCAGGTCCTTGATGCGGCTCTGGTCCAGCACGTAGGAGCGGATCTGGTGGCCCCAGCCGATGTCGCTCTTGGCATCCTCGAGCTGCTGCTGCTCGGTCTGGCGCTTGCGCAGTTCGAGCTCGTAGAGGCGCGCACGCAGCATCTTCCAGGCCTCGTCCCGGTTGCGGTGCTGGGATCGGTCGTTCTGGCACTGGACGACGATGCCGGTCGGTTCGTGGGTCAGGCGCACGGCAGAGTCGGTTTTGTTGATGTGCTGGCCACCCGCGCCCGACGCCCGGTAGGTGTCGGTACGAACGTCCGCCGGATTGATCTCGATCTCGATCGAGTCATCCACCTCCGGATACACGAAGACAGAACAGAAGCTGGTGTGGCGGCGGGCGTTGGAGTCGAAAGGCGACTTCCGCACGAGGCGGTGGATGCCCGTTTCGGTGCGCAGGAATCCATAAGCGTATTCGCCGTCCACCTTGATCGTCGCGCTCTTGATGCCGGCGACTTCGCCCTCGGACTCCTCGAGCAATTCGGTCGTGAAGTCCTTGCGCTCGCAGTAGCGCAGGTACATCCGCTCGAGCATGCCGGCCCAGTCCTGGGCTTCGGTGCCGCCGGCGCCGGCCTGGATCTCGATGAAGCAGGGGCTCGGGTCGAGCGGGTTGGAGAACATCCGCCGGAATTCGAGTTCGCCCACCTTCGCCGCGAGGGCCGCCACGTCGGCCTCGACGGCCTCCATCGTGTCTTCGTCCTTCTCGGCCGCGGCCAGATCGAAGAGATCCTTCAGGTCGGTCGATTGCTGCTCGATCACGTCGAGGGTGAGCACCACCTTCTCGAGGGCGTGCTTCTCCTTGCCGAGTTCCTGTGCGCGTTCGGCGTTGCTCCAGACCGCCGGGTCTTCCAGGGCCCGGGTCACTTCCTCGAGTTGGGTTGCCTTTTCAGCGTAGTCAAAGATACCTCCGTAGCTGCTGGCCACGACGATTCAGGTCGTCGATGGTGTCGGCGATGGTGTTGATGCGTTCGGCGTCCATGCGGCAGCTCCGTGGTGGCGGAAAAACCGCCAAGTATAGCCGCTCGCCGCGCTCCGTTAAGGGGTCGTCGCGCGAGCGGCAGGGGATTCAAGAAACGGAAAACGGGGCCCGGGGGCCCCGTTGTTCCATGGCCAGGGGGCAATCAGGCCTTGACCACGGTCGCGATGGCGTCGGCGACGTGGTCGATGTTGCCCGAGTTCAGCGCCGCCAGGCAGATGCGGCCGGTGGACACGGCGTAGATCCCGAATTCGCTGGCCATCCGCTCCACCTGGGCGGCGGTGAGGCCGGTGTAGGAGAACATGCCGCGCTGCTTGATCACGAAGGAAAAGTCCTGCGCCACGCCGCGGGCGGCGATCTTCTCGACCAGCCCGGTCCGCATGGCGCGGATGCGATCACGCATGCCGGCCAGCTCGTCTTCCCACATCTGGCGCAGCTCGGCGGAGTTGAGCACGGCAGCCACGATGGCACCGCCATGAATCGGCGGGTTCGAGTAGTTGGTCCGGATCACGCGCTTGACCTGGGACGTGACGCGCTTGGTCTCGTCGGCATTGGCCGTGATGATCGACAGGGCACCGACCCGCTCGCCATACAGCGAGAAGGACTTCGAGAACGAGCTGGAGATGACGAACTGCAGTCCGCTTGCCGTCAGCGCGCGCACCGCGACGGCGTCGGCGTCGATCCCGTCGGCGAAGCCCTGGTAGGCCATGTCGAGGAAGGGCACCAGCGAGCGGGCACGGCAGGCCTCGACCACTTCCTGCCACTGGTCATCGGACAGGTCGGCGCCGGTCGGGTTATGGCAGCAGGCGTGCAGCAGCACGATGGAGCCGGCCGGCAGCGACAGCAGCTTGTCCTTCATGGCCGCGAAGTCCACGCCGCGGGTCCCTGCGTCGTAGTACGGGTAGGTCTCGACCTGGAAGCCGGCACTTTCGAACAGGGCGCGGTGGTTCTCCCAGCTCGGGTCCGAGATATAGACCTTGGCGTTCGGCAACAGCTGCTTCAGGTAGTCCGCCCCGACCTTCAGGGCGCCTGTCCCGCCCAGCGCCTGGAAGGTGGCCACGCGCCCCGCGGCGAGCAGCTCGGAATCGGCACCGAACAGCAGGTTCTGAACCCCCTTGTTGTAGGCCGGGTTGCCGTCGATGGGCTGGTAGCCTCGCGGCGGCCTGGCCTCGAGACGCGCCTGCTCGGCCGTGGCCACCGCCTTCAGGAGCGGAATCTTGCCCGAGTCGTCGTAATACACGCCCACGCCCAGATTCGCCTTGGTGGCGCGGGTGTCGGCAGCGAATGCCTCGTTCAGGCCAAGGATCGGGTCACGGGGCGCCATCTCGACGGCGGCGAAGATCGAAGCAGACATGGGGTCTCCAGGAAGGGGCGGTTTTCGGGTGCCGGAAAGGCGCAGTAGTTTATCACCCGACGGTGCGCTGCGTGCAGGGGGCAGGGGGCTGGCTTGCGGAATATAATCATGCGCTTGTGTGCATCGACGGGACCGGTCCGAAAGGACGGCCCGCCAGCCGGGAGACGCGGCGCTTGACGCTACCAACCGATCTGTCAGTGAGCTGTCTCTGCGCCGAGTGGTGCGGAACCTGCCGCGATTACGAGGCGGCCTTCGCACGCCTCGGCGAGCGGTATCCGGGCACGCCCTTCACGTGGTACGACGTGGAGGACGACGCCGACATCGTGGGCGACCTGGATATCGAGACCTTCCCCACGCTGTTGATCCGGCGCGCCGGCCACGTGGTGTACCTGGGTCCGGTGCTGCCTGACCCGGCCCACGCCCAGCGCCTGATCGAAACCTATGCCGGGATGGCAGCCGACGAAGCCGTCCGCTATGCCAACGCCACTGCCGAGCGGCGGGAGTGGCAGGCACTGTGCAACTTCGCGGAGCGTGGCTGATGGATCCGTCAACGGTCGTCACCTTCGAGGGGAGTCCCTTCCGCCTGCACCAGCCCTTTCCGCCCGCGGGTGACCAGCCCGAGGCGATCCGCCTGCTGGCCGAAGGGATCGAGGACGGACTGATGTACCAGACGCTGCTCGGCGTAACAGGCTCCGGCAAGACCTACACGATGGCCAACGTCATTGCGCGGCTTGGGCGCCCGGCACTGGTCCTGGCGCCCAACAAGACGCTGGCGGCGCAACTGTACGCCGAGTTTCGCGAGTTCCTGCCGGAGAATGCCGTCGAGTACTTCGTCTCGTACTATGACTACTACCAGCCCGAGGCCTACGTGCCCTCGCGCGACCTGTTCATCGAGAAGGATTCGTCCATCAACGAGCACATCGAACAGATGCGGCTGTCGGCCACCAAGAGCCTGATGGAGCGTCGCGATGTGGTCATCGTGGCCAGCGTGTCCTGCATCTACGGTATCGGCGATCCGGTGGACTACCACTCGATGGTGCTCCACCTGCGGGAGGGGGAGCGGATCGCGCACCGGGAGGTGCTGCAGCGCCTCGTCGCAATGCAATACACCCGATCGGACATCGACTTCCGGCGCGGGACGTTCCGGGTCCGGGGCGACGTCATCGACGTCTTCCCGGCGGAGAACGCCGAGCAGGCGGTCCGCATCGAGATGTTCGACGACGAGATCGAGCATCTCACGCTGTTCGATCCGCTGACGGGGCACCTGCGGCAGAGGCTGGCGCGGTTCACGGTCTATCCGTCCAGCCATTACGTGACACCGCGGGCGACCGTGCTGAAGGCCATCGAAGGGATCAAGGAAGAGCTGACCGAACGGGTGGGCCAGTTCCAGCGCGCGGCGAAGCTCGTCGAGGCGCAGCGCATCGAGCAGCGCACGCGCTTCGATCTGGAAATGCTCTCGGAGATGGGGTTCTGCAAGGGCATCGAAAACTATTCGCGCCACCTCTCGGGGCGGGCGCCGGGCGAACCGCCACCGACGCTGATCGACTACCTGCCCACGGACGGCCTGCTCTTCATCGACGAGTCGCACGTCACGGTGTCGCAGGTCGGCGGCATGTACAAGGGTGACCGCTCCCGCAAGGAAAACCTCGTCGAGTATGGATTCCGGCTGCCCTCCGCCCTCGACAACCGGCCTCTCAAGTTCGAGGAATTCGAGCGCCTGATGCCGCAGACCGTGTTCGTTTCGGCGACGCCGGCGAAGTACGAGGCCGAGCATCAGGGCCAGGTGGTCGAGCAGGTGGTGCGGCCGACCGGCCTGGTTGATCCGCTTGTCGAGGTGCGTCCGGCGAGCACCCAGGTGGACGACCTGCTGCCGGAGATCAAGCGCCGTGTGGCGGCGGAAGAGCGCGTGCTGGTGACCGTGCTCACCAAGCGGCTCGCCGAGCAGCTGACCGAATACCTCTCGGAGAACGGTGTCCGCGTGCGCTACCTGCACTCCGATGTGGACACGGTCGAGCGGGTCGAGATCATCCGTGACCTGCGGCTGGGCGAGTTCGACGTCCTGGTGGGCATCAACCTGTTGCGCGAGGGGCTCGACATCCCCGAGGTTTCCCTGGTGGCGATCCTCGATGCCGACAAGGAAGGCT
>JBNLCM010000197.1:0-2394 GCA_050303815.1 Rhodocyclaceae bacterium
GATGACCACGGAGGCCGGCCTGCGCCTTGCCGGAACCACCGGCCTTCTTCGCGCCTTCCGCAGCCTGGCCCCCGCGCTCGTGCCCATCGCCTTCGGCTATCACCTCGCCCATTACCTGCCGAGCGCGCTGATCGACGTGCAGTACACCGCCCTCGCCCTCAACGACCCGTCGGGCAGCGGCGCCGATCTGCTCGGCCTCGGCCACCATCATGTCACCACGGGCTTCCTGGGCACCCTCGCCACCGTCCGCCTTCTCTGGATCGCCGAGGCCTTTGCGGTTGTCTCCGGCCATGTCCTCGCAGTCCTCGTCGGCCATGCGCTGGCCCTGAGGCTGATTGGTGCACAGGACCGCGCGGCGCTGAGCCAGCTGCCGCTTGCGATCTTCATGGTTGCCTATACTTTGTTCGGTCTGTGGCTCCTCGCCACGCCAAGGGTGGCGTGAGGCTGCTGCGAACTGGACGAATCGTTTGTACGCATACAGACTTTGATCAAGGGGCCGGCGCTCCGGACCGGTAACCCGCATCAACAGGGAACTGCCGACATGACACTGAAACTTCCCCGCCGCACCGCGCTGAAGACACTCGGTGCCGCCGCCACCCTTCCGCTTTGGGCCCGCTACGCGAGCGCGCAGAGCACCGAGCCGATCAGGATCGGGTTCCAGAAACACGCCACCGGCATCGGAGCCACCTACGGGCGCTGGTACGACCGCACCAGCCAGGCCGCCGTCAAGGCGATCAACGACGCCGGCGGCATCAACGGCCGCATGGTCGAACTGGTGACCGAGGATGACGGCACCGACCCCAAGCGCGGGGCCGAGGTGGTCGAAAAGTTCGCTACGCAACTGGGTTGCGATGTCGGCTTCGGCACGCTCTTCAGCCATGTCGTCATGGGATCGGCCCCGCGCGCCGGCGAGCTGAAACTGCCCTATTTCGTCGTCTCCGAGGGTCACCATGTCGCCTCGGGCGCGCTGAACCGCTGGACCATGCAGCCGGGCATCACGGACGTCAAAAGCCAGGTCCAGTCGATGGGCCCCTTCGTTGCCAACACGCTGGGCAAGAAGGTGACGATGATGTTCCCGGACTATGCGTTCGGACACGACCACCGCGATTTCTTCTCGGCCGCTGTCGAGGCGGCGGGCGGCGAGATCGCGGCGCTGATCGCAATTCCGCCGACCGAGACCTCCTTCACCAAGTATTTCCCGCAGATCCCCTCGGACACCGAGGTCATCTATCACGTGATGGTCGGCCCGGCCGTCCTCACCTTCGTCAAGGAAATGGGCGAGTTCTTCGGCCCCTCTCGGCCCGAGATCTTCGGCTTCATCGACAGCCTGGAAGGCGTCGATCTGACCAGCCCGGGCCTCGAGTTCCTGGAAGGCACCTACTTCTGGGAAGGCAACCCGCGCTACGCTCAGGCAGGCGGATCGGCCTTCGACGCGAACTTCCGCGCAGCGGTCGGGGTCGATGCCAACGGCGCCTCGACGGACGATCCCAAGGACGTGTCGACCTATGCCCACATGTTCGGCTGCTGGGAGACGCTCTACATCATCAAGGCGGGCATGGAGGCGGCGGGCTACCAGGGGCCTGACGACCGCCAGAAGCTGATCGAGGCGGTAGAGGCGATGACCACGATGGACGCGTCGGACATGCATCCGCAGGGACCGAAGCTGTTCAACGGCAAGACCCACCAGGTCTTCGGCCAGCAGTATGTCTCGAAGGTCGAGGGCGGAAAGCTGAACGTGGTGCACACCGCCTCGATCGACGACACGCTCTATGACGACGAGGTGGATTACACCACGCAGGCGTTCTGACGCCCGCCCGCACGTAGAATGGACTTCGGCCCCCACCTGATGCTCGCCCTCATCGAGGGCGCGGTGCTCTCTGCCGTGCTCGCGCTGATGGCGTCGGGGCTGAGCCTCACCTTCGGCGTCATGCGCGTCGTCAACGTCGCGCATGGCGAATTCTACATGCTGGGCGCCGTCGGCGCCTGGTTCGTCGCCTCGTCGCTCGGCTGGGGCTACGTCGCGGCTCTGGTGCTGGCGCCCGTCGCGGTGGGGCTTCTGGCGGCGGCGGCCGACATGACGGTGCTGAAACGGATCGAGTACGACCCGGAACGCACCATCGTCGCCACGATCGGCCTTCTCTACATCATCCAGCAGGTCACGCTGATGACCTACGGGCCGGACGCACGCCCCGTCGAGCCGCCTTTCAACGCGCGCCTTGCACTCCCCTGGTACGATTTCGAGAAGGGCGTGACCTGGCCCTGGGGCCTTTCGGTCACCAGCTACAAGCTTTTCGTCATCGTCGCTGCGGGCGCGGTGCTCTTCGCGCTCTGGGCGCTGATGACAAAGACCAGGCTCGGCCTGACCATGCGCGCCACCCAGCTCGACCGCGAGAC